>JBKJQX010000076.1:0-3562 GCA_046594875.1 Vicinamibacterales bacterium
TTTTTGCCTGGCAAATTGTACGAATCACGGTCCGCCTCCAGCGGGCCGTTTTCATTTTGGACACACAGAGCGTGGGGCCGATCACGGCCGCTTCGTTGTCGGCCGGGACGATGAACGAGGGCATTCCACTATAATCAGGCCTCCTGATGAGCCTGGTCGCCGGAACGAAGATTGGTCCCTACGATATTGTCGGCCCCCTGGGCGCCGGTGGCATGGGCGAAGTCTACCGCGCGCGCGATGCCCGACTCGATCGCGATGTGGCGATCAAGATCCTGCCCGACCTGTTCGCCCGGGACCCGGAGCGCCTGGCCCGCTTCGAGCGCGAAGCCAAGAGCCTCGCCGCGCTGAACCATCCAAACATCGCGGCAATCTACGGGATTGAGGAAACGACCTCAGAGGTCGTCTTGCGCGCGCTCGTCATGGAACTGGTTGAGGGCGAGGACCTGTCCGCGAAGATCGGCGCCCTTAAAACCCATGGCGCCCCACGTACGTCCGGAATGCCGCTCGACGAGGTGCTCCCGATCGCCCGGCAGATCGCCGAGGCGCTCGAGGCCGCCCACGAACAGGGCATCGTCCATCGCGACCTGAAACCCGCCAACGTGAAGGTGCGCGCGGATGGCACGGTCAAGGTGCTCGACTTCGGCTTGGCGAAGGCGATGACCTCGGACCTTGGACCTGGAACCTCGGACCTCCACAACTCGCCGACGCTCACGGCTCGCGCCACGCAGATGGGCATGATCATCGGCACGGCCGCCTACATGGCGCCCGAGCAGGCCAAGGGCAAAGCGGTCGATCGCCGCGCTGACATCTGGGCCTTCGGCGTGGTGCTCTACGAAATGCTGACCGGCCGGCGTGCGTTTGAGGGTGAGGATATCTCGACCACGCTGGCCGCCGTGCTGATGAAAGATCCGGAATGGACCGCGCTGCCGGCCAATACACCCCCGGCACTCGTGACGCTGATTCAGCGGTGCCTCGAACGCGATCCGAAGCAGCGCCTGCGCGACATCGGCGAAGCGCGCTTGCTCCTGAGTAATCCGCAGACGATGAGCGGGCGCGCTGCGCAGGGTGCTGCGCCTGCGGCGAGTCAAGCGGGCTCAAAGGCGCCGTGGGCCGTGGCCGCGATGGCGCTGGTCACCTCGGCCGTCTTCGGCGGCCTGTGGTTCGCCGGGACGTCGCAACCAGGGCAGATACGGCTCGAGGCGTTGATCGCGCCGCCTCCTGGCTCCACGATTGGCGTTGGATTCGCGCTTTCGCCCGACGGCAGCCGGCTGGTGATGACCAGTGTGAGTCAAGAAACCGGAGTCTCCTCACTCTCGATTCGTGACTTGGCGAACGGCACGCCTTTGGCCGTTCCGCAGACCGATGGCGCCAGCCTCCCGTTCTGGTCGCCGGACGGCACGCAGATCGCCTTCTTCGCGGACGGGAAGCTGAAGAAAACGGACCTTCAGGGAAGCCCTCCGCAGGCCATCTGCGACGCGCCGTCGCCTCGCGGTGGCGCATGGGGACCCGGCAACCGGATTGTGTTGAGCGCGACGTTCCGCACGGGACTCGATAGCGTGGATGCCGGCGGCGGCACACCAACGGCGTTGACCACGTTCGATGAGTCGCGTGGCGAAAAGAGCCATCGCTGGCCAGTGTTCGTGGATGAAGATCACCTGCTTTTTGTCGCACAGACCGGCGAGGCTGGCGCAAAGGACGATTCGAGCACGATTGAAGCGCTCACCCTCTCCACCGGCGTGCGCACGCGGCTGGTCACGGCCAACTCATCGCCGCTGTACTCAGCCGAGGGATACCTCCTGTTCTGGCGTGAGGGCGCCCTGCGGGCCCAGGCATTTGACACCAGACGCCTGGCAGTGTCCGGCGCGGTGTTCCCGGTGGCCGCCGGCCTCGAGTTCGATTCAAACGAGCTGGTGTACGCCAGTGTGTCGTCGGACGGCACACTCGTCTATCTGCCGGATGCCGGCACCACGCGTTCAACACTGATGCTTGTGAGTCGGACAGGCCAACCGGTTCAGACAATTGCGGAATCCGTGCTGGTCGAAGGCGGGCTGACGTTGTCACACGACGGAACGCGAATGGCTGCCTCGATCACCGCTGCCGGCGCGCGGTCGCAGGACATCTGGATTTACGATCTGCAACGTGGCACGTCGGGCCCGCTCACGTTCGAAGCAGGCAGCGACCTGTATCAGATCTGGTCTCCGGATGACCGGTACGTGGCCTACGCCAACGACCACAAGAACGACGGCATCATTTACCGCCGATCGTCGGATGGACGCGGGCAGCCTGAAGTGGTGGGCACCAGCGTTGCGGGGTTCTGGCCCTTTGCCTGGTCTGCCGATGGAACCTGGCTGGTGGTCGGCGCGGTGGCGAACCAGACCGGGCTGGACCTGCTTCGCCTCGACCTCAAGGATCAGAAGGTCACACCGCTGGCGCAGACCCAGTTCGGTGAACTGACGGGCGCGCTCTCCCCCGGCGACCAGTGGCTCGCGTACAGCAGCGACCAGACGGGACGCCGCGAGATCTACGTGAGTTCGCTGTCAGGCGAGGCGAGTCGATGGCAGGTCTCCACGCAAGGCGGGGCCATGCCGTTGTGGAGGAATGACGGACGCGAGCTGTATTTCATCGGGCCGCAGAACCGGCTGATGGTTGTGGACGTTGAGACAGGCGCCACGTTCCGCCATTCAACGCCGCGCGAGCTGTTCAAGGCGATTTTCAGCTGGGCCGGGGTGGATGACTTCGTGCGGCCCTACGCGCCGATGCCGGACGGGCAGCGTTTCGCGGTCAATGTCCTGAAGGAACGCAATGCCCCGCTGATGACGCTCGTCACCAACTGGACGTCGCAAGCGGCCGCCACGGGAAGGTAGAATCGCACGCCATGTCACTTCCGGCCGGCACTCGTCTTGGTGCGTACGAAATTCTGGATGCAATCGGCGCCGGAGGCATGGGCGAGGTCTATCGCGCACGCGACTCCAGGCTCGATCGCGATGTGGCGATCAAGGTCCTGCCGCCGCATCTGGCTTTGGACGATGCGGCGCGCGCACGATTCGAGCGCGAAGCCAAGGCCATCGCGGCGCTGTCACATCCGAATATCCTCGCGGTCCACGAGTTTGGCTCTGCAGGCGACAATAACTTCGTCGTCATGGAGCTTCTCGAAGGCGAGACGCTGCGCGAGCGATTGAACCCATCGGGCGGAAGTGCGGTGGCCCTGCCTATCCGCAAGGTCACGCAGATTGGGATCGAAATCGCGCAAGGCCTGGCGGCTGCGCATGAGAAGCAGATTGTCCACCGCGATCTGAAACCGGAGAACGTCTTCCTGGCGGCGGACGGCCGAGTGAAGATCCTCGACTTTGGTCTTGCGAAAACGCTCGACCGAGCTGGCGCGACAGCGGACGCGACCAGCGCTGCGACGCAGCTCCAGCACACAAGTCCGGGCACCGTCATGGGCACGGTCGGCTACATGGCACCCGAGCAGGTCAAGGGGCTGGCAGCCGATCACCGCGCGGATGTCTTTTCACTCGGTTGCGTGCTCTACGAAATGGCCAGCGGCCACCGCGCATTCACG
>JBKJQX010000100.1:0-7040 GCA_046594875.1 Vicinamibacterales bacterium
TTCAGTCCGCTCGAAACGGTGAACTCTCTTCTTCCAGGCTACACACGCAACCCGTATGCGACCGACCGCGTGACGGCCGGGTCCAGCGGCGGTACGGCTGCAGCGGTGGCCGCCAGTTTCGGCGCCGTCGGGCTCGGGTCTGACACGGGAAATTCCATTCGCGGCCCCTCTGCCCATCAAGCGCTCGTTGGCATTCGATCGACGATGGGGTTGACGAGCCGTACGGGAGTGGTGCCGCTCAACCTGTTGGCGGACATCGCCGGGCCGATGACACGCACGATGGCGGACGCGGTGGCGGTGTTCCAGGTGATCGTCGGTGAAGACCCCGATGACGCCGTCACCGCGCGGAGCCGGGGACGCGCCATTCCCGTGTATGCCGACTCGCTTAAGGCGGATGGCCTGAAGGGCGCACGCATCGGAGTGCTCCGCCAGGCCTATGAGCGAGGCGGCGTGGATCCGGAAGTGGTGGCCGTGTTCACCGCGGCGTTGGCCGCGCTTGAGCGCGCGGGTGCGACGATTGTGGACCCGGCGGCGATTGACCTGACCACCGTACGGCGCGCCCAGGGCGGCGGCAGTTGCGGTGGCTTCAAGTACGACATCACGCAATGGTTCGCGCGCCACGCCGGCAAGACGCCGGTCAGTTCGCTCGCCGATGTCATCAAGTCGCGCAAGTTCCACCCGTCGATCCAGGCGCGTTTGCAGTCGGCGGAAGACAGCACGCCGGCCGAACCCGGGTCACCGGCGTGTGTGGCTGAGGCCGAATACCGCAAGGCCTACGGTGCGGCGGTCACCGCACGCATGGACGAGTTGACGCTCGATGCCTACGTGTACCCGACATGGAGTTATCCCCCGCGACTGATCGGCGATCTCAATACGCCGGGCGGTGACAACAGCCAGGTCTTTTCACCCACGTCGGGCTTCCCTTCCATCAGCGTGCCGATGGGCTACACGCGCGAGCACCGCCTGCCGGCCGGCATCACCTTCTTCGGCCGTGCCTGGGATGAAGCCACGCTCATCCGCCTCGGCTATGCCTACGAGCGGGCGACGAAACACCGTCGCGCGCCGACGCTGCGGTAGCGAGCGACTCGGGCTTGAGAACCGAGCTACGTACAGGCCCACGTAGGAAATGACGTCGGGTGTCTTTTTGCGTCGGTGGCTCATTGCCTGTGGCACGGCAAAAAGACACCCGACGTCATTTCCTCAAAACGTGATCAGCAGATTCAGCGTATAGCGGCGTTCGCTTGTCACCGTCGGCGTCAGGCTACTGAGCCGCACCTGCTCCAGGTGCGCGAGCATGGCTGCAGTGGCCGTGCCCTGCCGCGGAAACCAGTACGCCGCGCCCGCGATCAGCCGCGTGCGCCTGCCGTCCACGTCCACATCCGGATCGAACGAGTCGAACCGCAGCAGGCCCTCGAGACCACGCCCTTTCTCATCAAAGAATGGCGTGACAAACAACGAGTAGCCACGTCCAGTGATCTCACGTGATGCGGGCGTCGCCTGATCCACACGCTGCGCGTAGTCCACGCCGGCGTTGAACCGCGTATGCTCAAACATCACGCTGCCCGCCGCACGACCACGCGGTGCGTCTTTCACGTAGTGATCGCGGTGGTAGTAACCGATGAGCCGCAGTCCCTTGCCCAGGCTGTGCGTGGGCATGGGCTTGACCGTGGCGCGCATCATCAGCGCTTTCTGGTTGTTGACCTCGCTCCGCGTGTAGCCTTCACCGTTGTAAAACCCGACGTGCACGTCGCCGTAGCCCTTCGGCAGCGGCTTGAGCACCGTGAGTCCCGTGTCCGACGACGAGAGGCCGCCCTCGCGTTCGACGAACGTGGTGCCCTGGAAGCGGTAGCGATACACGCCCTCCTGGCCGTCAATCATCGGCGTCGGCTGGATGCCCAGACGGATGTTGGTGTCGTCCCCAACGCGCATCTGCGCGTAGGCGTACTTGATCCGGAAGAGCAGGTTGCCCGACGTGCTGCCCGCGTCGGTATTTCTGACAATATCCGGCGTGATGCGGAAGGCGATCCGCGCGCTGACGTTGCCCGTGAGGTTGATGTACGAACGCGTCAGATTAAACGCACTGAGATTGACCTGGTCACCATTCGCGTCGGTGGTCTTGGGCAACTCGGTGAACGTGTAGTCCGCGAACATCGTCACGCCCACGCGGATGGCCGGCGCGGGTGCAGTCGGCGTCGGGGCCGCCGGCGCCGGGGGTGCCTGCGGCGTCGGCGTCTGTCCGGCCGCCGCACCCGGCAACGCCATCACCAGCAGCAGGCCCAATATCTGTTGTTTCATGCCAATCCCCTTTGTCGTTACTGCGGCGTCATGACGCAGTTACTTGCCTGTTCAAGATGCAACCGCCGTGTTTCGGACAAGCGACGGTCATGTTAACTCTGGGAAAACTCGGTCTATGCTGGGCGGGCTTGCGCCTGCTGCCCCTGACCATCCTTGCACTGCTGGGTTTTGCCACCAACTCGCTCCTGACGCGCGCCGCCATCCGTGCCGACCACCTGGACGCATGGACGTTCATGGTGGTGCGGTTGGTCACCGGGGCCGTCATGTTGTGGGCGCTGGTGGCCCTGAGGCGCCCACCGGAAAAGACGTCGGGTGTCTTTTTGGCGCCCACAAGCAAAAAGACACCCGACGTCTTTTCCGCCTTCGCCGGGCGCGGCTCCTGGCTCATGGCCATCTGGCTGGCCGGCTACGCGGTGCTGTTCACGCTCGCCTATGTGCGTATTGGGGCAGGGCCGGGCGCCCTGCTGCTGTTTGGCAGCGTCCAACTCACGATGTTTGGTGCCGCCCTCGCGCGCGGCGAGACGTTGTCTGTACGCCACGGTATCGGCGTGGCGCTCGCACTGGCCGGCTTCCTGGTCCTGACCCTGCCGGGTCTAAGCGCGCCCGATCTGCTGGGCGCGATGCTCATGGCCGGCGCCGGCGCGTGCTGGGGTGCGTATTCACTGGCCGGACGCGGCGCCACCGATCCGCTCGGCGCAACCGCCCACAACTTCCGGCGAGCCGCCGTCATCAGTGTGATCGTCGCCCTGACGGCAGGCGCGAGTGGCCAGATTGACATCATGGCCGGCCCGTACACCCTGACCGGCCTCGCGCTGGCCTCGGCGTCCGGCGCCTTCGCCTCGGGTCTGGCGTATGCGGCCTGGTATGCGGTACTGCCGGCACTTCCAGTGTGGCGGGCCGCAACCGTCCAACTCGCGGTGCCTGTGCTCACCGCACTCGCGGCCGCGATCTTCCTGAATGAACAGATGACATGGCGACTGAGCGCCTCGATGGTGCTGGTCATAGCCGGCATCGGGCTCGCGACGACGAGCCGCGACCGCTCACGCTGACGGGAAATCGGGACGCGCTCTGATTCGCTCGGCCTGTTCCAGATGACGGCGCGTGTGCGCCAACATCACCAACACGCCGGTGGCCACATTAAACACGCGGCTCCCGCGCGCGAACGGGTTGGCGAACCGCACTCGTCCCGCGTCCACACCGACGGCACGTGCGGTGAGTGCCTGTAGCAACACAAGCGCGCCTTCCGCCTCGGTCAGGACGATGGCCGGATCCAGCGACGAACCCGGCTGCACGGAGTCGGGAGCCGGCGCCTTGAACCGCACCGGCGGTTCGATGACCCAGATGAACACACGCCCCAGCCAGTTTGGCCGCGCGCCGGATCCCGTCGCGCGTGGTGCCCCGGCGACCGCCGTCTCAAGGTGACCGCCGTACAGGTGGGTCGTCCTTGTCACGTGGTCGAGGCACTGCCCCACACTCCACCGCCGGCCGGCGTCAGCCTGCCAATTGAACTGCGCCGCACTCAACCCCGCGCACAGACGATCGAGCCGCGCGCGAATAGCGGCGATCTGGCTGGCGACGTTCTCTTCAGTCAGTACATACGGTGGCGTCATGATGCAGCCCTCGGGGACCGGGCGGCGCGCGTCACCACCGCCAGGGCGTCAAGCGCCGGCGCCAGCGACACCAGTTCCGTCACTGACGGGTCCGGACTCGGCCGGCGCGCGCGATTAAACCACACCGGCGCCACACCGATGGCCCGTGCCCCCTCGACGTCGGCGTGCCACGCGTCGCCCAGCATCACGGCCTCGCCCGGCGTGGCTCCCGTGCGGGCCAGCGCCTGATCGAAGATACCCCGCGCCGGTTTGCTGACGCCGGCTTCCTCTGACGTCACCATCGCATCAATGAGCACATCCAATCCGCACCGCACCAGCTTCAACTGCTGCTCGGCCACGCCGTTGTTCGTGACAATCACGATGGAGTGTCCCGTCGCGCGTACCGCGCGCAGGAACTCGATCGCACCAGGCACGGGCTGCCAGTTGGAGGCGTACGCCTCTCGGTACGCCGCAGCGAGGGCCGCCGTCGCGGTCGGGTCATCCATACCGGCCTGCGTCAACAGCCGCCCAAAGCGCTCCCGCCGCGCCTCGTCTATCGTCAGCCGGCCGTTCAGCACATCGAGGTGAATGGTTTCCAGGAGCACCCGGTGCCGTTGGTCGAGCTCATCCAGTGACCACTGGGTCAGGACCTGATACACGCCGCGCAGATGTTCAAGGGCGTCGCGTGTGGCCCCTTCGTGGTCAAAGAGCGTGTCGTCAAGGTCGCAGAGCAGGACGGGCACGGTATACTTGATGCTATCAGGAGAGTGAATAGAAGATGCCGTACCCCGAATACCTTGTTGCCCCGATGCGTCAGGAACTGACCGCCGTTGGCGCCCGCGAGTGCCGCACGGCCGCTGACGTGGACGCCACCGTGGCGTCACCGGGCGTGGTCATGATGATTGTCAATTCCGTCTGCGGCTGCGCTGCGGGCAAAGCTCGACCCGGCATTGCGATGGCGCTGCAACATGCGCACAAGCCGGACGTGGTGGCCACGGTGTTTGCCGGCGCCGACATCGAAGCCACCGATCGCGCGCGCCAGTACTTCACCGGCATCGCGCCGTCCTCGCCGTCCATCGCGCTCTTGCGCGATGGCAAGGTGGTCTACATGGTGGAACGCCGCGACATCGAGTCGCGTTCCGCGGACGCCATCGCCGACGTCCTCACGATGGCGTTCGACCGCTTCTGCGTACCTACGCCCGCAGGAACACCGAGCTAGGATCTACCGGAACCAGGCCGCGGCGACGGAGTCGTCGCGGATGATCGTGTGGTCGCGTTCTGAGCCGGTCGAAACGATGGCCGCCGGAACGCCGGTCACTTCCTCAAGCCGACGGACGTAGGCCCGGGCGTTGGCGTTCAGATCCATGTAACGCGTGACGCCGCGTGTGGGCTCGCTCCATCCGGGCAGTGTTTCGTAGATGGGCTCGCACAGCGCGAGCTGTGCGGTATCGCCGGGCATCTCGGTCAGCACTTCTGTGCCGCACCGATACCCCGTGCAGATATCCAGCGCCTCGATGCCGTCCAGCACGTCGAGTTTGGTCAGCGCCAGCGCGTCCAGGCCGTTGATGCGCACCGCGTATCGCACCGCCACAGCGTCGTACCACCCGCAGCGCCGCGGCCGGCCGGTGGACGCGCCGTACTCCTGCCCGCTCTCGCGCAGCCGTTCGCCCATCTCGCCGAGCAGTTCAGTCGGCAGTGGTCCTTCACCCACGCGCGTGGTGTACGCCTTGGTCACGCCAAGCACGGCACCGATCGTCTTGGGCCCGATCCCCAACCCCGTGCACACGCCCCCCGCGATGGCGTTCGACGAGGTGACGTAGGGGTAGGTGCCGTGATCGATGTCGAGCAACGTGCCCTGTGCGCCTTCAAACATCACGCGCTGGCCCGCGCCCATGGACCGGCTCAAGTACAGCGAGACGTCGGTCACGAGCGGCTCAAGACGCACCCAGGCCGTGCGCAGATCGGCCAGCACGTCCTGCCACTTCATTTCGGAATTACCGACGAGCCGGTTGCGCGCGTCCACGTTCTCTCGCACGGCGCCCACGAGGGGACCGTCGGGCGACGTATCGCGCAGGTCACCCACACGCACACCGCGCCGGCCAATCTTGTCTTCATAGGCGGGACCGATACCCCGCGATGTCGTGCCAATCTTGCGGTCGCCGCGACGGGCCTCCGACAGGATGTCCAGCTCGCGGTGATACGGCAGGATGAGATGCGCTTTGTCGGAAACGAAGAGGCGTCCCCGTACATCAAAGCCCATGCCGGCCAGTTCGTCGACCTCGGCAAACAACGCGCGCGGGTCCACCACCACGCCATTGCCGATGAGGCAGATGACGCCGGGATGGAGAATCCCTGACGGAATGAGATGGAGGACAAACTTGCGTCCGCTGACATAGACGGTGTGGCCGGCATTGTGTCCGCCCTGGTAACGCGCCACCACATTGAAGTGCGGCGTCAACAGGTCAACAATCTTGCCTTTGCCTTCATCGCCCCACTGGGCCCCGAGTACACACAGATTCATGCGAGTAAAATGATACCTTCAATCTTGTCTCATGGTTCTCCTCGACGGTCACTCCCTCACGCTTGACGACCTGCACCGTGTGGCCTTGGACCGCGTCCCGGTCGGATTGGCCCCTGAGGCCGCACTGCGCGTCAACGCGGCCCGCGCGGTGGTCGACGCGCATGCCGCGCGTCCTGAGCCGGTCTACGGCATCAACACCGGATTCGGTGCGCTGGCAGAAGTGGCCATCCCCGCCGACCAGCTCGCCGCTCTGCAGGTGAATCTGCTGCGTAGCCATGCCGCCGGTGTGGATGCGCCGCTGTCGGTGCCCGAAGTGCGCGCCGTCATGACGCTGCGCGCCAATGTGCTGGCGTGCGGACGTTCCGGCATCCGGCTCTCCACGCTCGAAGCGCTGCTCGCCCTGCTCAACGCCGGCATCCACCCCCGCGTGCCGTCACGCGGCTCGGTCGGCGCCAGCGGTGACCTCGCGCCCCTCGCCCACCTCGCGCTGGTGCTGATCGGCGAAGGGGAGGTTCTTGAAGGGGACGGGTGTCGATCTGTGGAAAACTCGCCAACGGAAATGACGTCGGGTGTCTTTTTGGCAGATCCAGGCAAAAAGACACCCGACGTCATTTCCGTTGGCGAGTTTTCCACAG
>JBKJQX010000184.1:0-2623 GCA_046594875.1 Vicinamibacterales bacterium
GAGTCCTACGTCCAGGATGTGCCGACGGAGGCCGTGGCGGCGCTGGGCAGCGCCGGCAAGCTGGCCGCGACGGCGGACCCGGGTGCCGTACGGGATTTTGACACCATCAATATCTGCGTGCCGACGCCGCTTCGGAAAACCAAGGACCCGGATCTCTCGTTTGTGGTGTCGGCCGTTGAGGCGATTGCCGGCCATCTCCATCCGGGCATGCTCGTGATCCTCGAGTCCACGACCTATCCCGGTACCACTGAAGAAGTGGTGCAGCCCATCCTCGAACGTGGCGGGCTCAGGGCGGGCGTCGATTTTTTCCTGGCGTTTTCTCCCGAGCGCGTTGATCCCGGCAACGAAAAATGGACCACGAAGAATGTGCCCAAGGTGGTGGGCGGTTTGACGCCGGATTGCGCGCGGCTCGCCGGCGCGCTGTATCGGTCGTCGATCGATCGCGTTGTCGAAGTGAGCTCACCCAAAGTGGCCGAGATGGTGAAGTTGCTCGAAAACACCTTCCGCGCCGTGAACATCGGGATGGTCAATGAACTGGCGATGATGTGCGATCGTCTCGGCATCAGCGTCTGGGAAGTCGTGGATGCCGCCGCGACGAAGCCGTTTGGCTTCATGCCGTTTTACCCGGGGCCCGGCCTGGGAGGCCACTGCATTCCGATTGATCCGTTTTACCTGTCGTGGAAGGTGAAGGAGGTTGGCTTCGAGGCCCGGTTCATCGAACTGGCCGGCCAGGTGAATGGCGCCATGCCGCACCACGTGGTGGACAAGATTACCGATGCGCTGAACGCCCAGTGCAAGGCGGTCAATGGGGCAGAGATCCTCGTGATGGGCGTGGCCTACAAACGCGATATCGATGACGTGCGCGAGTCGCCCGCTCTCGACGTGATCGCCCTGCTGATGAAAAAAGGCGCGCGCGTGACTTATCACGATCCCTTTGCGCCCTTTATCGACGGTCAACACTGGCCCGGCGCGGTGGACATGTCATCGGTGGCCCTGACGCCGGCGGCCATGGCCGCAGCCGACTGTGTGGTGGTGCTGACCGATCATCGACAGTTCGACTTCAAGGACGTGGTCAAATACGCGCGCCTCGTCGTGGACACCCGGCACGCCATCAAGACCGACCACCCTCACGTCTTCAAACTCGGCGCGCCGGTTCCGAAGCAGTGACCCCGCTTCCCGTCATCGCCGTCACCGTGGGCGACCCTGCCGGCATCGGACCGGAAATTGCCGAGGCGGCGGCGCGCGACCCACGCGTGCGCGCGGTGTGCTGCCCGGTGATCTACGGACCGCATCTGCAGGAGGACCTGGCCATCTACCCGGCAGGGAAGATCCACGCGGACGCGGGCCGCTGCGCACACGCGGAGATTGTCCGCGCGGTGGAAGATGCCCTCGCCGGTCGCGTACACGGCATCGCCACCGCGCCCATCAACAAGGCCGCGTTCGCGGCCGCCGGGTTGCCGTGGCGTGGGCACACGGATCTCCTGGCGCAGCTGTGCGGCGTTGAGGGTGCCACCATGATGTTCTGGTCGCAGCCACTCCGGGTCGTGCTGGCTACCGTGCACATTCCCCTGGCGCAGGTGCCATTCGCACTCACCACATCGCAGCTGCTGCAGACCATTCGGGTGACGGCTTCGGCGATGCCGCGTTTCGGTTTTGCATCGCCGCGAATCGCCGTGGCGGGGCTCAACCCCCATGCCGGCGAAGACGGTCTGCTCGGCCTGGAGGAACTCGAGACCCTTGCACCCGCCATCGAGACCGCGCGCGCGGAGGGCATCGACGTGACGGGCCCGTTCCCCGGCGACACCGTGTTTGTGCGCGCCATCCGGGGTGACTTCGACGTCGTGGTGGCCTGTTACCACGACCAGGGGTTGATTCCCATCAAGCTTCTCGCCTTTGGCCACGCGGTCAACGTCACGTTGGGCCTGCCGATCATCAGGACGTCGGTCGACCACGGCACCGCGTTTGATATCGCGCGCCAGGGCCGCGCCGATGCCGGCAGTATGGTCGAAGCCATTCTCCTGGCCGCCCGCCTCGCCGCATGATCGTCGTCATCGGCGCGGGCGTCACAGGACTGGCGTGTGCGCTGTCGATCGCGCAGCGGGGCCGCGACGTCGTGGTGCTTGAGCGGCACCGCCGCGCGGGGCTCGACACATCCACGCACAACAGCGGCGTGATTCACGCAGGCTTGTACTACCCGCCCGGATCACTGAAGGCCACGTTGTGTGTGGAGGGCCGCGATCGGCTCAAGCAGTTTTGCCGGGCGCACCAGGTGCCGCATCACGAATCGGGGAAGCTGGTGGTGGCCACCGACGCGTCCGAGGAACCGGACCTCGAGCCTCTCGCCGACAACGCCCGGGCCGCTGGTGTGGAGGTGGAACTCGTTGACGCGGCGTTTGTCCGCGCGCGCGAGCCGCACGTGCGCGTCACGAGGGCGCTCTGGTCTCCGCACACCGGCTGGATCGATGCTCACGCGTTTGTGGCCGCACTGCAGCGCCAGGTGGAAGCTCACGGCGGCCATGTGCTTCCTGGATCTCCTGTCCTGGCGGTGGAGCCGGCTGGCGACCGCGTCGAGGTGGTGACACCCCTCGAGCGCATCGAGGCCGACGCGATCGTCAACGCGGCC
>JBKJQX010000258.1:0-11901 GCA_046594875.1 Vicinamibacterales bacterium
CTGCGCGCGATCGCGATCACGCCACATGTCGCGCAGAAGAAGTACAGCGCGATCGATGCCCGCACGTGGTCGAGATCCTCACCGCTCGGCGCCATTCGGACGGCGGCACGACGATAAACAACTGATCAATCTCCTTCACGCCTCGTGTCACATCTGATTTTTCAGCAGCCTGCTAGCCCTGCCGCAGGACTCCGAGCGGCTTGCGGATGATGACGTCGATGCTCGCGGCCAGACCCACACCGGCCACGACCAGCGCGGTCGCCCCTACGCCGCCCGCCAGGGTCCACCAGGCGGGCCGCCATTCGATTTCAAACAGAT
Source organism: Vicinamibacterales bacterium (assembly GCA_046594875.1). Classification (GTDB taxonomy): domain Bacteria; phylum Acidobacteriota; class Vicinamibacteria; order Vicinamibacterales; family SCN-69-37; genus SYFT01. The sequence goes on from JBKJQX010000258.1 coordinate 319, forward strand.
GGGTGGCAACGCCCCACGACAACGCGAGCGCACCGGCCGCGCCAAGGGCGCCGGCCAGGGCCCCAAGCACGCCATATTCGATCATGACCATTGCCGCGAGGCGCCGCGAGCTGGCGCCCAGTGTGCGGTAGATGGCCGCGTCATAGACCCGCTGGAACTTGGCCATGGCCACCGCCCCGACGAGCACGAGAATTCCGCTCACGACGGTCACCGCGCCGACGCCGGTGATGGCAACGGTGGCGTTGTCCACCACTTCCCGTACCGAGGCCAGGACCGTGCCAACGTCGATGACCGACACGTTCGGAAACGCCCGCACCACGTCGCGCTGGAGCGTGCCACGCACGTCGGCGCCAGGGTTGACCTGGAGGAACCCCACGAAGGTATGGGGCGCGCGCTCAATGACCGGCCCGGGCCGGAACACGAAGATGAAGCCGCCGTTCTGGGTTTCATCCCACGACACCTTGCGGACGTTCGTCACCCGCGCGTCCACCACGCGACCGGCGATGTCGATCCGAAGGCGGTCACCAATGCCGATGGCATGTTCGTCCACCAGACGCTGCTCGATGGAGACCTCGAGCGGACCGCTGGTGTCGGTCGAGGGCCCCTGCCACCAACTGCCGGCGACCAGCCGCTCGTTGTCTGCCAGGTCCATGCGATAGGTGATGCCGTACTCCCGCGCGAGTTCGCCCTCGCGCCGCACATCCTCGGCGGTGGCAAGCTGGGTGCGCGCGCCGTCAACCCCGACGACTCGTCCCCGCAGGAGCGGCAATAGCGACGGGTCGGCGGCCTCGGACGAGCCCGGTGCCATTCGCAGGAACGGCCGGACGAGTGCGCGAACACCGTCCACCTGATCGCGCTGGATGTCAAAGAGCACCAGGTCCGGGGCGTTCTCCCCCACCGCGAGGTTGAACTCCTCCTGCAGGTTTGACTGGAGAGCCCGCACGCCGAGGATTAAGAAGCAGCCCAGGCCAACGGCCGTGAGGATGACTCGCGTCTGGTTGCCTGGACGGCCCAGACTGACGACCGCGTGGCGCAAGGCGAAGCGCCTGGACCGCGTCAGGGGGGCGACCACGCGAATCAGCCCCCCTGCGGCACCGGCCAGCACTGCGGCCACCGCCAGGAGCCCAACGGACACGTACAGGCCCGCCACGATCGAGCCGGCCTGCCACACGGCGACCATCACGAGCGCGGCGCCGATGAGGAGCGTGGCCGACACGCTGCGCCACCCTCTGCGCCGGGCATGCGGCGCAGAATCCGCGCGCAACAGCATCAGGGGTTTGACGTCCCGAATTTCGAGCAACGGAACCAGCGCAAACAGCAACGAGACGAGCACACCCACGGCCATGCCCTGCAGGGCGGCCGACCACGTCACGCCCACCGATTCGACGCCTGCGAGCGTCACCATCGACGCGGGAATCGCGGCGATCCCTGCCGCCGCAATTCCGACACCCAGAAGGCTGCCGGCACCGGCAAGGCCCATCACCTGAACGACGTAGGTGGCCAGCACGGTGGCCGAACTGGCGCCCACACACTTGAGCACCGCGACACTGCGAATCTTCTGCTGGATGAAGACGCGTGTGACGCTCCACACGCCGATGCCGCCGAGGACGACCATCGAGAACCCGACGAGGCTCAGGTAGTTTTCCGCCAGCGTGAGATTCCGGCCGAGGCGATCTTCCACCGTGCGCCACGATCGCACCGACACCAGGCTGCGCCTGAAGTCACGCCGCAAATCGTCGGTCAGGCCATCCACCTCGCCGCTCTCCACGCGGGCGTACCACTGGTAAGACGCGCGGCTGCCAAACGTCAGGATGGACGTCTGCCGCAGCTCGGCCAGATCGATGTAAACGCGAGGACCGAACGCAAACCCGTTGCGCCCCTGCACACGATCGCGGACGACCACATCGCGAATGATGAACGGCTGCCTGTCGAGCGTAATGGTGTCGCCAACCGCCACGCCGAGTTGGACCAGCAATTCCGGCTGCACCACCAGGCCGCGTCCTTGCAGGAGCGCTGCGGACCATGGCCGGCCGCTTTGCAGAGCGAGCGTGCCGTAGTACGGGAACCCGGCCTCGACAGCCCGCAATTCGATCAACTGCGCGCGTCCTTCAGTGGACGCCATGGTGGCGGTCTCCACCACTTCCATGCGGTCCAGCACCCTGGGTTCTGCCAGGTACGCCGCGAGCCGTGGCGTGACCTCATCCGGCCAGGGCCGGCCCGACAACACGACGAGATCGGCGCCGACAAGGTCGCGCGCTTCACGCGTCAGCGTTTCGCGCACTTCCTGGATCACGCTGCGCAGCGCGACAATCGCGGCCACGCCGATCGCCACGCACAGGAAAAAGAACAGCAGGCGCGTCCACGACGAACGGAACTCGCGCCACGCCATCCGCAACACAAACGTCACGCGCGCTCCGTTCGTGACACCACGCGGCCGTCCCTGAGCGCGATGACTTCATCGGCCACCTGCGCCAATTCCGGGTCGTGGGTCACAAGCACGAGCGTGCGGCCGTGATCGCGATTGACGCGCATCAGCAGATCAATCACCTGCCGGCCGGTGGCGCTGTCGAGATTGCCTGTCGGCTCATCGGCCAGCAGGATGGGCGGATCGTTGGCAAGCGCGCGCGCAATCGCCACCCGCTGCTGCTCGCCACCAGATAATTGCGAAGGATAGTGATGCCCCCTGCCGGTAAGCCCCACATCGGCCAGCAGCCCGGCAGCTCGAGCGCGCGCGTCGGCGACACCGGCCAGTTCCATCGGCACCAGGACGTTCTCGAGTGCGGTGAGCGACGGCAGCAAATGGAAGAACTGGAAGACGATCCCGATCTTCTCTCCGCGCAACCGCGCGAGCGCCTCTTCGCCCAGACGCGTGATATTCACGCCGTCGATGGACACGGCGCCGGTGGTCGGCGTGTCGAGGCCCGCCAGCAGGCCCAGGAGTGTGGACTTGCCGCTGCCGGATGGACCGGTGATCGCCACTGTGCGACCCTGCTCGATCCGGAATGACGAGGGATGCAGAATGGTGAGCGGCCCGGCCCCGCTCGTCACGGTGCGCGACACCTCCGAGAGTTCAATCATGAACGGCCCAGCATGTCGTCGGCCAAAGGCCGCAGGAGCGGATAGATCAAATCCGCCATCATGCGCTGGCCCGCGGCCGTCGGGTGAATGCCATCTTCCTGATTGAGTTCGGGCACTCCCGCAACGCCCTCCAGCAGGAAGGGCAGGAACGTGGCCTGGTACTTGACGGCCAGATCCTGAAAGACCGCCCGAAACTCGGCCCGAAACTGGATGCCCATGTTGGAGGGCGCCTCCATGCCGGCCAGCAGCACTCGCACGCCGTTCTTGTGCGCCGTTTCGATAATCTGTGAGAGATTCTGCCTGGTCTGCGTGGGAGGCTGCCCCCGCAGCGCGTCGTTCGCGCCCAGCGCCACGACCAGTATTTTCACGGTTGGTTCAAGCACCCACTCAAGGCGGCGAAGGCCGGCGGCCGTCGTGTCGCCGCTGATCCCGGCGTTGACGACGTCGATGCGGGTGTAGCCGTCAGCGCTGAACTTCTCCTGCAACAGCGCTGGAAAGGCCTCGGCCTGAAGCAGGCCATATCCAGCCGCGAGGCTGTCGCCGAGGACCGCAATCTGAAGGCGCGGCGGCTCGGCGCCGGTCGCGGCCGCCTGTTCGGCCTCGGTCAGGACGGTGGGCGCTTTCAACTGCCGGCCGCACGCAGCATCGCGCACCGAGCAGCCGACTGCCAACAGCAGCAGGACGCCGGCGCCGAGGAAAGAAACGCGTGATCGTGTCATGGTGTCGCTCTTTCCAGTTATTGTATGCCGTGCATCCTGGGAACCCCTGATGGCGCGCGGTTGGGAGAGCAAGTCGGTCGAATCGCAGCAGGACGATCGCGCCGCTGCCGCGGCGGCCGCCAAGCGCGGCCCGGTCACTCCTGAACAAGCTGCCCAGCGCGCTCGCCGGCAGACCCTGGAGGCGGCACTCGCGCGTGCGCTCGCCGACCGCCAGGCAGCGGTTCACCCGTCACATCAAGAAATGCTCGACCTCGCCATCGCCGCCCTGACCGACCAACTGCAACAGGATCACCCATGAGTTTCCGACGCGCCCTCGGCCCGTTCGACGCAACGATGATCGTCATCGGCGGCATCATTGGGTCTGGCATCTTCATCAACCCGTACCTCGTCGCCCGCCAACTGGACTCCACGGGCCTCGTCCTGCTCGCCTGGGCGGCCGGCGGCGCCATCGCGCTCGCCGGGGCGTTTGCCTACGCCGAACTCGGGCAGCGCCTGCCTCGCGCGGGCGGTCAATACGTCTACCTCAGCGAAGCGTGGCACCCGCTCGTGGGTTTCCTGTATGGCTGGGCCCTGCTCTTCATGATTGAAACTGGCGCCATGGCCGCCGTCGCCATTACATTCGCGCAGTACGCGTCGCGGATGACCGGGGGCACCGGAGCCGACCCCCAGCTCATCGCCGTCGCAGCCATCGTCGTCCTCTCGGTGATCAATTACGTCGGCGTCAAACCGGGCAGCCAGGTGCTGAACGTGTTCGTGATGCTCAAGGTGGCGGCGATTGGCGCGCTCATCCTGTTTGCCTGGAGCGGGCCGTCGGTGCCCGGATGGATGACCGCGGTGCGCATCGACGACACGCCCTCGACGGCCCTGACGTTTGGCGTCGCCCTGATTCCGATCCTGTTCGCCTACGGCGGGTGGCAGAACGCGAACTACGTCGCGGAAGAAATGCGCGACCCGCGACGTGACCTGCCCAAGAGCCTCGTCCTCGGTACGTTGGTCGTGGTCGTGGTGTACCTGCTGGCGAACGTGGCGTATGTGCGCACACTCGGCCTCGACGGGCTGGCGGCAACCGAAACGCCGGCGGCTGAAGCCGCAGGCCGATGGTTCGGGTCGCTGGGAGAGCAACTCATCGCCGGTGCGATTGCGATCTCCACGTTCGGATTCCTCAACCTGGCGATCCTCGCTCCCACACGCGTGTATTTCGCCATGGCGCGCGACGGCGCGTTTGTGCCTGCGCTGGCCCGTCTGCATCCCCGCTTTCAAACACCCGCGTGGGCCATCGTTGTGCAGTCGGCCTGGGCCATCGTGCTCACGCTGACCGGCACGTACGGCGACCTGCTCAACACCGTGGTGTTCGCGGATTGGATCTTCTTCGGGCTCACCGTCGCGGGCCTGCTGATCCTGCGCAGCCGCCAGCCCAACACCGATGGATTCCGCACGCCATGGTACCCGTGGCTGCCCGGAGCGTTTGTTGTGGTCGCGCTCGTGGTGGTCTACAGCGTCGTCTCCACCGACCCGTGGCGCTCGGCCGCCGGTGCGGCGCTCCTCTTGCTGGGCGTGCCGGTCTATTATCTATTCAGGCGACAGTCCCGACATGCTCAATGAACCACTGGCGCCGTACATGCTCTGGGCGAAGACCCGTGAGCCGGCCGAAATCGATCTGGCCGGCAGCAACCTCCTGCCCTGCTCGCTGGAAGATCTTCCCGGCGCAGCCGAAGCCCTCCAGCTGACCGCAAGCAACGACAACGGCTATGCCCCGCTCGTCGAGGCCATCGCCGCGCACAAACAGGTACCGGCCAATCGCATCATGACGGGCGGCGGATGTTCGGGCGTCAACTTCATGGCCATTGCCGCGCTCGTCGGGGCGGGCGACGACGTGCTTGTGGAGCAGCCTGGGTACGACCCCCTGGTTGGCGCGTGTCAACTCATGGGCGCTGGGGTCAGACGTTTCGCGCGACCGTTTAATCGCGGATTCCGAATCGACCTGCAGGCGCTTGAGGCGGCGGTCACTCCAGCCACCCGTCTGATCATCGTCAGCTCCCCGCACAACCCATCGGGCGTTTCGCTCGACGCCGAGATACTTCGAGGCCTCGTGGCGATCGCCGAACGCGCTCGGGCTCACGTGTTGGTGGACGAGGTCTACCTCGACGCGGTCAACCTCGCTGCCGGCAACGAGGCGCTGAATCCGTCGGCCTCGGAACTTGAAGGGCCGGTGATTGTCACGGCCAGCCTCACGAAGTCTTTTGGCCTTGCCGGCCTCAGATGTGGATGGGCCGTCGCCCCACCGGAGATCGTCACGCGCATGCATCGCGTGCGCGATCTGGTTGACGTAATCGGGAGTGTGCCCTCCGAGCGGCTGTCGGCCTTCGCGCTCAGCCAGTTGCCCACGCTCAAGGCTCGCACGCGACAGTTGCTGACAGAGAACCTGGCGATCGCCCGCAAGTTCATGGCGACTCACCCCCAGTTGTCGGCTTCCGAGAAGCCTCGCGGTAACGTCACGTTTCCGCGGCTGGCCGGTGTGCCCGACACGAGTGCGTTTGTTGACAGCCTTGCGGCGACCGCGGGCGTCGCCGTGGCCGCAGGCCGGTATTTCGATGCGCCCGAACACATCCGGATCAGCCTGGCTGGCCGGACCGACGCCCTGGCCGAAGGCCTTCATCGCCTGAGCCAGGCACTTGGTTCCTACTGAGGTCACCACATGAAACGACGCTTCGTCCTCTCGATCGCGCTTGGCACTCTGTTGTTCTGCGACGCCGCCGCTGTGGGCTCGGCGCAGGCTCCCTCACCGGTTCGGCGCGACCAGCTCCTCGCCGATCTCAAAGCCCTGTCGGCCGATGACATGGAGGGCCGCTTGGTGGGCTCACCCGGCGGAGCCAAGGCGCGGGCGTTTGTCATCGAGCGTTTCAAGGCGGCGGGCCTCAAACCTTTCGGGGCCTCGTTTGAGTCCCCATTCACGTTCACGGGTGGCCGCGGTGCCGCTGCGGCGGAGCGCCAGGGCATCAACGTCCTGGGCCTCGTCACCGGCACCCGAGCGCCCAACCGCTACCTCGTCATCTCTGCGCACTACGACCACATCGGAGTTCGGAACGGGGTGACCTTCAACGGCGCTGACGACAACGCGTCCGGCACCGCCGCCCTGTTTGCGCTGGCGGAGTACTTCGTGAAGAACCCGCCGGCCCACTCTCTGATTTTTGCCGCGTTCGACGCGGAGGAGAGCGGCTTGCGGGGCGCCAGGGCGTTTGTGGCGAAGCCGCCCGTGGACGCGGCGTCGCTCATCATCAATCTGAACATGGACATGATCGGCCGCGACGCGAACAACCTGCTCTATGTGGTGGGTACCACGTCGCAGCCGGCGCTCAAGCCAGTCATCGAACGTGTGGCCGCGTCGGCTACGGTGAAGCTGACCATGGGGCACGACGACCCGGCGAAGAAGGACATCGAGGACTGGTCGAATTCGTCGGACCACGCGCCGTTTTGCCAGGCCAAGATCCCTTGCCTCTATTTTGGCGTTGAGGACTTCGAGAACCACCACAAAGCCACCGACAAATACGACACGATGACGCACGACTTCTACGTTCGCGTGGTGGAGACGATGATTGCCGTGACGAAGGCGTTCGACCTGGCGCCACCGGGACGATAGGGTCCAGGGTCCAGAGTCCAGGGTCCAGAGTCCGGCAATGACGTTTGCATCTGACGCGTTGTGGAACGTGGTGGTGGCGGTGCTCGGCGGTCTGGCCGTGGGGCTTGAGCGCGAGTGGAGCGGCCACGCCTCGGGCGAGAACGCGCGGTTCGCCGGCCTTCGCACGTTCACCATGATGGGACTCATCGCCGGCCTGAGCGGCTGGTGGTGGACGGTGGGCCTGCACGGCATCGCCATCGTCATCCTCTCGGGCACGGCGGGGATCATCGTCATGGCCTACGTGGTGGGAAGCCGCCACGACGTAGAGGCCACCACTGAAATTGCGGCGTTGGTGGTGCTTGCGGCCGGCGTGATGGCGGGCATCGGGCAGATCGCGATCGCATCGGGAACGGTCGCGATCACGGTGCTGCTCCTCGCTGAGAAATCCCGCCTGCATGGCATGGTCAGGCGGCTCGGTGCAACCGAGATGCTGGCCGCCGCGCGGTTTGCCGTGATGGCGACCGTCGTATTGCCTGTGCTGCCGAGGGAGATCGGGCCTTGGGGCCCCCTCGGTCTGGTGTACCCGAGACAGCTCTGGATGCTGGTGCTGTTCTTCTCCGGGTTGAGTTTCGTCGGATTCCTGGCGCGCCGGGCGTTCGGCGAACATCGGGGCTACGCCATCGCTGGTGTCCTCGGCGGCCTGGTATCGTCCACCTCGGTCACGCTCACCTTCTCGCGACTGAGTCGGGTCAACCCGGATGACGAACGGGCGCTGGCGTCAGGCGTGCTCGGCGCCAACGTGGTGCTGTTTCCGCGTGTCCTGCTGGCGAGCTTCGTCCTGGCTCCCGCCCTGACGGCTGCGCTCTGGCCGGCATTCGTGGCTCCCGTGCTTATTGGCCTCGTACTGTTCTTTCTCGGTGTGAGGGATGCCGGCGCGGCGTCGCGCGCGACCGGCCCGAGAAACCCGCTGGAGATCGTGGCTGCCCTCCAAATGGCAGCCATCTTTCAGGTGGTGTTGTTTGGCGTGGCGTTGGCGGAGGCGAGGTTTGGCGATGCGGGACTCTACGCGTCCGCCGCGGTCCTGGGATTGTCCGACGTGGATGCGCTGACGGTGTCTATGGCCCAGCGCGCTGCTGCGAATACCCCTGCCGCCGTAGCCGCCGGCGCGCTGACGATCGGTGTCCTCGCCAATACGCTGGTCAAGATGACGATCGCTCTGGTCATTGGCCGGGGCCGATACCGAGTGCGCGCGTGTGCCGGCCTCGGGCTTCTTGCCACCGCACTGGCCGCCTGGCTGGTGGCGTACACGTAGCTCGGGCTACGTTTCGGACGGCGACCTCGCGCCTATTTCGTATCCGCCGACTTGAACACCTTGGTCGCCATCGCGACCATCCCCGCCACGTCCGCCACATTGGCGGGCAGGATCAAGGTGGTGCTCTTCTGCGCCAGGTGCCCAAACTGCTCCACGTACTGCTGGGCTACCCGCAACTGTGTGGCCTCGATGCCACCGGGTTGGCGAATCGTCTCGGCCACCAGGCGAATGCCTTCGGCGGTGGCGGTGGCCACGGCCATGATGGCCGACGCCTGCCCTTCGGCCTCGTTGATTTGCTGCTGGCGGCTGGCTTCCGACGCCTTGATCACCTGTTGCTTCTCGCCCTCGGCGGTATTAATGGCGGCGTCGCGCTGGCCTTCGGAGGTCAGAATCACCGCGCGCTTTTCGCGCTCGGCACGCATCTGCTTTTCCATCGCCGCCAGTACGTCGTGCGGAGGCGTAATGTTCTTGATTTCGTACCGCAGCACCTTGACGCCCCAGGCTTCCGAAGCTTTGTCGAGTTCCGTCACCAGCGCGGCATTGATGTTCATGCGCTCTTCGAAGGAACGATCGAGATCGATCTTGCCGATTTCACTTCGCAGCATCGTCTGCGCGAGTTGGGTGATGGCAAAACCAAAGTCGGAGATGCCGTACGACGCCCGCTCAGGATTGAGCACCTTCAGATAGAGGATGCCGTCCACGCCGACTTGCACGTTGTCGCGCGTGATGCACACCTGCGCGGGAATGTCGATCGCCACTTCCTTGAGCGAATGGCGATATCGGATGACATCCAGAAACGGGATCAGGATGTGGAATCCGGCCGACAGAATGCCGTGGAACCGGCCGAGCCGTTCGACGACGAACGCACTCTGCTGCGGCACCACCACCGCCGTCTTGGCAATGACGATGATGACGAGCAGGGCCAGGACAACAAGAACGATAGTGCTCTCAGTCACGAATGGGCTCCTTCTGGTTCAATGTCGAGCATCAGGCCGTCAACGCGGAGCACACGGCACCGCACGCCGCGTGCCAGCACGGCCGACGAGGTATTTCTGGCCGACCACGCGGCGCCGCGCACCTCGACCTTCCCGATTCCTCCCGGAGCGATCGCGCCGTCTACAAGTCCGATTTCGCCGACAAGCGCGTCCACCTCGGGCCGCTGAGGGTCATGCTGAATCGCCTTGAGCAGCCTGGACCGGAATAAGACGAGCGAGAGGATCGACAGAATCGAGAACAGCAATAGCTGCGTCCACACCGGACCGGCCATGCCCCCGCCGGCCAGTGCCCCCACAATCAACGCGCTGATGCCGAAGAAGATCACAAAGAACCCGCCGGGAGTGGCGAGTTCCACCAGGACCAGCAGGAGGCCAATCACCAGCCAATGCCACCACAGTAGTTCCATAGGAATACTCCGTTCGCATCATACTCGCGAAAGGCTGGCGCCCACGAGCGGGCCAAGCGCGAACGCCATCACCGTGGCGAAGGCGAACCAGAGCGGGTGCGGGAACAGTACCAGGCCAATCACGCCCAGAATCATCTGAAACCCGCCGACAGCCGCGGCGTGAACCAGGGGCTTGGATGGCGCCAAGCGCCCCGCGACATACCCCCCGGCCAGTGGTCCCAGGAAACACGCGGCCACCACGACCGCCAACGACTCGGTGGGACGGTCAGTGCCAAGCGCCGCCGCGCCCTGGGCGGTGATGGGCTCGATGCCCATCAGCGCCAGCAGCAACGCTTGGCCGATCTGCTCTGTCAGCGACAGCACGACGACCCCGACCACGATTCCTGCGACGACAGCGATGAGCGACTTCATTCACACCATTCTACGCGCCCACCAGGGCGCACACAGTCGCGGTGGGTCTATGGCGACTTACAGGTTAGGCATGTATAGTGACGATCGATGGACCGGCACGTGAGGACTACCATTGACGGCTCCCGGTCTGTGTTGGACCTGAAGCGTCCGCCCACACCGCCCGGTGAAATGCTGCTTGAGGAGTACTTGCGACCAGCGCAACTCACGCAGTCCGCCGCCGCCGGGCAGATGCGGATTCCGCTCAACCGGCTGAATGAGATCATCCGCGGTCGCCGGGCCATCACGGCCGACACGGCCATCCGCCTGGCTCAACTCTTCAAGATGTCCCCGGAGTTCTGGATGGCCCTGCAGACCGATTGGGACCTGTGGCACGCGGCGAATGCCATGCGCCGCGCTGGATAAACATCTCGCGCCGGGGTGGCGAAACTGGCAGACGCACAGGACTTAAAATCCTGAGTTCCGAAAGGAACGTGTGGGTTCGATTCCCACCCCCGGCATTCCACTACTGACGATCGGCAATCGACTATTAAAGAAGAATCATGAAGCCGTGGCAGCTGCTCGGGGAACACAATACGCCCGACGGGACACAACTCAAGCTCATGAAGCACGACCGCGACCTCGTCATTCTTGCGAACGACAAGATGCTGATGTCGAGTCGGATGCACGGCTCGGAAGAAGAATTGGCGGCCCTCGCGTGCAAGCACCTGACCCGGGCGAACGCTCCGCGTGTCCTTGTGGGCGGGCTCGGCCTCGGCTACACGCTCCGAGCAACGCTCGACCTACTGCCCGTCTCCGGCTCCGTCGTCGTCGCCGAACTCGTTGAAGGCGTCGTCGAATGGAATCGCGGACCGCTCGGTCCGCTGGCGAATCACCCGCTGAACGATCACCGAGCCACTGTGGTCGTCGGTGACGTGGGCAAGACGATGCGCCTGGACAAGGAAGGATTCGACGCCATCCTGCTCGACGTGGACAACGGGCCTGCTGCATTCACGGCGACGGGTAATGCGGACCTCTATGACAACCGTGGAGTGACGCAGGCGCATGC
>JBKJQX010000232.1:0-2870 GCA_046594875.1 Vicinamibacterales bacterium
AAAGGGGCTGCCAAGGTGACCAACGAGTGCTTGGTTGGGCTGGCAGGCAGATGTCTATCTCAAGCAGGTGCGGCAAAAAAAGCGAAGGCAAAGCCACGCTATCGAAACGAACGGTAGAGTGCTGACGGCTATCAGACCGGCGCCCGCACCAGTTGGCGACGAGACAGGAGCAGCAACCTACTTTAAACTGTCACATGCGCAGCAATGTAAAGTTTTGTCTGAAGCGATATTTGACTGGCGGGTAAGCGTCCGCCGGCGACACCTTGCGGTGTCGGGCTGCGCGTGATCAGCCCGCATGCTTCCACCGATGCGGCAGCAGATCGCCGATGTTGCGGTCGAGCGTCGTCGGCAGTCGCGTGAGCACATCGGTGAGCCACGCATGCGGCTCGTGATCGTTGGCTTTGGCCGTGGCGATCAGGCTCATGATCGCGGCGGCGCGTTTGCCCGCGGTCTCGGAGCCGGCGAATAGCCAGTTTTTCCTGCCCACGGCGATGGGCCGGATCGCGTTCTCGATCGGGTTGTTGTCGATCGGGAAGCGGCCGTCGTCGAGATAGCGCGTAAGTGCCGCCCAGCGCTTGAGCGTGTAGTCGATCGCGGTCAGCGTGCCGCTGGCGCCCAGCACTTGCGGACGCGTGGTGTCGAGCCAGCGTTTAAGATCATCGATGACGGGTTGGGCGTGTTGCTGTCGCCATCGCCGTCGTTGATCAGGATCCAGATCGCGCGCTTCGGCTTCGATCCGGTACAGATGCGCGATGCGCCCGATCGCTTCGTTCGCAATCGGGCTGCCGCTGGCCTGGTACAGATCGACAAACTTGCGCCGGGCGTGCGCCCAGCAGCCCAGTTCGGTGACGCCCTGGGCGAACAGCGCCTTGTAGCCGCTGTAGTCGTCCACCATCAGCGCGCCACGCCAGTCGCCCAGGAACGCCGCGGCATGCTTGCCGCTGCGGTTGCCGGCGTAGTCGAACACGACGATGGGGTTTGCCTGCGCGGTGCGGTAGGCGAACAGATAGGCACGCTTGGTTTTCCCAGCGCCCGGAGCGAGCTGGGCCACCGGCGTCTCGTCGGCGTGCAGCACCGGGGTCGTGAGCAGTTCGGTGCGCAGCGCGTCCACCAGCGGCTGCAGTCGCAGCCCGACCACGCCGATCCATTCGGCCAGCGTGGTACGGCCGATCTCGACCCCGCTGCGCGCGTGGATCGCCTCCTGCCGGTACAACGGCAGGTGATCGACGTACTTGGCAATGACCACCTGCGCCAGCAGGCCCGGAGCGGCCATGCCGCGGTCCAGGATCGACGGCGCCACCGGCTCGGCCGTGATCGTCTCGCAGGCGCGGCAGGCATACTGCGGATAGATGTCACGGCGCACAAAGAATTTCAGCGGTTCGCAGTCGAGCTTCTCGCTGACGTGCTCGCCGATCGGTACCAGCGCCGCGCCGCACGTTTCGCAGTCGCAGGATTCGGGCTCATGCCGGGTCTCGATGCGCGGTAACTCCGGCGGCAGCGGGCGGCGCTTGGGCGTGACCCGCGCCGGACGCTTCGCAGGCGCCTCGCCATCGCCGTGCTGCGCTTCGGCCAGCTCGTCTTCCAGTGCGGCAATGTCGGCAGTGATCGCCTCGTCGAACAGCGCACGCTGCTCCGGATCCATCTTCTCCGAGCGTGCCGCGAACTGCACCCGACGCAGACGCCTGATCTCGGCCGTCAGCTTGGCGATCTTGGCGGCCTTCCAGGCGATCGTGCGGTCGCGGCTGGCGATCATGTCATCGCGACTGGCGATCAGCGCGAGCTGATCGATCACGATCTCGCGCAACTGCTGCAGGTCAGTGATCGAGTTGAGCTGCGCGACATCCATGTCGCGAGAATACGGATTCACACGCGTTTGCCAAGCCCCTCCAGCGACATCGACAGGCGCTGCCACTCAACACCGGCGCACAACCACTGGAACTGCTCGAGCGACAGCGCGCACGTCGCATCGCCCAGGTGCGGCCAGTGAAACCGTCCCTCGTGCAGACGGCGCACGCACAGCCAAACGCCGTGCGCATCCACGCACAGCACCTTGATGCGCGTGCCAGCGCGATTGCGGAACACGTACGCCCCACCATCGGTCGGCTCACGCCCCAGCGACGCCGTCACCTGCACCAGCAACCGATCGATGCCGCAACGCAGATCGATCGGCGCGACAGCGAGCCACCAGCCGGTCGGGCTCAGCACGACAGCGCAGCCACCCACACACGGGCATGCGCTACGTCCGCCACCGCCATCCGCAGACGAACGCCATTGGGCAGCGCGATCTCGACCGGCAGCGCCGCCGCGCCATTGACGACCACCGGCACCAGATCACGCCCCGACGTCCGCAGCACGCGACGCCAGTAGTCGAACGTCGCAAGATTCAGCCGCTGCGCTCGGCAGAACGCGACGCGCGTCTGACCACCGCGCTCCCACGCCTGCATCCGCTGTTGCCACATCGCACGCTTGTTCGTCATCGCTTCGCTCCTGACTGGGTCGGGCGCGAAGCGGAACATGCCGCGGGCAGCGTCAGGAAGGTGGCGTCACCGGACGGTTACGAAGTATCACCACGAACGGTTAAAGCAAACAGCATTGGGTCAGGTCTTGTAATGCAACTTTCTCCTGGCTCGTGCACGAAAATGAGCGCGGGGCAGGACTGGCGTTGATGCAGTCAATGCAACGTTATCCGAGCCACCCCATGGCTCTTTTTACGGCACCTTTTGCGCCAATCCAATCGACTGTATGCGCGTCGGACTAGTCGGTGCGAGCAGGACGCTGCCCGTCACCCTGCCGTGGGCGCAACGCCAGGTGAACTCACCGGCCAACGCGCCAGTTGCCGTCACGGGCGACGTCGTATCGCAGTCTCCAAC
>JBKJQX010000262.1:0-16606 GCA_046594875.1 Vicinamibacterales bacterium
TTCACCGATAGACGGAACGGCCGCGTTGATGACCCGGTTGGCCAGCCGCCCGACCCTGGCGAATGGCGACACGATTCCGTACGCGTATGGGCTTCGCATCGAGTCGTACCGCGGGCTGACCACCGTCCTGCGAGGGGGACACCCTCCGGGCATGCACGCGTTGTTCATGCGCTTTCCCGATCACGACTTCGCGGTGGCCACACTCTGCAATGCCGACACGTTTGACCCCGGACGGTTGTCGAAGGCTGTCGCGGACCTCTATCTGAAGACCGCGATGGCCCCGAGTCCTGTTCGGCCGGCGGCGCCGGCGGCCGTCACGATGACTCCGCAGGAACTTCAGCGATATGCGGGCGTCTACCGGTCCGTGGATGATCGGTGGGACCTCCTGCCGATTGAGGTCAGGAATGGCGCGCTGGGCGAAGTGGTGTTTGATGATGAGACCGATGAGGCGTTTATTCCCATGACCCCAGCAGGGGACGGGCGGTTCTTCGAGATCGGCACCACCGGCAACGTCGGCCTATTCACGTTCGTGGCCACGTCTCCAGGCGCGCCGCTCCGGCTGGAGATCGTCTGGAGTGATAGTGCGACACCCTATGTGTTGGAACGCCTGGCCGACGCCGCGCTCTGGCGCCCGTCTTCGACCGAACTGCAGGAGTTTGCCGGCGCGTGGTTCAACGCTGATCTGGATGCCACCTGGCGGTTCGAGGTTCGAGGCGACACGCTGGTCTGGCGGCGCCGCGGACAGCCGGACATGACCGTGCTTGCCGTCGCGCGTGATCGCTTTTTTCGCGGCCTCGGCTTCGATAACGCGGTGTCCGTGCGCATGCAATTCCATCGCGACGACGCGGGCCGGTTGTCGGAACTGATCGTGTCTACACCGCCGGCGTCGGACTCGGTGCAGAATCTCCGGTTCGTACGCTGATTTACCTGGAGGGGTGGTTACGTTCCGCCCATGCAGACCGCAGCATCATGCTAGCGGCATAGATCACAACAACCACGACCACCCATCGAAGGACGTTCAAAGGAAGGGAGCGCACGAGGAGTCCAGCGATGAGCACCGCGGGAATCCCGCCGAGCATCAAGCCCAGCGCCGCCCGGTGGTCGAAGCGGCCGGCCTTCATGAATCGCAGCCCGCCGGCCATGGCCATCATCGCACCTGAGCCCATCATGATCGGAAAAGCCGCGATCGGATCCATGCCGAGCATGCTGAACAGAATCAGCGACGGCGCGTAGCTGCCAATGCCCATCATCAGCAAACCGCCAAGGATGAAGTTCACGACAAGGGCGAGCGCGAGCTTCCAGGACGTCAGCGTCAGGGCGGTCCCTCCGCCGGGAAACAGTCCAAGCTGGCTCAGCAACATGAATGTGGCCGCAGCGAGCAGGCCGACGCCCATGAAGATCTGAATCGGCCGCCGGGGAAGCGTGGAAGACACACCCGCTCCAAACCAGCTGCCGAGAATCGATACGGCAATCAGTGAGACTAGCACCACGGGATCGACCTGCACCGCGACAACGAAGATGAACGCCTGCGTGACTACCGGTAGCGAGTGGCCGACGATCAATGTGCCGACGATGTGCTCGTCGGGAACCACCTTCAACATCTTGAAGACTGTGGTGGTGGTGGCGAAAGAGCCAATCCCCAATGTGTCGAAGAAGTTGGTGACGGATCCGATCGCGAGCTGCAGGGGCGTCGGCGGATGCTTCCCGTTTGGTGCGGGTCGTGACGCAGCCGCGCGCCTCCATCCCAGGATGAAGACGATGGCAAGGGCGGTGAGGGCGACAAGCAGTGTGTTTCTGATCATGGTGGTGTCAGCGGCCAGGCCGCAGCGCGCTCCCCAAACCAGTAGCAGAGCCCGTCAGGGGCCACAACAAAAAAGACCCGCCATGCCCCGTCCTCGCGGTGTTCGACGCTGAACTCTGACGCGCTCTTGCCCAGGCCGTTCGCGTTGAACTCCGCAAACAGGGCGTCGAGGCCCTTCACGTGAAACCAGGCGCCGTCTTGTTCCGGGTCTCCCCCGTTTTCGGCGAAGCCGATTTGGATCTGGTCGCGACCCAGGACCACAGACGCGAGAGGCGTGTCGCTGCGCGCGATAACGTTGAACCCCAGGATCCGTTCGTAGAACGGCAGCGCGGCAGCCAGGTCCCGCACAGGGAGGTGCATGGCGTCGCCCTGATAACCGCCCGTCTTCTCCAAGGTGCCCTTCACGCCGGGCAGTCTATCCGAAACCCAGGTCCCCACTTCCTTATGTTCGTGAGCGGCCTTGTCCTTCGGACCGAGTGATAGCGAAACGCGGCTACTTCAACACATAGCGAATCACGAACAGGGCGGCAAACAGGTACGCCAGCGGGTGGAGGCTGCGCCTGCGGCCGGTGGAGAGCGCCAGCACCACCGCGGCGATGAACCCGAACGCGATGCCGTCGGTGATGCTCACCGTCAGAGGAATCGCCACGATCGTCAGGAACGCCGGTATGGCCGATGCGTGATCGCCCCACCGGATGTGCACCACGCTTTCCATCATCATCACGCCGACCAGCACCAGGGCCGGCGCCACGATGGGATACAGCGTCGCGCCACCGGCTCCCGCCACTCCCCCGCCAATCATCTTGACGAGTGGATACACAAACGGCACCAGCAGGAACAGTCCGGCCGTCACGTAATTGGCACGACCGGTACGGCCACCAGCCGCGACGCCTGTCGTGCTTTCGATGTAGGCGGTCACGGTGGAGGTGCCGAGCCCCGCGCCAATCACCGTTCCCACCGCATCTGCCAGCAGCGCCTGGCGCGCGCGTGGCATGACGCCGTTGGTCATGGCGCCGATCCGGTTCGCCACGCCGATCAGGGTGCCGACGGAGTCAAAGAGCGCGAGAAAGAAAAAGACAAAGACGACGTCGATCATCTCGAATCGCAGCGCACCGAGGATGTCGAGTTGGAGGAAGGTGGGCGCGAGCGACGGTGGCGTACTGAAGACGCCTTCGTACTTCACAAGCCCCAGCACGAGCGCCGCCACGGTGGCCCCGGCCATGCCGATGAGGAACGCGCCTCTCACCCCACGAGCCATCAGCACGGCGGTGAAGAGCAGTGTGGCCGCCGACAGCGCGGCCGGTGGAGACGTCAGGTCTCCCAGCCCCACCATCGTACCGGGGGTATCGACGATGATTCCGGCCCACTGAAGGCCGATGAGCGCGATGAGCAGTCCGATGCCCACGCCAATCCCGTGTTTGAGCGACTCGGGCACCGCCGCGATCACGTGTTCGCGCAGACCGATCCCGGCGGTGAGGATGAACAGGAGGCCGGCAATCGCCACCGCCCCCAGGGCCACTTGCCACGGCGTACCCGAAGCCAGCACGACCGTGTAGGCGAAGAAGAAGTTGTGGCCCATGGCCGGCGCCACCGCGATGGGATAGTTGGCCCACCACCCCATGAGCGCGGTGGCGATCGCCGACGCCAGACAGGTGGCCATGAACACGGCGCCCGGATCCATGCCGGCGGCGCCGAGCACGGTGGGCTGGACGAACACAATATAGGCCATCGTCACAAACGTGGTGACACCGGCCAGTACCTCGGTGCGGAGCGCGGGACGCATGGGCGCCAGTCTACGTCAGGCCGGTCGCGCGTGGCGGCCGGCCCTGGCGGGAACACATCGTGCTGCTGTTGACCTTTTGTATAGGTTTTGTATATTCTCCGCATGTGGTGACTGACCGCCTCCCTCGCCCCTCGCGTATTGCCATCATCGGCTCGGGTATTTCCGGTCTCACGGCGGCCTGGCGCCTGGGGCGGCACCATGACGTGACTGTGTTTGAGGCCGGCCCATCGGCGGGCGGCCATACGCACACGGCCGAGGTGCACCTTGACGGCCGCCGCTACGCCATCGACACCGGCTTCATCGTCTTCAACCACCGCCACTACCCGCGGTTCACCGAACTGCTGGCCGATCTGGGCGTCGCATCGCACCCCACGGTCATGAGTTTCAGCGTGCGGTCCGACCGGTCCGGCCTCGAATACAGCAGCGCGTCGCTCAACGGGCTCTTTGCGCAGCGCCGCAACCTCGTACGCCCGCGGTTCGCGCGCATGTTGTGGGACATCAGGCGCTTCAACCACGACGCGACGCGAGCGGCCCTTCCCGACGATCGCACCACGGTGGCCCAGTTCGTGGAGCAGCATGGCTACAGCGCGGCGTTCCGCGATCTGTATCTGGTGCCGATGGGGGCGTCGCTCTGGTCCAGCCCGCCGCGACAGTTCCTCGCATTCTCCGTGCGGTTCGTGATCGAGTTCATGCGCAATCACGCGCTGCTGCAGATCAGCAACCAGCCCACGTGGCGCGTGATCACCGGCGGATCGCGGACGTACGTGGACACGCTGCTGGCGAGGTTGCTGGGCACCGTGCTGCTCAACCGCCCGGTCCGACAGGTGCGGCGTCTGGCGGATGGCGTGGAGCTCATCGATGCGACCGGCGAACGGGCCGCGTTCGACCACGTGATCCTCGCCTGCCACGCCGATCAGGCGCTCGGCCTGCTGGCCGACCCGACCCCGGTTGAACGCCAGGTGCTGGGCGCGTTCCCGTACCAGCGGAACGACGTGCTGTTGCACACCGACACCACGGTGCTGCCGCGCTCCCGCCGGGCCTGGGCCAGCTGGAATTACCACGTGCCGGCCACCGAGCGTGATGCGGTCTCGGTGACGTATGACATGAATCGGCTGCAGGGACTGCAGGCGCCCCACCAGTTCAACGTCACACTGAACGGCAGCGGCCTCGTGGACCCGAGTCGAGTGCTGGGCCAATTCACCTACGAACACCCTGTGTTCACTCCTGGGCGAGATGCCGCCCAACGCCGACATGCGGAGCTTGTTGACGTGAATCACACGTCGTTCTGCGGCGCGTACTGGGGTTACGGCTTTCACGAGGACGGCGTCAGAAGCGCGCTCGCCGTCGTGGACACCCTCGACAGGCGGCTGGCCGCATGACGAGCGCCCTGTACCTCGGGCACGTGCGACATCGCCGCTTCAGCCCGAAGCCCCACGCATTCACCTATCGGATCTTTCAGGTCTACCTGGACCTGGCGGAGCTCGATCGCGTCTTCCGCCACCGCTGGTTCTGGTCCACGCGAAGGCCCTCACTCGCCTGGTTCCGGCGCGCTGACCACCTCGGCGATCCATCCGTGCCACTCGACACGGCGGTTCGGGACTTCGTCGCAGCGAGCGGGCAGCCTCGCCCGACTGGCCCCGTGCGGCTGCTCACCCACCTGCGCTATTTCGGGTACGGCATGAACCCGGTCAGCTTCTACTACTGCTTCGATCCCACGGGTACCCGCGTCGAGACGATTGTGGCCGAGGTGAACAATACGCCGTGGGGCGAGCGTCACTGCTACGTGCTCTCGGATCCCGACGGCACGTCCAACGGACACTTCGCCCTCCGCAAGGCCTTCCATGTCTCGCCGTTCATGCCGATGGCGATCGACTACGACTGGCGGCTCAGCACTCCGGGGCAGCGTTTGTCGGTGCACATGGTCAACCTCGAGGGGGGCCATCCGGTCTTCGATGCCACCCTTTCTCTCGATCGGCACCCAATCACTGGCCGGCAACTCGCTCGAGTGCTGGTCACATACCCCTGGATGACGCTGCAGGTCGTCGGCGGCATCTACTGGCAGGCGCTCAGACTCTGGTGGAAGGGCGTGCCCTACCATCCGCATCCGGGTCAGCCCGTGACTGGCCACACCGAGAATCACGACTCACCCACACAGGCAACGGAGAAAGTTTGATGAAGGACGGAGTGGCAAGCGAAACGCTGACCGTGGAACGGACGCAGAAGACCGGCTGGCTGGACCGCGCGGCGCACGGGCTGATCGACCGAGAACTGCGCGGCATCCGGGAGGGGCGCCTGACGGTCGTCAGCCCGTTGGGCACGAGTGAGTACGGCACGGCAGGCGATCTGTCGGCCACCATTCACGTCTCTGACCCAGGCATGTTTCGCCGGTTGCTGACAGGGGGCACCCTGGCGGCGGCCCGCGCGTATGTGCGCGGCGAGTGGCGGGCCGACGACCTGACCGCCGCCTGCCGCATCATCGCCCGCAACATGAACGTGGCCGACCGGCTCGACGCCGGCTGGGCGCGCCTCTCACGCCCGGTGTTCAGCGCGGTTCACTGGGCCCGCCGCAACACCCGGCGCGGCAGCCGCCGCAACATCCACGCGCACTACGACCTGGGCAACAGCTTCTTTCAGCTGTTTCTCGACGACACGATGACCTATTCGTGTGGCGTCTTCGATCACGAGCACAGTTCGCTCGAGGATGCGCAGCGCGCGAAAGTGGACCGGATGCTCGAGAAACTCCACCTGCAACCGGGCGATCACCTCCTGGAGATCGGCACCGGCTGGGGTGCCCTCGCCATTCGTGCCGCCTCACGGTACGGCTGCCGGGTCACGACCACCACGATTTCGCGCCAGCAGCGCGAGATCGCCGAACAACGCGTGCAGGACGCCGGCCTCTCGGGCCGCGTCACCGTGCTGCTGGCCGACTATCGCGACCTGGCCGGCACCTACGACGCCGTCGTGTCGATCGAGATGATCGAAGCGGTCGGGGCCGAGTTCCTGGACACCTTCTTCGCCCGGTGCAGCCAGCGGCTCAGGCCCGGCGGACGCCTCGGCCTTCAGGCGATTACCGTCCCCGACAGTCGCTACGAGGGCTACGTGCGGTCGGTCGACTTCATTCGTCAGGATGTCTTCCCCGGCAGTTGCCTGGTCTCGGTCGGCGCGATGAACGACGCGGCGTCACGCGTGACCGACCTGCGTGAGGCGTCGGTCGAAGACCTCACGCCGCATTACGCCCGCACCCTTCGCGAGTGGCGCACGCGATTTCTGGATCGCATCGCGGACGTCCGCCTCCTGGGCTATCCCGATGACTTCATCCGCCGCTGGGAGTTCTACCTGGCGTCGTGCGAAGCCGGTTTTGCGGAAGCGACGACGGGCCTGGTGCAGGTGGTCTTCGCCAAGCCGACGGCCGTAGCCGGGACTGCCCGCCATGATTGAGACCCTGCTGACGTCAGCGATCGACCTGGCCGAACGCGGGATGGTTCCCGACCCCGTGATTCGTCTGGGTATCCGGCAGATGTGCCGTCAGCGTCTGCGGGAGGAAACGCGCGCCCATGGGGCCGACCTGCCGGCGCGCCGCGCTGCACTGCGCCGCGACATGGACGCCAGTCCGATCGCCCTGGTCCCCGCCACGGCAAACGACCAGCACTACGAGGCGCCGGTGGAACTTTTCGAACAGGCACTGGGGCCGCGCCTCAAATACAGCTGTGGCTACTGGCCGAACGGCGTCACGACGCTGGCCGAGGCCGAGGACGCCGCGCTGCGGGAGACGGCCGACCACGCGATGCTGGCTGACGGCCAGCAGGTGCTGGAGCTTGGCTGCGGCTGGGGTTCATTAACCCTGTGGATGGCCGAGCGGTACCCTTCGAGCCACATCGTGGCCGTCTCCAACTCTCATCGCCAGCGCGCCTTCATCCTTGATCGGGCCGCTGCGCGGGGCCTGTCGAACGTGGAGGTCGTCACGGCCGACATGAACGATTTTTCCACCGATCGCCGCTTCGACCGTGTTGTGTCTGTTGAGATGTTCGAGCACATGCGGAACTACGGCGCACTGCTGCAGCGCATCTCGGGCTGGATGCGGCCGGACGCGAAGCTCTTCATCCACATCTTCTGCCACCGATCGTTCGCGTACCCGTACGCGACGGAAGGCCCAGGCAATTGGCTCGGCCGACACTTTTTTACGGGTGGGCTCATGCCGAGCGAGTCCT
This sequence comes from Vicinamibacterales bacterium, assembly GCA_046594875.1. Lineage (GTDB taxonomy): Bacteria > Acidobacteriota > Vicinamibacteria > Vicinamibacterales > SCN-69-37 > SYFT01. The sequence continues at coordinate 7,793 of JBKJQX010000262.1, forward strand.
TGTTGAGCGACTTCAACACACACGTCCACGTCACCCGCCAGTGGCGGTGGGACGGCACACACTACGAACAAACGGCCAACGCGTGGCTCGCGAATCTGGATGCCAGTCGCGAACACCTGATGACGGTCTTTGAACGCCACTACGGCAAGGCGGACGCCGCACGATGGTTCGCGCGATGGCGCTTGTTCTTTATGGCATGCGCAGAACTGTGGGCCTTTCGCCAAGGTCAGGAGTGGTGCGTCGCACACTACCTGCTCGAACGGGACGCGCCGTGAACGGCCCGTACAAGATCGGCACCCTCGCGCGGCTCACCGGCTTCTCGCCTGGACTGCTGCGGGCCTGGGAACGCCGCTTCGGCCTCCTCGAGCCTGAGCGTGGCGACGGGGGCCAACGGGTGTACAGCGACGCCGACCTGGTGCTGCTTCGACGCGTGCGCACGCTGCTTGACGGCGGGCGTGCGATTGGCGAAATCGCATTGCTGGATCGCGCCACGTTGCGTTCAAGCGCCGTGGCCCCGGCGCCTGAGGGAGCCGCCGGCGCTGCCCCCCTGCGGCAGCAGATCGTCGCCGCCGCCGTCGGGCTCGACGCGCGCGGCGTCTCCGCCGCGCTCGACGCGGCGTTTGCGACGATGGCTGCCGATCATGTGGTGGCCACGGTCATCGAGCCGGCGGCCATCGCCATCGGGGATCTCTGGAAGGCCGGCCAGTGCAGCGTCGCCAGCGAGCACCTGGCGAGCGACCAGTTCTTGCAGCGCCTCGGCCGGCTGCTGGAAACCGCGCAGCCCCCGGACGCGGATGCGCCGCGGGTCGTGGCGGCGTGTTTCCCGGACGAAGAGCACCAACTCGGGCTCCGCATTGTGGCCTGGCACCTGGCCAGGCGTGGGATGCGCGTGATGTATCTCGGGTCATCCATGCCGCTGAAGGACCTGGCCGGCGCCTGCCGCGCGTCGCGGCCCAAGGCCGTCCTCCTGTCGGTCACGCGACCGACACTCTTCCGTCGACACCTGCCGGCCGTCGACAAATGGCTTCCGGCGGCGGTGGTCGATCGGCTGTACGTAGGCGGCCAGGGCGTGCCGTCCGGAAGCCGCAGCCCAGGCCACCGAACGGTATTTCCACGAGACGTGCTGGTCGCGGCCGTCGTTCAGCGCATCGTGGACGACGTCATCGGGGCGGCGGCGGCGCGCCCCCGGCGCACACCGGCAGCCAAGCGATGAAACTCGCGCTGATCATCGCCTTCGTGCTTTACGGGCTGCCGCTCTGGTCGCTGCGGTATCGGTGGCGGTCGACCGTCTACCGGACGACCGGGTGGAAGATCAACGTGTTGCCGTGGTTTGGACACGACATCGCCGCGCTCTTCACGAACAGGTATTTCGTCACCGACGACGAGCGGCGGATGGCGCGCCGGTTCCGCTGGTATCTGAGCGGCTACATCGCGCTGCTCGTACTCATCCTCGCGCTGTAGGTCCAGCGTACAGGCGCGCCACTCAGCGCCGAGATCCGGGCGGGACGTGTGATCACGTTCACTGCTGGCCGCCGAACTGGCGGAACGGTTCCAGATCGAGGTATTCGCTGTGCTGGCTGATGTCGAGACCAATCGCCTCCTGCTCCACCGGCACACGCAACGTGAGCAGTCGATCGGTCACCCAATAGAGCACGTACGACATCACGAACGCGAAGGCGGTGACCAGGACCAGCGCCACCAGGTGAAACAGCATGGTCCGCGTCTCGCCCGACATCAGTCCCACATCGCGCGCCAGCAGCCCGGTCGCCAGCATGCCCACCATGCCCCCCACCCCGTGGCAGGGAAAGACGTCGAGCGTGTCATCCAGCGTGGACTTGGACTTCAGGTGCACGGCCCAGTTGCTCACCACTGCGGCTAACACACCGATGAACACACTGTGCCCAATCGAGACAAAGCCGGCGGCCGGCGTGATGGCCACAAGGCCCACCACGGCGCCGATGCATGCGCCCAGAGCCGATGGCCGGCGCCCGCGGGCGACGTCAAACAGGAGCCACGTCATCATGGCCGCAGCCGACGCGGTATTGGTGGTCACCACCGCCATCGCCGCCGTGGCATTGGCGCCCAGTGACGACCCCGCGTTGAACCCGAACCAGCCGAACCACAACATACCGGTGCCGAGCAGCACGTAGGGGATGTTCGAAGCGACGTGTGGACTGCCGTCCAGGTGCACCCGACGGGGACCGAGGAAGATCGCCCCGGCCAGCGCGGCGACACCGGCGGACATGTGCACGACCGTGCCCCCGGCGAAGTCCAGGACGCCCCACTGGCGCAGGAACCCTTGCGGATGCCAGGTCCAGTGTGCCAGCGGGCAGTAGACAAAAATTGTGAACAACGTCATGAACACGAGGTACGACGAGAACCGCACGCGTTCGGCAAAGGACCCGGTAATGAGCGCCGGCGTGATGACGGCGAACTTCAACTGGAACATCGCGAACAACGCGAGCGGAATGGTGGGCGCCAGGTCGGGGTGCGTGGCGCCGCCCACGCCCCGGAACATGAAAAACGTCATCGGGTTGCCGATGAGGCCGTAGTAGCTGTCTCCAAACGCGAGACTGAATCCGAACACGATCCAGATCAGGCTCACCACGCCGAGCGCCACAAAACTCTGCAGCATCGTGGAGATCACGTTCTTCCTGCTGACCATGCCCCCGTAGAAGAACGAAAGCCCCGGCGTCATCAGCAGCACCAGGCACGTGGCGGTCAGCAACCAGGCGGTGTCGCCGGAGTCAATGGCGCCGCCCGTCACGGCCGGTGCCGATTCGGGCACAAAAAGCGCGACCAGTGCACACAGCACCAGAATCAGGAACGGAATGGACTTGGTCAGTGTCATGGCAACGCGCAAGATAGTACCCTGCGCGCAGTCGAACGAGAAGAACTAGTGGAGCCGGAACTCCATCTGGATCACGACCAGGATCGGCACGGCCTGCCCTTGGAAGCGTCCCGGGCGGAACAGCCACTGCCGGGCGGTCTTCATTGCCTCTTCATCGAGACCAAAGGCCCGATCGAGCGACTTGCTGATACGCACCTCGGTGATGACGCCATTGGTGCCCACCACGGCTTCGAGTTCCACCATGCCCTGAATCTTGGCGCGCATGGCCTCGGGTGTGTACTTGGGATCGATTTGGCGAAGGATGGTCGGGTTGGTCACACCGCTGCCCGGGCGCATCGCGCCGCCGCCGAACCCGCCGCCGGTGCCGTCGCCAATTCCAGCTCCGCGTCCTGGCCCGGTGCCCGTGCCCACCCCTGTGCCGCCACCGCCGCCGGTGCCGGCTCCCAATGAGGGCGCCGCCGTGAGTCCCGACAGGGTGCCGGCCGTCGGCATCACAGCAGCCATCTGCACCGGGGCCACAAGTGCAGGGGGCGGCGGCACATCAACCTTGACCGGCTCAATCACCGGCGGCTTCGGCAATACGGCTTTCATTTCGAGCTTGGCCGGGGGGGTCGGTGAGGAATTGCCCCCGCCCCCGCCGCCGCCGCCTGGACCGGCGGCCTGCACAAACACCAGATTGTATTTTTCGATCTCCGCCGGTTGCACCGCCTCTGGCGCCGGACGCAGCGCCATGATCAGGAACACCAGCGCGACCGCCGCGCCATGGAGCACGACGGACGTCGAAAACGCCCGGCCCATCTTGTGATGCGCGGGCGGCTGAAACATCGAACTTGCGCCGAGCCAGCCCTGCTCAACCTTGAGGGGAGCCGGAACGATAGCCGCGGGTGGCACAACAGGCCCACCAGGTACCGGCACGTTCGCAGGTGCGTTAGCGCTCATAGGACTGGGTGTCATCTCAAGTATACGCATCTGGGCCATTTGTGGTGAATACTGCAAAAGCAATGCCCTACGGCCCTGGCCAGGGGGTGGTAGTATTCACGAGGAGTGTGCCCATGTTCGGCAGCCTTGGTGTTCCCGAGTTACTCATCATCCTTTTCATCGTGATCCTGGTGTTTGGCGCCAGCCGCTTGCCTGAATTGGGCAAAGGCATCGGCAAAGGCATCCGGAACTTTAAGGACGCGACGAAGGACGGCCTGACCGACAAGCGCGACACGTAGGCGGCTAGATCACCAGCCGCTTGTCGCCGGCGCGCCGGGTCACCCGTTCTCTGTCGAGATACTCCAACAGGGGGATCGCGAACTTTCTGCTCACGCCGAACCGTGCCTTCGCCGACGCCACGTCCATGATGGCGCCCGGGCCCAGGCCCTTCACCTCCGCTTTGAGCGCTGCCAGCGTGTCGGCGTGAAACCACAACACATCCAGGCGTTGCACGCGGCCTGCGCTCTGCAGCGCGTGGAGTGCCTTCTGAACCACGGCTGGTGACGCCTGGGTGAGCAGGGCCAGCGCTGCCGCGTCCGGCGGCTGCACGCCCGCTGCCTTGAGGGCATCGTCGATCACCTGCCGCACGCGAGCCTCATCTCCGGTCACGACGCGGGTGTGGGTGGCGAGCGCGAGGCGCTCGGTACCTGTCACAGCGGCACCCAGGCCAGCCAGCAGCGTGTCGAACACGTCACCCGCCGCGACATGCGCACGCACCAGCTCGCGCGGCACTCCCCCCTCGCCCGGGTGCGCGCGATGGAACGCGGCGATCTGCGCCACGATGGCCGCGCGTGCGGACGTGGCCGCAGCCGCGTCTACGTAGCGATCGGCACTCTGAATCGCGCAGCCATCGGTCACAAGCGTTCGCAGGATGGCGTCGCCATCGCCGGGACTCAGCCCACCGCGGCGCACCAGGTCGCCCGCCGTCAGTCCTCGAAGTGCGGCATCGCTGAGCCAGGTCGTGACCCACGCGATCGGATCTTGCGCGGTCAGGGCCGCCAGGCGACCCGCGGCGCCCTTGCGCCGAACCCCACCCGCCGCAGGCTCCGGATCGAGCACCACCGCGCCCCCGATAGTCATCACCGGCGACGCCGCGCGCAGCACCAGGCGATCGCCACGCGTCAACACGGCTGGCGACGCCAGGCGCAGGCGCGCGAGCGCGTGCCCTCCCGGCGACACTTCTACATCACTTGCGCCCGGTGGCACCGGCGTCCAGGTGTCAGCCGCCCGCGCGCGCGCCGACGCAATCGACACGCGACCCACCCAATCACCAGTCCCCTGATGCACGCGCACCCGCGCACCGTGGCGCAACGGTCGGGCGCCCGGCAATACCTCGAGGCGCACATCCACGCGCCGCGTCACGGCCAGCGTGCCGGGTGTGGCCAGGGTCATCCCGCGGGCCACCTCGCCAAGCGTCACGCCCCCCAGATTCACGGCCACGCGTTGGGGCGCCGCCACCGATGCGACCGATCGTCCGTGCACCTGCACCCCCCGCACCCGCACCGGTTGGCCACCCGGCAACACCACCAGCGCATCTTCGTCGCGCAGCTGACCAGAGACCAATGTGCCGGTCACCACGGATCCAAACCCGCGGATGCTGAACGCGCGATCGATCGGCAGTCGCGTGACGCCGCGCTCCGCTGCCGGCGGCGCCTCCCTCACCAGTGCGGCAATCGCGTCGCGCAGGTCGTCGAGTCCCCGCCCCGTCCTGGCCGACACCGCGATCACCGGCGCCGCCTCAAGTGCACTGCCGGCCACGAGCTCGCGCGCTTCAAGTTCCGCGAGCTCAATCGTGTCCGCGTCCGCCGTGTCGGCCTTGGTAATGACGATGATGCCGCGCGACAGACCGAGGAGGCGGCAAATCTCAAAGTGCTCACGCGTCTGCGGCATCACCGACTCGTCAGCGGCAACCACGAGCAGCACCGCGTCCAGCCCGCCGGCGCCGGCCAGCATGGTGCGCACGAATCTTTCATGGCCCGGCACGTCCACAAACGCCACCTCGACGTCACCGATCGTGGCGTGGGCAAACCCGAGTTCGATCGTGATACCCCGGGCTTTTTCTTCCTTCAGGCGATCGGGATCGATCCCGGTCAGCGCCTGCACCAATGCGCTCTTGCCGTGGTCGATGTGCCCCGCCGTGCCGATGACGAGGGTCTTCATTTTCGGATTTTCACCATGAAGCTCCATGAAGATCCATGAAGATTGACCAGGGATCAGGCGGGAAGTCTGAAAGCGTGGGGTTGAGGGCCCGGCTCCGCCGGGGCCGCACCCCCGCGCCTTCATGGACCTTCATGCCCTTCATGGTGAACATCCTGTCAGCGCTTCTTGCCGCGGGCTGCTTTCTTGAAGGCGCGCTCACGGGGACCGGGGCGCTTGCTGCCCTTGGCCGCGGGTTTGTCGCGCCCGGCTGGGCGTCGCTCGCTCTTGCGTGACTCACGCTTGCGGGGCTCGGCGCGGCTGTGGCGCGGGCCTCGATTGCGCTCGGACTGCCGCACGGCGTCGAGAATCTCGGTGAGCCCGAGATCGATCAGGCGGCGTTCGAGATCGACGCGAATCAACTGCACGGCCACTTTGTCGCCAAGCCGATAGATGCGCCCGCTCCGTTCACCACGCAGCAGATGGGCCTTCTCGATAAACCGATAGTAGTCGTCGGCCATCGTCGACACATGGACCATGCCCTCGACAAAGTGCTCCACCAATTCGATGTGCAGGCCGAACGCCGTGACGCCGGTGACAAACCCGGTGAATTCGTCGCCGACTTTGTCGGCCATGAACCGCACCTTCTTCCACTGCACCAGTTCCCGCTCGGCGTCCACCGCGCGGCGCTCGCGCTCTGAAGTGTGTCGGCCAATTTCCGGCAGGTCCTCGGTCAACTCGGCGCGCCTTTCCTTGGACACGGCGCGACGCGACTCGCGCAGCGACCGATGCACGACCAGATCCGGATAACGGCGAATCGGCGACGTGAAGTGCGCGTAGTGCGCCGTGGCCAGCCCGAAGTGGCCTACCGGTGTGGGATCGTACCGAGCCTTCTGCATCGTGCGCAGCATGAGCATCGCGATCGGCTTTTCCTCGGGCTTGCCTTTGATCTTCTCCACCAGCTTCTGGAAATGCCTGGGCTCGAGGTTGTCGGCAGGTCCCGACAACGAATACCCGAGTGCGCCAATAAATTCCTCGAAGCTCTCCACCTTCATGGGATCGGGCGCTTCGTGAATGCGATAGAGCGCGGGCATGCCGTGGGTTTCAAGGTGTTCGGCCACCGTCTCGTTCGCCAACAGCATGAATTCTTCGATCAGGCGATGCGCGACATTCCTCTCAGCTGCCACGATCGCGGCCATCTCACCGTCTTCACCAAACTGGATCTCAGACTCCTTCAGGTCGAAATCCACGGAGCCACGCCGACGCCGGCGGGCATTGAGGATCTCGAACAGCGCGTGCATGCGCTCGAACATCGGCACCAGCGCGTGGTACTTGGCGCTGACCACGGGGTCGCGGTCCGTCAGTATCTGACTCACCTCGGTGTAGGTCATGCGCGCGTCGCTGTGGATCACGCCGTCATGCATCTCGTAGCGCACCACGCTGCCACTCCGCTGATCCACTTCCATCAGACACGACTGCACCAGGCGATCGACCCTCGGCTTGAGACTGCACAGCCCCGTGGAGAGTTCCTCGGGAAACATGTGCACCGCACGCTCGGGAAAATACACCGACGTGCTGCGTTCGTACGCGTCTTCGTCCAGCGCGCTGCCCTCTGTCACGTAGTGCGAGACGTCGGCGATGTGCACGGCCAGCCAGTAGTTGCCGTTGGCCAACCGGTCGATCGAAATGGCATCGTCGAAATCGCGCGCGTGCTCCCCGTCGATGGTGACGGTTTGCCACTCGCGGAAATCGGTGCGGCGATCGCGGTCGCGCGGTTTGACCTCAGTGCCCAGTCGAGTGGCTTCGGCCACAGCTGCGGCGCTGTGCACATCCGAGATGTTGTATTTGCGGATGATGACGGTGGTGTCTACGCCAGGCGCATCCACATCTCCGAGCACCTCGGTGATCCGTCCCTGCGCGGGACGGGTGGCCGTGGGCCACGTCGTAATCGTGAGCGTCACCATCTCGCCCGGTTTCGCTCCGAGCGTGGCGCCCGGCGTCACTTCCACGTCCATCACCAACCGCCGGTCAAACGGCACGACGAACCCGCGCTTCTGCGCGTCCACTTCGTACCGGCCCACCACCGAGGACGTGCCGCGCTCGAGGATGCGCACGATGCGGCCTTCAGCCCGATTGTCGTCGCGCGAGCGTTCCACGCGCACCACCACCCGGTCGCCGTGCATGGCCTGGTTGAGGTTGGCACCCGCAATGAAGATGCTGGTGGGACCGTCTTCAGGTGGCCGCTCCGCGTCCACAAACCCAAACCCGCGGGGGTTGGTCGATACGCGGCCGACCACCAGGTTCATCCGGTCCGGAAGACCAAATCGGGCCCCACGAATCTCAATCAACTCGCCGGTATCCACCAGGCGCCCGAGGGCGCGCTTGAAGGAGGCCCGCTCTTCCCGCGGCCACTTCAGCCGCTGCAGCAGTTCCTTGACGGTGGCCGGGTGGTCCACCTTGTCCCGAATCTGCTCCAGGATCTCAATATCTGTCATGTGTTCTTTCTTGGGCGCTCTGCGCCCTGGTGCTTTAGTGTAATCCCCACCCAACCGGGCGGGGGGTTTGGAGGTCTACACCCGTGGTGCCGAAGGTTGTCGCGATGGCCATGACCCCCACCGACAACTTTGTGTCGGACGAGCGGGTCTTCACCGGTGACACGCCCGAAGTGCGGGCGCTGGTGGCCGCTGCCCGCGAAGGCGACCGGGCGGCGTTCGACCAGATTGTCTCTGTGTACTATCGCGCAGCCTTCCGGATGGCGCTGGCCGCCCTCAAACGCCGCGAAGATGCCGAGGATGCCACGCAGGATGCCTTTGTCCTTGCGTGGCGCAAGGTCTCGCATTTCCGAGGCG
>JBKJQX010000026.1:0-3000 GCA_046594875.1 Vicinamibacterales bacterium
GTCGCACAATACGCCGAGTGTGACCATCTGGCATTGGAGCGTCGATCAGTGAAGCCCTCCGCTCTCCGCCAGCACCACAAAGAACTAGCACCACGAAGAACTGGCACCCGCAGGGCGCGAGTTCTTCGTGGTGCAAAAATATTTTGGTGAGCGACAATTATCTTGGCCGGTAGACGACAACTATCTTGGCCGGTTTGTCACCTGAAACCGGCCCGGTGCGGAAGCGAGGTTTTACAGTTGTTTCATTCAGCATGGAGCTGGGGAGATGACGAGTGGCCGGCAAACGTATCGGGGATCACCAAGTGGGCATTTACAAGAAACTCAGAACCAAGCACGGCCAGGAAGTCGCTGCGGCGAAGACCGGCATCAGCGTGCGTTCAGCACGCAGGATCGACGCCAGCGACGCATTACCATCTCAACGCCCGGAGCGCGGTTGGCGCACCCGCGCCGACCCGTTCGAGGCCGTCTGGGAGAGCGAGCTGGTGCCGATGCTGGCGGCGGCGCCGGCACTGACCGCTACGACGTTGCTGGAGGAACTTCAGCGACGCTATCCAGGGCAGTACGACAGCGCACTGCTGCGCACTCTGCAACGTCGCGTGCGCGCCTGGAGCGCCAGCTACGGCAAGGAGCGCGAAGTATACTTTGCGCAGGCTCACCCACCGGGTCGCCTTGGTCTGTCGGACTTCACCCATGCCGCCGTGCTGCAAGTAACCGTCGCCGGGGCGACCTTGCTGCACCTGCTGTACCAGTTCGTTCTGGCTTACTCTGGCTGGCGCTACGTGGAGGTAGTGCTCGGCGGCGAGAGCTTCATGGCGCTATCGTCGGGCCTGCAGAACGCGGCCTGGATGATGGGCGGCGTTCCCGAAGAGCATCGTACTGACAGCCTCGCAGCTGCCTACAACAACAAGTCGGAGCAGGAGCTGCTCACGCGGCGCTACGAGGCGCTGTGTCAGCACTACGGCATGCGTCCGAGCCGCAACAACCTCGGCGTCAGCCATGAGAACGGTTCAATCGAATCGCGGCAAGGAACGCTCAAACGCACTATGGAGCAAGCGCTGCTGCTGCGCGGGCACCGAGACTTCGCCGACCTGGACGCCTACCGACTCTTCGTGGCCGAAGTGTTCGGACGACTTAACGGCCGCGTTACCCGCAAGTTCAATGAAGAACGCGCCATGCTCATGGCGCTGCCGGCAAGGCGCAGCAGCGACTACGAGGAGGTCGATGCGCGCGTCACCAAGTACTGCACCATGACGGTCAAGAAGGTGCTGTACACCGCCCCTTCGCGGCTGGTGGGCCATCGCTTGAAGGTGCGGGTGTTCGCCGAACGGCTGGAGTGCTGGCTGGGCAATGTGTGCGTGTTGGAGTTGCAGCGGGGGCAGCCCGATCCGGTCAGCGGGCGGGGCAAGGTCGTCGATTACCGCCATCTGCTGCCCGCGCTCAAACGCAAGCCCGGCGCCCTGGCGCGGTCGGTGCTGCGCGACGCATTGTTCCCCCGCACCGAGTACCGCCAGATGTGGGTTCAGTTGAAGGAGTGCCTGCCCGAGGCACAAGCCTGCCGGTTGATGGTCGGCTTGCTTGACCTGGCTGGCAATGACGGCTGCGAGACGGCTCTGGCACAGCGGCTGGCAATGCTACTGGCTGCCGGCGAGACCCCGAACTTGGAAGAGCTCCAGGAGGAAATGGCGCCCCGCCCAACTCACTGCCCGACCGTGACGGTCGTGCTGCCCACGCTGGCCAGCTACGACTGCCTGCTGGAGGCAGCATGAGCGCCATCGCGGCACGCCTGCCGCTGATCCTCAACGAGCTGCGCCTGCCCACGATTAAGCGTATCTGGGCGGGCTTGGCAGAGCAGTCGAACAAGGAGGGCTGGCCGGCAGAGCGTTTCCTGACGGCGGTGATGGAGCATGAGCTGGCTGAGAGGGAAACACGGCGCCTGGAGCGGCACCGCCTGGAGTCACAGCTGCTGTCCGGAAAGCTGCTGTCCAATTTCGACTTCAGTACCGTACCCACGGTGTCCAAGGCCCATGTCACCGCGCTGGTGGAAGGCGATGGATGGATTGACCAGGGCGCCAACCTGTTGCTGTTCGGACCGCCGGGCGTAGGCAAGAGCCACCTTGTTTGCGCCATCGGCTACGGGCTGATCGATCGCGGCTATCGAGTTCACTTCACGCGTACCAGCGATCTCGTGCAGCGCCTGCAAGTGGCGCGGCGCGAAATGCGCTTGCCAGCCGAGATCGCCAAGCTGGACCGCTTCGACCTGTTGATCCTCGACGATCTGAGCTACGTCCGGCGCGATCAGGCAGAGACGTCGGTGTTGTTTGAACTGATCGCTGCGCGCTACGAGAGGAAGAGCCTGGCGCTGACAGCGAACGAGCCGTTCTCTGGATGGGATCAGGTGTTTCCTGACCCAGCCATGACGCTGGCGGCGGTTGACCGTCTGGTGCACCACTCCACCATCTTCGAGTTAAACGTGGAAAGCTATCGGCGACGAGCAGCATCGGCAGGGAACGCTACCGCTAAGCAGAAAACCAAGGAAAAGAAGGATTAACAACACTTCGCTTCACCGGCCAAGATAATTGACGCCGACCGGCCAAGATAGTTGACGCGAACCAGGCAATGTCCTCGCAAGTTACCAACCCCGCCGATACGTCATACCAGATGGGTAGCCTCAGGCTAGCTCCATGAGTGAGTAACAACACGACGATGTCTTCCAACCCCCCACGTAACGCGGCGGCGAGCGGCGAAAAATATAGGCCAGGAATAACCGAATCGAGCAGGTGGCTATGCAGATGGTCATAACGAAAAAGCGTGTTCGGGTTGGCGCCTTTGTTCAAAAGCCAGGCAACAAGCGGCAGCGATTGGCAGCGGACGGCTTCGTCCAAAAGGCACCATGCTTTTCCCTGACGAATCCAATTAGCTTGATCCGCTGTCGCTACCGCCTTGACCAACCCGGCAAGGTCGCCGCGCTTGATTGCATCGAACGCCTTCTCTACCTGCTTG
>JBKJQX010000058.1:0-4039 GCA_046594875.1 Vicinamibacterales bacterium
ACAAGCGTCTGAGCGTCACGCGCCAGTGACTCCATATCGCCTTCGGCGGCGGCATGCGCGCCCTGATTACACTGCTTGAACGCATCGCCCGCCCACAGCCCGAAACGGTTGAGTCGCGTCATCACCTCTCCACCCTTGTCCACGTCGTCAAACAGCGCGAGCGCGGCCTTCTGTGTCGTGGTGCGACAGGCGTCGATGGCGGCTTCCACCTCCGCATGCGGCGTTCCGTGGGCCAGTCGCCGACGACGCACCATCGCCACACACGTTGCCTCGATCGCGAGCCGCAGGAAGCCGGGCACGACCTGTCGCTTGACCACGTCAGGCAGATCCTGCGTCTTGATCAGGGCAAACGCGTCCGCGAGATACGCCTCGACGGGATCGCGCTCCAGCCTGACCTCGACGACCGACTTCGGTCTGCGAGTCACCCCGACGATCGTTGTAGGAATCCCCAGCCGGCGCACGGCTTCAGGCAGGCGGTCGTCATGGGTGAAGACGATCACCTGTCGCGTGCGGGCCACATCCTCCAGGGCGCGCGCGAGACCATCCACGCGCGCAGGATCCATGGACTGCACAGGGTCGTCGACGACGATGAAGCGGAAGGGGCTGTCGTCAAGAGTGGCGCGAGGGAGGAAGAGGCTGAGGGCAAGTGCGTGGAGCTCACCCTGGCTCATCACACCGAGCGCGGCACCCGCGACGCCGTCAATCGTGACACCCAGTTCGACGCGACGCTGGTTCTTTCCGCCAATCAGGCCAATCTGGCCAAGTGTGACGTTGCTCTGTTGCCGCAGATGGTTCCACGCGACAGCGACCTTGTCCGCGATGGGCTGAAAACGGTCGCTGCGAATCGCGACGGCTGCGGTCTTCAACCACGCTTCGGCTGTCTTGATCGCCGGAACGTCCTCGACGGCCGCCTGCGCATCCAGGGCCTCAGGGAGCCACTGGGCCAGCGCGAGTTGGAGTGGACGCCACAAGTCTTCCCGACGCTGACGCTCCGCTGCGGCGGCACGACGCAGATCATCAAGCGCGATGACCAGCGTCACGTGATGTGAATCAAGATGGGCCGCCAGGCCGCTCAAGTCGTTGAGCTCCCGGCCGCCGCTCCATTCCTTCCACGCCGCCTGTGCCTCGGCGAGGCCGGCCAGATTCAGGTCCTTGTGGACCGCCAGCTGCTCGAGCACCGCCGGCGCAGAAGACACGCACTGCTGCGCCTGTTGGAGCGCTGTTCTGGATGCGGCCTGCGCCGAAGCACTTTCTGTCGCTTCCCCACGCAGTCGATCAATCTCCGCGCGAGTGGCCACCACCCAATCGGGCGTCAGCACACCCGCAGTGCCGCACACCACGCAGTCCTCCGTTCCCCGGTGGGTCTGCGCGTCGAGCGCGCGGCTCAGCAGTTCTGCCTGTGTTCGGGCGCGATCGGCGTCCGTCCCGGCAACGCTGGCCAACGCTGCGGCGGCGCTCCGCAGTGCCGTCACCACTTGAGAGACGTGTTCAGCCGATGGCGCCTCAAGGGAGGCCGCGCGGGCAAGCAGGGCCATCGTGTGGCTCGCATCAGATGACACATCCCCTCGGACAAGCGACTCCAATGCCGCCAGGTCCCAGGGTTTCGCCTCAAGCGCGGCGATGCACGAAGCGGCGCGCCCGTCCTCACGCGTCGCGAGGTATGCCTTCAGCGATTCAATGAGCTGTTTGCGCCTGGTGTCACTCGTCTTGAGCACCCGTTCCCGTTCGGTGCGTTGGGTCGCCAGCGTGTTCTGCGCCTCCACCACATCGTCGAGCCCCAGCACTTTCGAGACCGCGTCATACAGTTTCGACGGTTCGCCGTCGAGCAGCGATCCGAGTTCGTTGTAGGAGAGGAACGGCCGGTACGTGCTCAGTGCGGTCTGCCAGCCTAGAGTGTCGAGCGGTCCTCGGGGTTTACCCTTAAATTGCACCCAGGACGTGGCCGCATCGAACGTCCCATCGGGCTCCCATGACGTCGACACTACCGTGTCGCCAACGTCGTCGAGCACCAACTGCGCGCGGATGGCTGTTGGGTGAGCCTGGTGCAGGTTGCGCCAGCCGTCCTGCCAGACCTTCGACCGTCCCATCCACCGTTGGCTCGTGCCCGTCAGAAGCACTTCGAGCGCTTCAGCAAAACTCGACTTGCCCGAGCCGTTTCGGCCGACGACCAGCGTGAGGCCCGGCCCCGGCGTCACCGCCAGGGTGCGTTCTGGGCCGATGCCGCGGAATCCTTCGACCGTCACGCTCTTGAGGAAGGCGCCGGCGTGTATCTGTTGTTCGGTGGGCCGTTCCTCGATGGCGTCAAGGAGCCGCGTGGCCCAGGGGGAGTCGAGGTGGCCTTCGGCGAGGAGCCGGTCACGGACGAGTGACTTGGTGCTGGGAATCACGATGGCGCATTGTAAGTGACCCCGCTGACAGCGCGCTCGGCACAACGACCCGCCGCCCAGCGATATCGCCCGCGGCATCGAGGAGGGCCGGAAACAGGTCCGGGCCTTCGGGAATGGCGTCGTGCGTGTCATCGAACAGCTGCTGCGCGAACGCGACCATCGACGGCGACGCCGGGAGTCGCAGGTAGGACGGGTCGAGGTCACCGAGGCGGACGCGGTCAAGGCCGTCGGCGTCCTTGAGCAGCGCCACAAGCGGCCAGTCGGCATCGTCTCTGGCCGGCTCATACCGATTGGGTTTGCAGTGCAGGGTGACGGCCCGACAGACCGAGGGCTCCTGATCGGCATGGACGCCGGCGCAACCTATATGCGTAGTCAAGCGTTCCGACGTTCGCCACTTCGCGACCGCGTCGGCACCGTGACGAAGACAGATGCCGTCATGCGTGCGGGCCAGGTCGTGCAGGTAGACCGACGCCCACACGCGGGTCGACCATTCGTGCAGGCCCGTGGCCTCAAGCAAGCGAAACGCATGAATCATCACCCGCGCAACGTGTCGCTGCCCGTGCAGGCGGCTCGGGTGGGTGAACAGGTCGGGTGTGGGGACGAGTTCGGATGTGGTCATTCGGTTACGGCCCCTCGCGTCGAATTGTGTACCAACTGTCACACGACCCAGGCTTGAGGAGGGTAGGCTGCCGAGAGTCACCAGGGACGAAGCCATGGTGACTCTCATGCCTGAACCGGCATACACTGGTGGACTTGATACGCGACCGGTTGGTTCGAGCGAAACAGGATTACCAGGAATGGCGAAAAAATCTGCAATCACGGTGACGCCAGGCTCCGGAAACGTGTTCGCGGACTTGGGATTCGCTGAACCGGAGGAAGAGCTCGCCAAGGCGCAGCTGGCGTACCACATTCGAGGCATCATCAAGGGTCGACGCCTCACCCAGACCGCCGCCGCGGCGCTGATGGGCATCGACCAGCCGAAGGTATCAGCCCTGCTCAACGGGCGCCTCGCGAACTTCTCGAGTGGCCGACTCATGCGGCTGCTGACGGCGCTTGGACAGGATGTTGAGATCGTGCTCAGAGCCAAGCCTCGTCGGCGCGAACGTGGACGGATTCGAGTGGTCGAGGCGCAGACCTAGGCCGAGATTCGCTCACCGAGTGAACAACCTCTCCGCACATCGGCAGGGCTAACCGGCCTGGGCCCCCGTGTCCTCCCAGGTGGAGGCCCCGGCCTGCGGTTTAGGTCACGCATTGTGACGTTAGACCGGCGGCGGTCACCATCCTGCCTGATTGCGCCCTTGTAGATTCACCTGGCCCGCAGGCGGCGGCGATTCACAGAGAACTCGGCTGCGATTTCCTCCACAGATGGCAGGCCTTCCGTGAGCGACCAGCCGGCGACACCGATGGGCTTCTTGACGTCACGAAGCGCGTACTCCACGACCACGCGGTTCTTGTCGCGACAGAGCAGGAGGCCAATCGTGGGTTGATCCGCTGGATGGCGAAGCCCGTCGTCGACGGCGGAGAGATACAAGTTCAGCTGCCCCACGAAGGCGGGGTCGAACGGCACCGCCTTCAGTTCGACGACCACGTAGCAGCGCAGCACAAGGTGATAGAAGAGCAGGTCGATGACGAAGTCCTGATCTCCGACCACG
>JBKJQX010000105.1:0-17391 GCA_046594875.1 Vicinamibacterales bacterium
CGCGGCCCGGCTGCCTCGATCGCCGCCTGGCCCGGCTTCTCCACAATGTCCTGCAGTATCCCATCCGGCCCCATCGTCAACACGGCGAACGCGGCCACACGCTCGGGTGGAATCGCACTCGACAGCACGAGGTCGTCCTTCTCGTACACGGGGAGCGCAGGACCGTCGGCGAGCCGCAACGCGCGAAGCGTGACCGCGCCATACAAGTTGTCGGCGTTCAACACGACGAACGGATGTGCGCCCACCCATTCCGCCGCCGCCCACACGGCGTCGGCCGTTCCCCGCGGCTCGGGTTGCACGACAAAGGTCACCGACAGCCGTGTCGGACGGCCTTCGCCCTGGTAGTACTCGCGCAGTGGGTCGCCGGCGCCTCCTTCGGGGGCGACAATGAGCGCCACGCGTGTGAAACCGGCGTCCGCCAGATCGCTCAGCACGTAGTCGAGAAACGGGCGCGCGCGCCCGCCCGGGGCCGGCATCGGCATCATGCCCTTGAGGCCGGCTGCGGCCGCGGTCTGCTGCTCGGCGCTCAGGGGCGTGCCCTCGCCGCTCTCGGCACGCATGCGGCGGCCCAGCCCGCGCGCCAGGACGAGGGCTACGACGTCTTCCACAATCGAGGCAGGAGACGCCACAGCGTGGCTCCGCTGGCCGCACACAGCACCATCGAGACGACGGTCGCGGTGGTGTGGCCCTGCAGGAAGTGACCGGTGCCAAAGAGCGCGCTGTAGACACACACGCAGCCGGCCGCCCAGCCGAGGAACGCCTGGTTCAGTCCGTCCATGGGCGCAAGGTCGCCGCACTGGGCGCGCACATGCGCCCACCCCGGGCCGGCGGGCCGCGCCAATCGATAGAACCCGCGCAGGGTCTCGGGGTCGGTGGGCGTGGCCCAGAACGCCACGGCCATCCAGACCGCCGTCGTGATGGCCACGGTCGCGATAAGGGTGATGTGACTGGGCCAGTTCATCCCCTGCCGCTCCGCAATGAACACGATCAACGCGAGCACAAACGAACTGGCCATCGCGGCAATCTCACTCCACGCGTTCACGCGCCACCAGAACCAGCGCAGCAGATACAGCAGCCCGGTGCCGGCGCCAATCGAGAGCAGCAGGTTGAAGCTGCCTCGCGCCGATTCGAGCACCAGCGTCACTGCGGCCGCCACCACCATCAGCAGCACCGTGACGATGCGTCCCGTCAGGACGTAATGGGCTTCTGACTCGCCCGGCTTGAGGAAGCGGCGGTAGAAGTCGTGCACCAGGTACGAGGTGCCCCAGTTGAGGTGCGTGGAAATCGTGGACACGTACGCGGCCAGCAGGCCGGCCACCATCAACCCCAGGACGCCGGCCGGCAGGAACGTGAGCATGGCCGGGTATGCCATGTCGTGACCGAGGAGCGACTGGTCGACATGAGGCAGCGCACGGCCGATGTCGGCAACTTCCGGAAACACGAGCATCGAACACAGCGCCACGATGATCCACGGCCAGGGCCGCAGGGCATAATGCGCCACGTTGAACAACAGGGTGCCCGAGAGGGCGTCGCGTTCCGACTTGGCCGCCAGCATCCGTTGCGCGATGTAGCTGCCGCCTCCCGGTTCAGATCCCGGATACCAGGTAGACCACCACTGCACGGCCAGCGGCACGATGAAGATCGGGAGCGCCACGCTCCAGTTGCCGAAGTCGGGCAACATCGCCACCGTCTCGACCGGGATCTTCGCGAAGAGCCCTTCGAGGCCGCCCACCTCCGGCCGGCGCAGTGCGTACACGGCCGCCGCCACCGAGCCGGTCATGGCGATGCCAAACTGGATCAGGTCGGTCACGAGCACGCCCCACAACCCCGACGTGGCGGCAAACGCCACATTGATGACGCTGCACACGAGCAGCGTCTCCCAGATCGGCCATCCCAGCAGGACGTTGGCGATCTTCGCCGCGGCCAGGTTCACCGCCGCCATGATCAGGATGTTGAACAGGGCCCCGAGATAAATGGCGCGGAAGCCACGCACCCATCGGGCCGCCGGCCCCGAATATCTCAGTTCGTAGAACTCGAGATCCGTGACCACGCCGAGCCGGCGCCACAACTTGGCGTAGAAGAACACCGTCGTCATACCGGTGAGCAGAAAGGCCCACCAGACCCAGTTCGCCGCCACGCCGCCTTCGCGCACAAGGTTGGTGACCAGATTCGGCGTGTCGGTGCTGAATGTCGTCGCCACCATGGACACGCCGATGAGCCACCAGGGCGCGGCCCGGCCCGAGGTGAAGAACTCCGTGGTGCTTTGCCCGGCTCGCCGGGCGAGGTACACCGCCGGCGCAAACGAGACCAGCAGCGAGACGAGAACGATGGCCCAGTCGAGAGTGGTGAGTTGCATGCGCCCTCAGGCGTGCACGATATCGAGCTTTGGGTTAGTGCGCCAGTTTCCCCGGGTGAAGTCTGGAATATCCATCGCGCGACTCTTTCGCGCGTTCGACTGCGCGGTGAGATCGACCAGCGAGCTGATCGAGGCGGCGTCATAGACATTCATGTCGGTGGGCAGCCCTTCGCGCAGGCACTTGATGAGGCGATAGTCCTCCATGTAGTCCATGCCTCCGTGCCCGGCGCCGGCCGCACGTTCGTTCATTTCCTTCCAGAGCGGATGGTCAAATTCGTCGCGGAGCGTCGCCTGGTCCACCCACTGATCATTGCGGCCCCGTCCTTCGATGTACACGCGATCCGGATAGCCCTGGATGATGCCCTTCGTCCCCTGGAGTTGGTGGATGCGGCTGTAGGGCCGCGGCAGGTTGGTGTTGTGCTGCACCATGAGGGTCTTGCCGTTGACGGTCTTGACCAGGCAGGTATTGACGTCGCCCAACACGTATTTTTCCTGGCGCTGCGGCGCGTCGGCGGGAAAATGTTCGCGCGCCCAATCCTGCAGCCCGCGCGAGGGTCCGCTCACCGAGACCAGGTACGACAACCGATCGCCGCGATTGATGTCCATGCAGTTGGCCACCGGCCCCAACCCGTGCGTGGGGTACAAGTTGCCATCCACTTTCATGGCCCATGCGCGCCGCCACAGGCCTTCGTCGCGATTCTCGAACTTGATGCCGCGCAGGTCGTGCAGGTAACCGCCCTCGGCGTGCACGATTTCCCCCAACAGGCCCTGGCGGATGATGTTGAACGCCATCATCTCGGAACGGCCGTAGTTGCAGTTCTCCATCATGACAGCGTGTTTCTTGAACTTCTCGGCCGACTCCACCATGGCCCAGCAGTCTTCAACGGTCATCGCGGCGGGCACTTCGGTGGCGACGTGTTTGTTGTTCTTCATGGCGGCCAGCATGACCGGCACGTGCCATTCCCAGGGCGTGGCCGTGTAGACCAGGTCCAGATCCTCCTCGGCGCACATCCGCTCGAAGTCGCGCGGCCCGTTCGTGTAGGCCTTGGGCGCGGGGTGCCCCGCCGCAACAATGGCCTTGGTCGCCCAGTCGGTGCGCGCCTGACGGATGTCACACACGGCCGTGATTCGGCAGCCAGGAATTTTGAGGAGGTTGCCGACGTGTCCCCCGCCCTGCAGACCGATGCCGACAAACCCAATCCGCACCATGTCGATGGGGGGCGCCGCCAGCAGGCCCGATGTGCCCTGGGCTGCGGTCTCGCTGCCGCGCGCGGCCACGGCGCCGGCGACGACCGCCGCTCCGCCAATCTTTAGAAAGTCTCGACGATCCAGTCGCGTTTGTGCATCACTCATACCACTCTCCACACTTCTCAATCGCCCGTGAATTTCGGTGTGCGCTTCTCGAGGAACGCGCTGGTGCCTTCGTGCTTGTCGCGCGAATCGAAACAAATCGCCTGCGCGAGTGTCTCGATCAGCAGGCCCGAATCGAGATCGACGCGCGCGGATGAATTGAGCGCCAGCTTGGCCAGGCGGATGGCCAGCGGCCCCCGCGTCAGCACCTTCTCGGCCAGGGCCAGCGCGTGGGTCATCAGATCGGCGGCCGGCACCACGGCCGACACCAGACCCCAGTCGAGCGCGCGCTGGGCATCGATCGCATCGCCGGTCAGGATGAGGTGTTTGGCGCGACCGAGGCCCACGATGCGCGGCAGTCGCTGCGTGGCCCCCGCGCCGGGAATAATGCCGAGGCCCACCTCGGGCTGGCCGAACTTCGCGTGCGCGGCAGCCACGCGCAGGTCGCACGACAGCGCAAGCTCACACCCACCGCCGAGGGCCAGGCCGTTCACCGCGGCAATCGTCACCTTGGGGCACTTGTCGATGGCCGCAAACAGCGACGAATTGATCGCGGCCAGCCCATCGTCGCGCGTGCGGGCCTTGATGGCGTTGATGTCGGCGCCCGAGACGAAGACGGTATCTCCAGCGCCCGTGATCACGATGGCGCCGACCGAGTCGTCTGTGGACAAGGCCTCGATCGCGGCAGACATCTCGCGCACGGTCGCCAGATCGAGCGCATTGCGCACTTCGGGCCTGTTGATGCGAAGGACGGCCACGTGTCCATGGCGGGTGATGTCAGTAGTCGTAGACACCTTTGCCCACCTTCTTCCCCAGCCGACCGGCTTTGACGTACTGCGACAGGAGCGGACACGGGCGGTACTTTTCGCCCATGCTCTTGTGCAGGTACTCGAGGATGCTGAGCCGGGTATCGAGCCCCACCAGATCCACCAGTTCAAACGGGCCCATCGGGTGATTGAGTCCCAGCTTGAGGGCCTTGTCGATATCGCGCGCCGACGCCACGCCTTCCATCAGCATGTAAAACGCTTCATTGCCGATGCTCGCGTTGACGCGGGTGGTGATGAAGCCGGGCGCCTCGCGCACCAGCACCGTCTCTTTGCCCATCTGGCGCGCGACGCCTTCAATCGTCTCGAGCGCCCGTTCGCTCGACTCCAGGGCGCGGACAATCTCGATGAGCTTCATCTTGTGCACGGGATTAAAGAAGTGCATGCCCGCCACTCGCGACGGGTCCTTCAGCGTGCCCGCCATTTCGGTGATGGACAGGGCCGAGGTATTGCTGGCCACCACCGCGCCGGACGGCGCGTGCGCGTCGATCGCCGCGAACAACTGGATTTTGATGTCCATCCGCTCGGGGGCGGTTTCGATGACGAGGTCCACGTCGGCGAGCGCCGCGGCCACATCGGTGGTGGTGATCAGGCGGGCGATGGCCGCATCCGCCTCAGCCACAGTCGCCTTGCCGAGTTCCACGGCCTTGCGCAGGATGCCGTCGATCGTGCCGCGCGCCCTGGCCGCCTGTGCGTCCGAGACGTCATACAGCCGCGTGTCAAACCCAGACACGGCCGCCGCGTGTGCCACGCCGTGTCCCATGGTGCCGGCGCCCAGCACCGCGATCGTCCTCACCGTCATCTGGCCTCTTCCCCAAGGATGTCTTCCATGGTCTCCACCGCGTGGTCGATCTCACCTTCCGTATTATAGAAGTGCGGCGCAATGCGAATACCCGCGCCGGGCCGATAATCCACGATGACGTCTCGCGCGATCAGCGCCTGTGTCACGGCCGCGCCATTCGGCACATCGATGATCACGGATGCTCCGCGTTCATGGTCACGACCCGGCATCGCCAGACGCCAGCCGCGCTGCTCGGCCGCATCCATCAGCCGGCGCGTCAGCTGCAGCGATTTTTCGCGGATGGCCGGCACGCCAATCTCGGCGACGATCTCGTAGCCGGCGCGCGCCGAGTACAACGCCGGCACATTGGGCGTGCCGCTCTGAAAACGTTCAAGCCCTTCCGCATACGCCACCGGGCCAGGCGTGAACTGGAACGGCTCGGCATGTCCCGCCCAGCCCACCGCGGCCGGCTGCAGCGTGGATATCAGGTCTGGCCGCACGTAGAGGTACCCGGCGCCCGGACCACCGCACAACCACTTCACACTGCCGCCCACGGCAAAGTCTGCCCCGAGCGCGGTCACGTCCACCGGCACGGCGCCAGCGGCCTGATACAAATCCAGCACGACCCGGGCGCCCACGCGATGCGCCTTCTCGATGGCCGGCGCCACGTCCTGCAGATGCGCGCTGCGGAACAACACGAGCGAGAGGTTCACGAGCACCGTGCGCTCGTCTATCGCGTCCACCACCCGATCGATGCGTCCCCGCACTGCATCATCCGACGACACGGTCACCACCTCGGCGCCGTACCGCTCGAACCCATGGAACAGATAGTGGTTCGAGGGAAAGTCCAGGTCCTGCACCACGATCTTCCGGCGCGGTCCGTCGTAGGAAAAACACGACGCCACGATGGCCTGGGCCACCGTCGCGTTCTGGTGCATGGAGATCGTCCCTGGAGCCGCGCCAATGGTGGGCGCCAGAAGGTCGCCGGTGACGCGGCCGATCTCCCACCACCCTTCGTGCCAGGCGCGCACCCCGCGGGTGCCCCACTCACGCGCGAACTGCGAGAGATAGGTTTCGGTTCGCGCAGGCATGGCGCCAAGCGAATGACTCACCAAATAGGTGCACGTGTCGAGGATTGGAAATTCAGCTCGCCAGGCGAGGAGCGTGTCCATGCCCGTGCAGTGTACCTTGCCGGACGGGCCGGGGATCGGTATCCTTGGCGCTCACGATCTTCGAAAGGACCGCATGGAGCGCAAGACCATCGCCGACTACGATCCCGATCTGCTCATTTTGTTTGACGCCTACGTGCATGGGCACGTGGATCGTCGCGGCTTCCTGGACCGCGCCACCAAGTTTGCCGTGGGCGGCGTGACCGCCGGCATGCTGCTCGACTCGCTCAGTCCGAAATTTGCCGAGGCACAGAAGGTGCCGATGGACGACTCGCGCATCAAGGCGGAACGCGTGGAATACCCGTCACCCGCCGGCAGCGGCACGATGAAGGGGTACCTCGTGCGACCGGCGAAGGCCGCGGGCAAGCTGCCGGGCGTGGTGGTGGTGCATGAAAATCGCGGGCTCAATCCGCACATTGAAGACATCGCGCGGCGCCTGGCGCTCGACAACTTCATCGCCTTCGCGCCCGACGCGCTCACTCCGCTTGGCGGATACCCGGCCGGTGGCGAAGACGAAGCGCGCACGCTGTTCGGCAAACTCGACCAGGTGAAGACCCGGGAAGACATGGTGGCGGCCGCCGGCTTCCTGCAGAAACACGCCGAATCCACGGGACGCGTCGGCGCTGTGGGGTTCTGCTGGGGCGGAGGCATCTCAAATCTGCTGGCGACCCGTATTCCTGATCTGGGAGCCGCCGTGCCGTTCTACGGCAGCGCTGCCGCGGAGGCCGACGTGCCGAAGATCAAGGCGCCGCTCCTGATTCACTACGCCGGAACGGACACGCGCATCAACGCCGCCTGGCCGGCGTTCGAGACAGCGCTCAAGGCGGCCAACGTGCGCTACACGATGCACATGTACGAGGGTGCGTCGCACGGCTTCAACAACGACACCACTCCGCGCTACGACGAACCGGCCGCCACGCTGGCCTGGACGCGCACGGTGGAGTTCTTCAACACCCACCTGCGCCGTTGAGCCGGTGGGCGGAGTGGCGAAATGTCACAAATGACCGAAATGGCGAAATGCCCGCAGTGATTGAATGCCCGAGTGTTCGAATGTTCAAGGCGCGCATTGGGTGAATGATCTTGGAGAAGCAGATTCAACCATTGATCACCAAGAACATTCCCACATTCTTCCCTGCAATAGGTTTGGCCGGCATTTCGCCATTTCGGTCATTTGTGACATTTCGCCACTACACCGCGCCCGCTAGGGCGCCATCTCGACCCAAACGGTCTTGAGCTGGGTGTAGTACTCAAGCGCGTGCACGGACATCTCGCGCCCGAAGCCGCTCTGTTTGTAGCCGCCAAACGCCGCGGCGGTGTCGTAGGTGTTGTAGGTGTTGATCCACACGGTGCCCGCCTTGAGCTTGGACGCCACGTAGTGCGCCTTGCGCACATCGCGCGTCCACACGCCTGAGGCCAGGCCGTAGATCGACGAGTTGGCCTTGCTGATGGCGTCTTCGACGTCGGCAAACTCAATGGCCGCCAGCACGGGTCCGAACACCTCTTCCCGGGCGATGGTCATGTCCACGGTCACGTTGCCGAACACCGTCGGCTGCATGAAGTAGCCTTTGCCCGTGCCGATGTCGGTGCGCTCGCCTCCTGCCAGCAACGTGGCGCCTTCCTGCTTCGCGATTTCTACATACCGCAACACCCGCTCGAGTTGCGCCTTCGATGAGATGGCCCCCAGACGCGTCTTGGGATTCATCGGGTCGCCAGCGACCATCTTCTTCGTACGGTCAGCAATTTTGGCGAGGAACTCGTCCTTGATCGACGACTCCACGAGCAACCGCGACCCGGCGGCACACACTTCGCCCTTGCCGTAAAAAATCCCCATCGTCGCGCCCCGGACCGCCGCGTCGAGATCGGCGTCCGCAAACACG
Organism: Vicinamibacterales bacterium; assembly: GCA_046594875.1. GTDB lineage: Bacteria > Acidobacteriota > Vicinamibacteria > Vicinamibacterales > SCN-69-37 > SYFT01. Next base: position 8,358 of record JBKJQX010000105.1, read on the forward strand.
ATATTGGGAGACTTGCCGCCGAGTTCAAGCGTGATGTGCTTGAGTGTGTCGGCCGCACTCTTCATGATGCCCTTGCCGGTGGACGTGTCACCCGTGAACGCAATCTTGTCGATGCCAGGATGGTCCACAATCGCCTGACCGGCGGTACTGCCCGACCCGGTGATCACATTGAGCACTCCCGGAGGGAATCCGAGGGCCGTTGCCATCTCGCCCAGCGCCAGCGCGGTGAGTGGCGTCTGACTCGCCGGCTTCAGGATGACCGTGTTCCCCATCGCCAGAGCCGGCGCCACTTTCCACACGGCGATGAGCAAGGGGAAATTCCACGGGACGATCGCGGCGACCACTCCCACCGGCTCGCGCAACGTATAGACGAGTTGCCCACCCTTGACGGGCACGGTCTCGCCGTGGACCTTGTCGGCCCAGCCCGCGAAATACTGCAGGCACTCGGCAGCGGCGGGAATCTCTACATGCCGGGACTCGGTGATCGGCTTGCCATTGTGCAGTGTCTCGAGACGGGCCACTTCGTCCGCCTGCACCATCAACTGCTCGCCAAGTTTGTAGACCAGCCGTCCGCGCTCACGCGCCGACATCTGTCCCCAGGGCCCCTCGAAGGCGGCACGCGCCGCGCGCACGGCGGCATCCACATCGTCGCTTGTGGCCGAGGCCACTTCGGCGATCACCTCTTCGGTGGCGGGGTTGATGACCGGCTGCGTCTTGCCATCCGACGCATCGCGCCACTCACCGTTAATCAGCAGTTGTTTCCGTCCGAGCATCATGTCGTTTGTCCCCACCGAATTACTCACACGAGGCATGAAGGATCTGAAGGATCTCCTTCATGTTCCTTCATGCCTCGTGTAAAAGCCTATTTGCCTTCAAACACCGGCTTGCGTTTTTCGAGACTCGCGGCGATGCCCTCTTTGGCGTCGCCGCTCTGAAACAGCAGTTGCTGCATCTCACGTTCCATGGCCAGCCCTTCGCCAAAGCCGGCCTCGGCGCCAGATTGCACGGCGCGCTTGATTCGGCCAACAGCCAGGCTCGCCTTGTGGGGCGGCGTGAACGTCTTGGCATACTCGATGACGGCGTCCAGGAACGACTGCCCCTTCAGGCGGTCGGCGTCCCACACCTCGGTGACCAGCCCCATCGCCTGCGCCTCGGTCATGGTCATCAGGCGACCGCTGATCATGAGTTCCATCGCCTTCGCCTTGCCGAGCAGACGCGCCAGACGCTGAGTGCCGCCGGTGCCCGGCAACACGCCAAGCGCCACCTCGGGCAAACCAATCTTGCCGGCATCCTGCTTCGCGATGCGAAAGTCGGCCGCAAGCGCCACTTCGAGGCCGCCGCCCACCGTGTGGCCGTTGAGCGCGGCAATCACCAGCTTCGGGGTCTGCTCCAGGCGATTCAACGTTTCATTCGCGTGCAGGCAGAAGTAGTACTTGTATTCGGGCGTCGCATCCTTGAGCGTCGCAATCGTCGCGCCGGCACAGAAGAACTTCTCTCCGGCACCCGTCAGCACAATCACGTGCACCGCCGGGTCCATCCGCGCGTCGAGAACAGCCCGGTCCAGTTCCTGCATCAGCTCGTAGGAATACGTATTCGCCGGCGGCTCACACAACGTGAGCACGCGAACTCCAGCGTGATCCGCAACAAGCATTTTGTTCATCGAGCCTCCTACATTTCCGTGCGGACGTATTCGAAGTTGATCGGCGTCCGGTTCACGCCGCGCGCCGGCGGGGCGATGTAGTTGGCGAACTTGCCCGTCTCGTAGATGGGCTGGTTCATGATCGACAACAGATACTTCTTGTCCGCTGGACTGGGCAGCCACTCATACTTCCGGCGCGCCCACTCGGCGTCCGACAGCATGTGGCCGTCTGGATCCGTGTGGATCGACGCAAACTGCCCAATCCCCCGGTTGAACTTGCGGTCCGGCAGGCGCAAGCGGTCGGAGAAGCCGTACTTCTCCAGCGTCTTGTTCCAGCGGGTGACGCCCGACTGGCAGTCGTCCACGTACCAGTCGCGTAACACCTCGTTCATGGCGTTGCGCATCGGCACCGCTTCGCGCTTCACCGCGCCGTTCTCGACGATATCCAGGTCGTAGGTGGTTTCGACCACCCGATGTTCGGTCCACTTGCCTTCTTCGGCGCGCCCCTTGAGGCCGTTGGCAAAATACGACGCGGCGTTGGTGGAGATTTCATTGCCGTGCAGATCCAGGCTCAGCGAGAACCACAGGTTGATGTGTTTCTGGATGGTGGGCAGATCGATGCCGCCCAACCTCCGCACGTCCTCTGAGAAGCCCGACTCCTTCATCAACTGGCAGGTGCGTTCGACAATGCGGTGGATGCCGGTGTCGCCGACGAACATGTGGTGCGCTTCTTCGGTGAGCATGAAGCGCGTGGTGCGCGCCAGCGGGTCAAGCGAGCTTTCCGAAAGCGACAGCAACTGCGACTTGCCGTCACGGTCGGTGAACATGGTGAACATGAAGAAGTCGAGCCATGTGTCAATGGGCTCGTTGAACGCTTCGAGTATGCGCGGCTTGTCCTGGTTGCCGCTCTGACGGGCGAGCAGGTCCTCGGCTTCGTCGCGCCCGTCTCGGCCGAAGTACGAGTGCAACAGATAGACCATCGCCCACAGGTGGCGGCCCTCTTCGACGTTGACCTGAAACAGGTTGCGCATGTCGTACAGACTTGGGCAGCGGTGGCCAAGCCAGCGCTGCTGCTCGACCGACGCCGGTTCGGTGTCGCCCTGCGTCACGATCAGGCGGCGCAGCTGATTGCGGAACTCACCGGGCACTTCCTGCCAGACCGGCTGACCGAAGAAATCGCCGAAACCGATCGTGCGGTTCACGACCGGGTCCGCCAGGAAGATGCCCCAGCGGTACTCGGGCAGCTTCACGTACTCGAAGTGCGCCCAGCCCGCGGCATCAACGCTGATCGCGGTACGGACGTAGATCTCGTGGAAGTGCTGGAACCCCTGCGGGCCCATGTCGCGCCACCACTGAATGTAGGCCGGCTGCCAATGCTCGAGGGCGCGCTGCAGCCGCTTATTCAGGTGCAGGTCGACGTTGTTGGGAATTTTGTCGGAAGAAATCATAGAGAACAGTCCAAAGGTCCGTGGTCCGTGGGTCCCAGGTTCGTGGTGCCGGCGCTCTCGCGCCGGGGCTTCTTATGTACGGCCGAAGTCGAATTCGGCGCGGTCGGAGGTGCCATAACTCGTGAGTGCGCCTTTGGGGCCTACGGCGTTCGGGCGCTGGAAGATCCAGTTCTGCCAGGCCGTGAGCCGGCCGAAGATCTTCGTCTCCATCGTCTCGGGGCCGACAAAACGCAGATTGGCTTCCATCCCCGTGAGCGCGTCCGGAGACATCGACGCGCGACCTTCCACGGCCAGCCGCACCTCATCGTCCCAGTCGATTTCATCGGGCGCAAAGGTCACGAGGCCGGCCTCGAGCGCGTCGGACGCCTCGAAGGGCCCTGCGTGCGCGAGCACGGTGGCCACCTGGTCGGGCGTGCCGTAGAAACGCGCCTGGAGCCGTGAGATGCCGTTGCTCATCGGCAGAATGCCGGCGTTCATCGGCGAAAGGTGCACGGCATTGGGCCGGTCCGGGTCGTCGAGCATGTAGGACCGATCAGCGGCCAGGGCGAGTTCGAAGAGCGTGCCGGCAAACGCGCTTCCGGGCTCGATCACGGCGAAGAAACTGCGCGCTGAGAGGTCCACGCGCTTGAGGGTGCGCTTGATGAAGTGGATCACCTCGCGCACGAGCCAATGGCTCGCGTGGTCGAGCAACACCTGATCGGCCCCAAGTACCAGCGCCGCATCGCCTTCGGTCTTCAGAACGATGGTGCCGACCTCGCGTTCGTTGACGCGCAGGCGCAAGATCGCATCGTCGATCTCGCGAAACACGCGCAGGGGCCAGAACTGGTCGCCGGCGGCAAGAATCGCGGCGGGCGTCTGCTCCACCGGCGCCTCTGGAGCGCGCACGGTCATCGTGGCCGACCGTTTGGCGCGATCGAACGCGACCGACACCGACGAATAGGTGTAGGCGTCCTCCGTGATCACGGCGTTCAGCGGGTTCAGCGTCACGCCTGGTCCCGAGGAGGGCCGATCTGACGTGGACGCAAGTTCGAGCGCGCGCTTCGCCACAGCTTCCTTGAAGCGGCTGGTGGGCACCACGGCGTCCACCAGTCGCCATTCCACGGCGCGCTTGCCCTTGATGCCTTCGGCGATGGTGCCGAAGAAGTCGGCCAGGTCGCGGCGTACCTTGCGTTTGTCCACCACGCGGGTCAGGCCGCCAGTGCCAGGCAGCACCGCCAGCAGCGGCGTCTCGGGCAGACTCACAGCCGAGTTCGCGTCGTCAATGAGGATGATCTCGTCGCAGGCGAGCGCCAACTCATATCCGCCGCCGGCGCAGATGCCGTTGAGCGCGGCCAGGAACTTGAGACCGGAGTGTTCGCTGGCATCTTCCATGCCCAGTCGCGTCTCGTTCGTGAACTTGCAGAAGTTCACTTTCCAGGAGTGCGTGGAGCCGCGCAACATGAAGATGTTGGCGCCGGCGCAGAAGATGCGCTCCCGCAAACTCGTGACCACCACCGTGTGGACTTCGGGGTGTTCGAACCGGATGCGTGTGATCGCGTCGGCGAGTTCGATATCGACCCCGAGGTCATACGAATTGAGTTTGAGTTTGTAGCCAGGCGCGAGGCCTGCATCCTCCTGCACGTCCATGCCCAGGGTGGCGACCGCGCCATCAAAGGTCAGCTTCCAGTGCTGATAGGTGGCAGGATGCCGTTCAAACGAAAGCGGTGCCTGGGTTGAAACAACGGAATCTTGAGTGGCCATGGATCACAGGCAGGATATCGGTCCACCCCGCCGACCGTCAAGGTCGGAGATGCACTATACTTCTCACCTAGTGCACTATATATCCGCATGGTGACCTCTGCTTCCGGCCTCGATCCGCTGTTGGACGCCCTGGGCCGCCGCGTCAGGCAACGGCGCCTGCACCTCGGGCTCACGTTGCGCGATCTGGCGGCACGGGCGGCGCTCTCTGCGCGGTTCCTGATGGAAGTTGAAGCGGGCCGCGGCAATATTTCGTTGCGCCGACTGGCGGCCATTGCCCACGCGCTCGGCGCGGAACTGGCCGAACTTGTCGCGGCCCCGCGCCCGGAGGCGGGCCGGCCGATGGTGGCACTGCTGGGACTTCGTGGCGCGGGCAAGACAACCGTGGGCCGCGGACTGGCGCGCCGGCTCAAGGTGCCCTTCCTGGAACTCGACACGGTCATTGCCGAACGCGCCGGTCTGGCGCTGGGTGAAGTGTTTTCCCTGTACGGCGAGGACTACTATCGGCGGCTTGAGCGAGAGGTGCTGACTGACCTGCTCTCGGCTGCGCGGCCCGGCGTGATTGCCGTCGGCGGCGGGCTGGTGACGGCACCCGATACGTTTGCGCTCCTCCGGCGACACGCGGTCACCGTGTGGCTGCGCGCGCGCCCGGTGGACTACTGGAACCGCGTCATGAAGCAGGGCGACCAGCGGCCGATGAAGGAACACCCGCAGGCGCGCGATGCACTGCGCGACATCATCGCCCGTCGCGAGCCGCTGTATCGGCAGGCGGACGTCACGGTGGACACCACCACACTCACCGTGGCCCAGACCGTCGCGGCCGTCGCCGAGGGAATCGACTAGAATCTCCTAGCTCCCGTCCTTCGCGGGTGCTCCAAGGAGACTCTGCCATGTTCCACATCAAGACCCATACGCGACGCTGGCTGCTGCTGGCTGGTCTCGCCGCGCTGGCCGCCCCGTTTGCGCGGGATCTGGTCGCGCAACAGGCGCCCGCTCCGGCTGCGGCACCGGCGCCCATGCTTCATCAGCCCACGGATCCGAACCTGCAGGGGTTCCGCTGGCGTTCGATTGGACCGACGGGCCAGGGCGGCCGCATTGACGACCTCGCCGTCGACGAAAAGAACCCGTCCACGTTCTACGTCGGCTACGCCGTCAGTGGTCTGTGGAAGACCATCAACAACGGCACCACGTTCGAAAACATCTTCGCCGAGTACAACCACTCGATCGGCGACATCGCGCTGGCGCCGTCGAACGCGAGCATCATCTATGTCGGCACCGGCGAACCGAACAACCGCCAGAGCTCGTCGTTCGGCGACGGCATGTACAAGAGTACCGACGCCGGCAAGACCTGGACCTACATCGGCCTGCGCGAGACGCAGTCGATTGGCCGCGTGATTGTGCACCCGCGCAACCCCGACGTCGTGTGGGTGGCGGCTGTCGGACACCTCTACGGCCCCAACGAAGAACGCGGCGTCTTCATGACCGTCGACGGCGGCAAGACCTGGACCAAGACGCTCTACATCAATCAGGACTCCGGCGCGACCGATCTGGTCATCGATCCCGCGAACCCGAACCTCCTGTTTGCGGCAACGTATGAACGGCGCCGCACTGCGTGGGGATTTGTTGGAGGCGGACCGGGCAGCGGCATCCACCAGAGCACTGACGGCGGCAAGACGTGGCGCAAGCTGACCGGCGGCGGACTGCCGCGCGGCACGATGGGCCGTGTCGGCATGGACTTCTCGCGGTCGAACCCGAACGTCATCTACGCACAGATTGAAGTGGCACCCGACAAGGAACCCGCCTCCGCGGCGGGTGCAGCACCTGCACCGGCGCCAGCCGCACAGGCGGGTGGTGGTGGCCGTGGTGGACAGGCCGGGCCGCCCGATCCGACGCTGAGCGGCGTCTGGCGCTCGGCCGACAAGGGCAAGACATGGACGTTCCAGTCGAACGAAAACCAACGCCCCATGTACTACAGCCAGATTCGCGTCGATCCGAGCAACGAGAATGTTGTGTTCGTCGGTGGCGTGGGCCCGCGCAAGTCGCTCGACGCCGGCAAGACCTGGATCAGCCTGCCCAACATGGGTCATGTGGACAACCACGCGATCTGGATCAACCCGATGAACGGCAACCACGTGATGTACGGCAACGACGGCGGCCTCGATGTCAGCTATGACCAGGGTGCCACCTGGGACTCCGTGCGCCTGCAGGCCGTCGGCCTTCCCTACCACGTGTCCGTGGACATGCGCCGGCCCTACAACGTGTGCACGGGCCTGCAGGACAACGGGTCCTGGTGCGGCCCCAGCGGCCAGCGTTCGGGCAACATCCAGATGTGGAACTGGATCAGCGTAGGCGGCGGTGACGGGTTCCAGACGATGGTGGACCCGACCGATGCGAACATCTTCTACACCGAATCGCAGAACGGCAACATCAACCGGTACGACCTGACCGCCGGCACCACCACCAACATTCGTCCCCGCATTGGCGGCGCTGGTCGTGGCGGCGGGGGTGGCGGCGGGCTGGGCGGCTCCAACATCCTCAACGAGCTGCCGGCCGATCAGGTCATGCAGTACAACTGGAACTCGCCGATGCGGATCTCGCCGCACAACCCGAGCACCATCCTGTTCGGCGGCCGGCATTTCTTCGTGTCGCGCAATCGCGGCGACACGTGGACCATCAGCCCCAGGATGGGCAAAGGCATCGACATCTCGCAGCGCAACATTCTGGAGCAGTCGTATGGCCTGCCCTCCTGCGGCCGCGGCGCGGGCCCCGGCAGCCGGTGCATCCTGTCGCGCCACGACGGCTACGTGCAGAACGAATTCGGCACGGTGACCGAGCTGGAGGAATCGCCGCTGGTGCCCGGCATCTACTGGGTGGGCACTGACGACGGCAACGTCCAGGTCAGCCGCGACGCCGGTGTGTCGTGGACCGAAGTGGGCGCGAACCTGCCCCTCCGCAACAAGGAGTCCTACATCTCGGGCATCGAAGCGTCGAAGTATGACGCGGCCACGGCGTATGTGGCGGTGGACGGGCATCGCGACAACGACCACGCGCCGTATATCTTCAAGACCACCGACTACGGCAAGACCTGGACGTCCATCGTCGGCGACCTGCCGCGCGGCAACGTCAACTCCATTCGCCAGGATCCGGTGGCGAAGAACCTGCTGTATGCACCGACCGAATACGGCTTCTACATCTCGTTCAACGAAGGCACGAACTGGATGAAGTTCATGCCGAACATCCCCAATGTCCGCGTGGACGACGTGGTGGTGCACCCGCGTGACAACGACCTGGTGCTGGCCACGCACGGCTACAGCATCTGGGTCATGGACGACGTGACGGCCCTTCAGCAGATGGCGGCCGCCTCCCCGACCGCGCCCACGCTGTACAAGCCGCGTGAAGCGGTGCAGTGGAAGACCGACCGTCGCAATCAGACGGAAGTGCCCGGCTCGAAGTACTGGACGGGCGAGAACATGCCGCGCGGCACGGCCATCTCGTACTTCCTGCCGTCGACGGCCACCGAGGTGCTCGTGAAGATCACCAACACGGCGACCGGTACCGACGTCCGCACCTGCGCGGGCACGGGCAACGCGGGACTCAACCGCTTCCAGTGGGCGCTCACGGGCAACCCGGCGGCGGGTGGCGGCGCGGGCGGTCGCGGCGGCCGTGGCGGCCCGCCTGAGGCGGCACCGGCACCCGCAGCTCCCGCACCACCCGCGGGCCCTGGTCCGTGCGCCACGCCGGCAGCCGGCGGCGGACGTGGCGGCGGGGGTGGTGGCTTCGGTGGAGGCGGCGGTGGCGGCATCGGCCCCGGCGTCTACCGCGTCACGCTCTCAGTGGCCGGCAAGGAAGTGGGCACGCAGACGTTCAGCGTGCTCGAAGATATCTGGATGAACAAGTAGGTCCAGAGTCCAGAGTCCAGAGTCCAGAGTCCTGGAAAACAAGTGGGGCCGGTTGGTGTGCACAACACCAGCCGGCCCTTTTTTTTGTGCGGAGCCAACTTCACATGCGTGTAGGCCACACGTAGGGCAGCCCTTCAGGGCTGCCGCTGCTTGGCAGGCCTAACAGGCTGCTGAAAAACGAGAGGTTGTGGCAGAAAACGTCCAGGGCGTGAGTTCGATCGCGCGATTCGGAGGATGAGCGACGGCCGTGAGGCCGACGTCGCGGCCGTTCACCGGCCGGCCACGGCCGCGGCGCTTGTCACGCCGCGATA
>JBKJQX010000174.1:0-6927 GCA_046594875.1 Vicinamibacterales bacterium
GACTGGAGAACGATTGATGGACAGTGGCGGACTCGCGACCTTCGTGCTCTCCAAGGAGGCCACCGGGTGGAAAATTCGTCACACTTCCACGGCGGCCAGGCGCCGCCCGGCAACCACGGGGGCCGAAACCCGTTAGGACGGTCTGTCCATGCGCCGCCTCATTCCACTCGTTGCCGTCTTGATGGTGGTGGCCACGCTTGGCGTGGCCGCGCATGACTTCTGGTTGACGCGACGCGACGGCGCGGTTCATCACCAGCCTCGAAATCGGACCGCTGTTCGCGAACGAACCGGCTGAAGATGATCTCGCCGCCGGCACGATCTACGTCTTGCGCAGCAAGTCAGACAATCCGACGGTCGCGGCGCACCGCGATGTGCTGCACAAGATCGGCGTCACGGGCGGGAAGGTCGAGGCGCGAATCGCCAACGCCAGCCTCGACCCGACATTCCTGCTGGCCGACGTGGACATCGTCGCCACCTATACGCTGTACAACATCAATCGGGTCAAACTCGAGAACGTCCTCCACCGGGTCTTCGCCTCTGCGCAGCTGGACATCGAGATGTCCAGCGCATCAAGGACGGCACGATCACCCAATACGTCTACGACCCGAACGCTGCAAGGCTCGTGAAGCCGACGACAGCCTAACGAAAGCAGTCTGACTTGCACAAAACGGAACCTTGGGTTACGTTTTGTGTATGCCCCAACTGAAATCCAGCGGGCCAGACTGGGACCGGCTCTTCGAGACCGCCGCCGGTCAGGCCGGGTACGTCACGACGACGCAAGCCGCTGAGGCCGGCTACTCAACCCACCTGCTCCGGAAACACAGACACGCCGGCCGCGTGACGCGGCCTCAACGGGGGATCTACCGGCTCGTGCATTTCCCGGTCGGGGAGCATGAAGAGCTGGTCACCGCCTGGCTCTGGTCCGAGCACGCCGGGGTGATCTCGCACCAGACGGCGCTGTCGCTGCACGGCCTCTCCGACGTGCTGCCGGCGCAGGTCCACCTCACCCTGCCGGCTGCGTGGAGGCACCGCCGCTTCCGCGTGCCACCGGATGTGGCGCTGCACCACGCCGACGTCGTACCTGAAGACCGCGCGTGGTTCTCCGCAGTCCCGATCACGAACCCGCGCCGCACCCTGAACGACTGCGCGCGCGAGGGGCTCTCGCCCGAACTGCTGCGGCACGCGGCACAGCAAGCCCTTCGCCGCGGGCTCGTGACGAAGGCCGAGCTGGGTGATGTTGAAGCCGCGCTCAGGCCGTTCGGAGGGCTCGCGGCATGACGATCCGTTCGTACTCGTCGGCCGAGGCCTTCAAGCAGGCCCTCGAACAGCGCCTGCGCACCTCCGCGAAGTCCGGCGCCGAATTCGCGCGCAAACGGCAGCTGCTCGTCTTCGATCGCTTCCTCGCGCGCGTCGTCGCCGTGTTCGGCGATGCCGCAACGCTGAAGGGCGGGCTCGTCCTCGAGCTGCGCATCGAGCGCGCCCGAACCACAAAAGACGTCGACCTCGGTGTGGTCGGCTCGCCCGACGACATTCTCGCGAGGCTGCAGGAGGCGGGGCGTCGCGACCTTGGCGACTTCCTCACGTTCGAGGTCGGCCCCGACCAGGACCACCCGGAGATCCAGAAGGACGGCATGCAGTACGACGGGCTCCGCTTCCGCGCCGAGTGCAAGCTCGCGGGGAAAGTCTACGGCCAGCCCTTCGGCGTTGACGTCGCGTTCGGCGATCCGATCCTTGGTGAGCCCGAGATCGTGGTCGCCGAGGACGTCCTTGCCTTCGCCGGCATCGCACCGCCAACGCTGCGCCTCTATCCGATCGAGACGCACCTCGCCGAGAAACTGCACGCGTACACGATGCCGAGGTCGCGCCCGAACTCGCGAGTGAAAGACCTCCCAGACATTGCACTGCTCGCGACCGCGCAGCCCATCGACGCGACGCGTCTGCGAGCGGCTCTCGAGCAGACCTTCACATTCCGCAAGACGCATGCGCTACCCGCGAAGGTGCCCGAGCCGCTCAGCGCCTGGATGACGCCCTACGCAGCGATGGCCCGCGAAGACCACCTGGCGTGGCTCACTCTCGACGAGGTGACCAAGGCGGCCCAGACCTTCCTCGATCCCGTCCTTGCCGGAGAGCTCGACGCTACCTGGAACCCGAAAGAATGGGTATGGTCCTACGCTGCGCGCCGCACAAATCGCGAGTACTGAAACGACTGCGTCGCACGCCACGGCGTTGTGTGCGTGTGCTCCACCGACTCGACGAGTGTCAGATCACTCCCAAGCTCCTCGGCCAGCGACTTTGGTGAGTATCGTGCCACTGGCAGCCCGCTGCATTTCTCCGGCCCGTCCAGCGCGAATGTCGCGATGATGGCCGTGCCGCCGGGCTTGAGCACGTCGTGCAGGTGCGCGCGGTATCGCGTGCGCGCGTCGGGATCGGTGAGGAAATGAAACACCGCACGGTCGTGCCAGATGTCCATCGGCTTCAGGGACCACTCGCCTTCAATTGGCGATTCGATCCACACCAGCGACTCCGCCGCCGCGCCGAGTCGTGCCTTCGCAGATTCAAGCACGGCCCCTGACACGTCCAGCACGGCCACACAATCGAGGCCGTGGCCGACCAGGTAATCCACCAGCCGTGAATTCCCGCCCCCGACATCCAACACACAACTCTCGGTGTTGAGGCCGGCAGCCACCATCATGCGCACCGACACTTCAGGAAGCGGCTCGAACCAGCTCACATCCTGGTCGGACTTGGTGCGGTAAATCCTGTTCCAATGATCCTGCGTCGTCACGGCGTCTCCTTCGGCGGCATTCGGGCGTCAGGACCGCAGCTTCGCCAGTGCCTCGCGAATCACATTGTGGGACGGAACTCCGCCCCGGTAGAACCGTCAGGTGGGCTGGGGCAGGGGCGGCTTCGGTACCGCCAGTCCGAACACGTCGCGATTGGCGAACAGCAGCGTCGGCGTCGGATACCCGCGCCTCACGTCGCCTGCCGGCAATGTGTCGAGATCGACGACCGTGAACGCCGCCTGAGGCGTCAATGCGCGCGCGGCGGTTTCCAGATTGGCCCGCATGGTCTCGGTATCGACGCAGCCGGCACGCGTCAACAGCACAATCCCATCGTCGGCAATCGGCTCCCCCGCACAGGCAGACATCACCAGCACCCCCGCCATCATCAATGTCCTCAGTCGCACCACGGCACCATCTTACGCCTACTGGCCACTTGAAATAGTCGCGACCTGACACCGCCGTGGCGGTTCTATTAAAGAGATTTAATGTCTCGGCCTGCGCCGGAACGTTCGACCAATGGGATCATGATGGCCGTGCACATTCTGGTTGTGGAGGACGAGCCCAAGGTCTCTGAGCTGATCCACAGGGGACTGAGTGATGAGCACTTCCAGGTGGACATCGCCCGCACCGGAGCTCGCGCGCTGGAGCTGGTCGGCGCCACGAGCTACGACGCGTTGATTCTTGATGTGATGCTTCCAGACATCGACGGCTTCGAGGTTTGCCGAAAGATCCGCAGTGCAGGGCACAGTGTGCCGATTCTGATGCTATCGGCCCGCAGCCTCGTCGAGGATCGGGTGCGTGGACTCAACACCGGTGCGGACGACTATCTGACCAAGCCGTTCGACTACACGGAACTCAGCGCTCGCGTCCGTGCGCTGTTGCGGCGCGGTCACGAGCCGTCTCTCACGCCACTCGTGGTGGCAGACCTTGTTCTGGAACCGGTCACGCGCACCGTTCAGCGCGGTGGGCGCCGCATTGATCTCACGCCGAAAGAGTTTGCGCTGCTAGAGTACCTGATGCGGCACGCGGGGCACGTGGTGACCAGGCCGATGATTGCGGAACATGTGTGGGATTTCACCTGGGACCGCCTGACGAACGTGATTGATGTCTTCATCAACCACCTGCGGAAGAAAATCGAGCTGCCGGGTGAACCGCGCCTGGTGCACGCCATTCGAGGAGCCGGCTATGTCATCCGTGAGCCGAAAATCACTGATTAAGACGCTTCGGATGCGGCTGACGGTCCTGCACCTGGCGACCCTCACCTTCACGCTCCTCCTGTTTGCCGTGCTCGCCTACCAGGTGCTGTCGCGCACGCTGTACGGTCACCACGACGAAGAACTGGCACGACAGGCCAACGAGCTCGTGCAGGCGCTGGGCGACTCGCCACTGACTGAGGCGCACATCCGGCAGGTATTCGGACAATCGTCGGTGGGGTCGCGCTTTGTCATGGTACGGGACAACCGCGGTGCCCTCGTGTATCGCGATCTCGTGCTGCAGCCGACCGAACCCAGTCTTGGCGAGCATCAGGTGCTCGTACATGCCGCCATGACCGGCTCTCGAACGGCGACGTTTTTTACCGTGGACTTCGAGGAGTCCGGCGAGGTGCGTTTCATCTGTGCGCCGCTCCGGGGCGCGGCCGCGTATGTACAGATTGGCGATCCGATCGGTGACGTGCGTGCGACGCTGGACACCATCGTCCTCTCGTGGCTGCCGTTGATCCCCATCGTCCTGCTCCTGTCCAGTTCCGGCGGCTGGATCATGGCCCGGCGGGCACTCTCGCCGATGCGCTCGATTACGAGCACCCTCGAAGAGATTCAGGCCACCGACCTGGCGCGTCGCGTGGAGGTCCACTCCACAGACGCGGAGGTCAGTGAACTGGTTCGCACACTGAACCATCTACTGGACCGGCTGCAGCGGGCGTTCGAGTCACTTCGACAGTTTGCCGGCGATGTCTCGCACCAGATTCAGACGCCGCTCACGATCATGAAAAGCACGGTGCAGTCTGCGCTGGTCTCCGCTCGTCCGGCCCACGACCGCGCACAGCTCGAAGGCCTGGCGGAAGAAGTGGATGGGTTAAGCGACATGGTGGTGGACTTGCAGGCGTTCGCACTCGCGGATGCACCGGTCCGCGGTGCGACGCAGGTAGATCTGTCGCATCTGGTAACGGAGGCCGCCGACATCATCGCGGCGCTCGGTGAACTGCGAGGCGTTTCAGTGACAGCCCACGTCACGCCTGCCGTGATGGTCAGGGGCGACGCCCTCCGCCTCAAACACGTGGTGCTGAACCTGGGTGACAACGCCGTCAAATACACCCCCAATGGGGGCCATGTCGCCCTGCGTCTTCGAGCGGCGGCGGGCGAAGCGTCACTCGAGGTCGCCGACACGGGCATGGGCATTTCAGAGGAGCATCTGCCGCGACTGTTCGACCGGTTATTCCGCGCGGGGGCCGCAGATCGGAGCGCCGCGGGTACGGGCCTGGGTCTGGCTATCGCCAAGCGCATCGTCGACGTACATCGGGGCACGATTGAGGTCCAGAGCCAGCCCGATCGAGGTTCCACATTTACCGTTCGGCTGCCGCTGGCCAATCCAACGGAATGATGATGGTGGCAACGGGCACGGCGGTCGAAATATGTCAGCGAATCTGCGACTCGGGACACTAGAATGGGGCACCGTTTTCAAGGAGCCTCCGAGCGTATGCCTGACCATCGTCCTGTCCATGCCCCCAACCTGCCTGCCCCAGTGGGGCCGTATTCCCCAGGGATGGGGTTTGAACGACTCGTGTTTGTGTCGGGCCAGGGTGCCACTGACCCGGCTACGGGAACACTCGCGGGCGCCGACGCAACCGCGCAGACCGAGCAGTGCCTGAAGAACCTGCAGGCGATTCTGCAGGCCGCAGGCTCCGACCTGCAATACGTCCTCCGGTGCGGCGTCTTCCTGCTCGACATGAGCGAGTTCCAGGCGATGAACGCCGTGTACTCGCGCATATTCGGCGACCATCGGCCCGCCCGTACGACCATTCAGGCCGCCGGGTTGCCCGGCGTTGGCCTGCGCGTCGAAATTGATTGCATCGCGTACGTCCCTGATTCATCCCGTTAACCGCTTGTGAATTCTTCGAGGAGTTCTGGAATGGCGAAGCCCATGTCTTTCTCTTTCATGATCGCGTCACTGCTCGTCGCAGGTGCGGCCGTCAGCGCCGGCGTGCTGGCGGCAGCGCAGACTCCGCCAACCCAACAGCCTCCGACGACGGGCGGCACCGTCGCCGGGCAGCAGGCGCCTCCTGCTGGTGGCCGTCAGGGCCGCGGCGGTGCGCCGAGACTGCCCGCGCTGGGTGGCGGCGCGTGTGAGAACAGTCCGTACAACTGCCCCGACACGCCCAATCCACTGCCCAAGGCAGACACCGTGTGGCTGGAAGAGATGACGTGGATGGACGTGCGCGATGCGATGAAGGCCGGCAAGACCACGGTGATCATCGCCACCGGCGGCATTGAGCCCAACGGTCCATGGCTCGCGCTGGGGAAACACAACTACGTGCTGAAGGCCAACTGCGACGCGATTGCGCGCAAGCTCGGCGATGCGCTCTGCGCGCCCATCGTGCCGTTTGTGCCCGAAGGCAACCTGGATACGAAATCGGGCCACATGGCCACGATGGGCACCATCAGCATGCGCGAGGAAACCTTCAACGCGCTTCTGAGCGACATCGTCATGAGCATGAAGCAGCACGGCTTTGAGCACATCATCATGATTGGTGACAGCGGCGGCAACGGGCGCGGGATGACCGCCGTCGCCGAAAAGTACACGAAGGAATGGGCGGGCAAACCGGTGGTGGCCCATGTGCCCGATCACTACACCTACAGCGCCGTGACGAAGTTCGCGATCGAGAAGAAGCTCATCCCCGCCGACACCAAGAGCGACGGCCTGCATGACGACCCGGTCATCACGCTGAACATGATGGTGACCGATCCGTTCTCGGTGCGCTGGGCTGAGCGTGTGAAGGCCGGAAAGGCGTCTATCGACGGCGTCTCAATCGCCGACAAGGACAAGGCGCTCGCGGCGGGCAAGCAGATTGTGGAGTTCCGGGCCACGGTGACCGCGGACGCGATTCGCAAAGTCCGAGGCAAGTAGGGCGTGGCTTTAGCCGCGCCAA
>JBKJQX010000036.1:0-15028 GCA_046594875.1 Vicinamibacterales bacterium
GGCACCCTCGGCACCGATAAGGGCGACGACGCGCGTGTGTGGGTGGACGACCTGCGCGCGATCGCGATCACGCCACATGTCGCGCAGAAGAAGTACAGCGCGATCGATGCCCGCACGACGCGGCATGCGGGTTACGCCGTCAGTCAACGCAAGCGCAAACTCGTCGAGCAAGTCTTTGGATGGATGAACACGGTGGGCGGGCTACGAACACTCCGGCACCGGGGCGGTCCCCTCGTCGACTGGATGCTGACCTTCGCGGCCGCCGCCTATAATTTGGTCCGCCTCCGCACCCTGCAGGCGCCCGCATGACGTCGCGACCCGGCCGGATCGAGGCGACGCGTGCGAGTGACCACGCCATCATGCCCGCACGTGGTCGAGATCCTCACCGCTCGGCGCCATTCGGACGGCGGCACGACGATAAACAACTGATCACTCTCCTTCACGCCTTGTGTCACATCTGGTTTTTCAGCAGCCTGTTAGTTTAGGCGCCGGTGGACGCTCGCGCCGGTGGGAACCGGCGATAGTAGTCCATGCCCGACACCAGCGCCGCGATCGTGGCCACCCACAGGGCAATCTGGCCCAGCACGTAGAACTCGCGCATGTGCCCCTGGCCGAGAATCAGCACCAGGATGGCCACCACCTGGGCCACCAGCTTGATTTTCCCCAGCGGTGACGCGGGCAGCGACTGCCCCCGGGCATGCACGATGGTGCGAAGAATCGTGACGGCAAACTCGCGTCCGAGGATAACGGCCACCATCCACGCCGGCGCCAACCCCATCTGGACCAGCGAGACCAGCGCGGCGGTCACCAGCAGTTTGTCCGCGAGCGGGTCCATCCACTGGCCGAATTCGGTAACCTGGCCGCGCC
The DNA here is from genome assembly GCA_046594875.1 of Vicinamibacterales bacterium. GTDB lineage: Bacteria > Acidobacteriota > Vicinamibacteria > Vicinamibacterales > SCN-69-37 > SYFT01. Next base: position 868 of record JBKJQX010000036.1, read on the forward strand.
GCCGGGCGATGAAGCCGTCGAGCCAGTCGGTCAACGAGGCAACAGCAAAGATCACGGCGCCGAGAATTTCCTTACTGACGCCAAAGAACTGCCACGCATCCCACCAGGTCGATCGGTTGGGCGACTGGTCCGCCAGCAGGACCACGACAAGGATCGGCACGAGGAAGATCCGGCCAATCGTGAGGGCGTTGGGCAAGTTCACGGGCGGGCCCATTTTAGGACATTTCGCCATTTGTGGCATTTCTGACATTTCGCCATTGCAGAGATCTTGTACAGTTGATGGTTGATATGAAGGCCATCCTCCTTGCCGGCGGCAAGGGTTCGCGACTGCGGCCCCTGACGCTCAATACCCCCAAACCCATCGTCCCTATTTTCGACCGGCCGTTCCTCAGGTACCAGATTGAGTTGCTCAAGCAGGTGCCCGAGATCGACGAGATCGTGCTGAGCCTCAATTACCAGCCGAAGCGCATCGAGGAAGTGTTCGGCGACGGCAGCAGCCTCGGGGTGCAGATTCGGTATGTGGTGGAACCCCAGCCCCTGGGTACGGGCGGCGCCATCAAGTTTGCGGCCGGCTCGAAACCCAGTGGCCCGGTGGTGGTATTCAACGGCGATGTGCTGACCTCCGTGGACCTGCTTGCGGTCCTCGCGTTGCACCGGGAACGGAACGCGCGTGCCACGATTGTCCTGACACCGGTGGAAAACCCGGCGGCCTACGGCTTGGTCGAAACCGACAAGAAAGGCAACATCAAGAATTTTCTTGAGAAACCTCCCGCCGACAAGATCAAGTGCAACACGATCAATGCCGGCATCTACGTGATCGAGGGCGAGACGCTCGACAGGATTCCCGAAGACACGAACTACTCCATCGAGCGCGGCTACTTCCCGTCACTCATCGCGGCGCATGAGACGTTTGTGGCCCACACCTACAGCGGCTATTGGATCGACATCGGCACACGTGAGAAGTATCAGCAGGTGCATACCGACATCATGACTGGCACATTCCTGGCGCCGCCGTTTGACAAGGCGCCAGGGACGGCCGTTATTTCGCCCGACGCACGCATCGAGGCGGGAGCCGTGATCGAGGGCCCGTGTTTCATTGATGCCGGCGCAGTGGTCAAGGACGGGGCTCATGTCGGCCCGCTCAGCGTGATCGGCGCCAACTGTCACATCGGCGAAGGCGCCCGCATTTCCGGCAGCATCCTGTGGCCGCATACGTGGGTGGACCGGCACGCCACGCTTGGTCCGCTTGTGGCCGGCCGACACTGCCAGTTTGGCCGCAACGTCGACGTCGGCGGGTCGGCCCTGCTGGGCGACAATTCAGTCGTGACGGATTTCTCACGCCTATGACTATTGACCCTTCCATCTTCAAGGCGTACGACGTCCGTGCGCTGTATCCCTCGGAACTGAACGAGCCGGCGGCGTACCTCATCGGCCGTGCGTATGTGGCCTACCTCGAGTCGCAGGCCGGCCCCTCCGAGGCGCCGTTGCGTATTGCCGTCTGCAGGGACATGCGGCTGTCATCGCCGTCGCTCACGCAGTGGTTCATCGACGGCGCCCGCGACCAGGGTGCCCACATCACCGACTTCGGCATGGCCGCCACCGACATGATGTACTTCGCCGTCGCGAGCAAGGGCTTTGACGGCGGCGTGCAGGTCACCGCGTCGCACAACCCGAAGCAATACAACGGCATGAAGATGGTGAGGCGCGATGCGGTGCCGCTGTCGGGCGATGCCGGCATCGGCGAGATCAGGGAGATGATCGTCAGCGGAACCATTCCCTCGGCCTCACGCCCGAAGGGCCGCTACGAGACCGACGACGTGCTCGACGCGTACGTGGAACGGGTGATGGGGTTCATCGATCCCGCGGTCATCCGGCCATTCAAGGTGGTGCTCGATGCTGGCAGCGGTATGGCGGGTCTTGTCGCCCCCAGGCTCTTTGACCGGCTCCCCTGCCAGACCACCCGCCTCTGTTTCACCGTGGACGGGACGTTTCCGAATCACGAAGCCAATCCTCTCATCGAGGAAAACCGCCGCGACATTGTCGAGCGCGTGATTGCCGAGGGCGCGGACATCGGCATCGCGTGGGACGGCGACGCCGACCGTTGTTTTTTCATCGACGGTACCGGCGAGTTCATCGCGGGCGACTTCATTACGGCGCTCCTGGCCGAGAGCTTCCTGATGAAGACGCCGGGCGAGCCTATCGTCTATGACGTGCGCGCCAGTTACGCGGTCAAAGACACCGTGGCGAAGTACGGCGGCACGGCACTCATGAACCGCGTGGGCCATGCGTTCATCAAGGGACGCATGCGTGCCGAAAACGCCGTGTTCGGCGGCGAAGTCACGGGCCACTACTACTTCCGAGACTATTTCTTCGCCGACAACGGCTTCATCCCGGCGCTGCTCATCCTCGAGCTGATGTCACGCAAAGGGCAGACACTGGCCGAACTGCTGGCGCCGCTGCGCGCGAAATACTTCATCTCGGGAGAGATCAATACCAAGGTTGCGAGCATGGACCTGATCGACGGACGATTGAAGGCTCTGGCCGAGGCGTACGCCGACGGCCACACCTACATGGTCGATGGCTTTTCCGCCGAGTTTCCGGACTGGCACTTCAACGTGCGTGCGTCAAACACTGAGCCGCTGCTGCGCCTGAACCTGGAAGGGCTCACGCCGGAGATTATGGAGTCACGGCGCGACGAAGTGCTGGCGATTATTCGGGCGTGATATCGTACATCGCACCCTGAGTGCGGGCTTAGCATAGTGGTAATGTCCTGGCTTCCCAAGCCAGTCAGACGGGTTCGATTCCCGTAGCCCGCTCCACAGTTTTTCGGTTCCGGCGTCGGTGCGTGCTCCCTACTTCCGCGTGGCGCGTTGAAGCAGCGCTTTCTCGCGCGGATCGGTGACCATGGCGGACACCATCTGTGCCTGCTTGGGGTTCAGCCGTGCGCCGCCGTTGACCAACGCTTCGGCGGCCTCCACTTTGTGCATCATGAACGACATCCCCAGAGGCGTGATGCCGCTGCCGTTGGTCACGTTCATGTCGGCGCCGCCGGCCATGAGACTGCTGACAATCTTGCCACCGCACATCTGCGCCGCACTCATCAGAATTGTGTTGCCGTTGTCGTCCTTGCGTTTTACATCGGCGCCGCCCTTCAGCAGAATGCCGACGGTGCTGACCAGGCCGTCGGTCTCGCCGCCCTTCGCGCCGCACCCCGAGAACACGGCGAAGTAGAGCGGGCTGTCATCTAGTCCCGCGCCGCCGTTGGCACTGACGCCCGCATCGAGCAGCGCCTGCACGTCAGCAGCGTTCCCCTCGAGCGAGGAGCGGCGCAGCTGATCCAATGACACGCCCAGGCCCTTCTTCTTCAGCGCCGCGGTGGCGGTCGTCGCACCGGCACCGCCGCCGGCCTTCACCTCGGCCGCAGCCCCGCCGGCTGGCATCGACTTCATGAAGTTGCGCAGAATCTCGCCGCGGCTGCGCACGTAGTCGTCAGGATCCTTCTCGGCAATCGTCGCCGCCTGGTCGAGCACCGCGCGTGAGGCGCCCATGTCGCGCAGCGCCATCAGCGCATCTCCGCGAGCGAACACCGTCGGTCCGGAGGCACCGATCTTCAGGAGCAAGGGGGTGGACTGCTCCAGCAGGTAGTGCTTGACCTCAGCGGGGCTGCTGCCGCTCGCGTTGCCCAGCGTCTCGATCTTGTCGATGGCGGTGCGCAGGTCCTCGGTGGACGCAGGCGCGCGCAACACGCCCACCAAGGGCCCAAGGTCACGTGCGGGGTCCAGCTTGCCCGACGCAATCGCGCGTGCTGCCCTGTCGGCCAGGACCGACGGATTCCCTTGCGCGGCCACCAGCCCTGCGGTGGCGATACCAAACACGAGGATGACGATGGCGACTGGAAATCGGTTCATGGCTGCAAGTCTAGCCCACGCCACGGTGGGTGTCATGGTGCGATCCAGCCCATGGACGCCGAGAATCTACGGCTGGCCGCGGTCCTGGACGTCCATCAGACTGCCGGGATGATCCGCCGTAGGCAACGATATCCCACGGATCGTAGCGCCCGGCGAAGAACCCTCGCGGCCAGAAGACCTGAGTGAGTTCCGTAGCGCTGCTCGCCAGAAAGAGGAAGAGCGCCGCCCGCTCGGGAGTCCGACCCAGCCACTGCATCAGGGGAACGAACGAACGCCGCCTGTTGGGCGCAAGACCTCTACTGATGACGTAGAGCAACGGCGGCACCGTCAGATCTGCGAGGTGACTGGTCAGGAAGCCTCCCCGCACGTGAAGGAGATTCAGTGCCGTGGTGAGAAGGAACGCACCTATCAGCAGCCAATAGGCAACATCGCCACGACCTGTCGATTGCGATAACCCGTTGCGACTGCTCACTCATGGAGCCTCCGGTCCGTCCAACGTCTGCCGCTCACCTGCGGCACGCGCGAGGCACGATACACCGAGCGCGAGGGGACGGCCCGAGCCGGCCTGGTGCCGTCAGGTGCAGCGGCCGGTTAGCCTGCGGCCGGACTGCCACCGACAGAGACAATGTAGCCGTCAGGATCCTCGATATAGAAGTCTTTCGTGCCCCAGGCCGTATTCGAAAGCGGCTTGATGATGGTCACGCCGTGGGCGACACACTGTTCGTAGAACGCCTCGATGCCATCGACGCCTGCTGCGGCGTCGAGATGCTCATTGTCGCGCCGCCACTGGCGTTCCGCTTGGTTCTTGGGTGCTTCCTTCAGGTGAACTTCTAGTCCGTCCAGATGACCGATGGCGTAGAACCCGTCCCAGGGCTCATCGAAGCTGAAGCCGATCTTCTGGTAGTACGCGATCGAGCGTTCAAGGTCTTCGACAAGAAACTGCGGAGCGAAGGAGGTCAGACGCGTCTTCATGGTGGTCGTGGACATCAACTCTCTCCTCTTCTTGTCACGCTCACTACTATTGGACCTGCGAGTCGCCAGGGTCGTGCCTGCGAATCTTGTCACTCATAAAGACACGACATGGCCGACGATATGGGAGACCCAAACCCCTGAACGGCGAGAGCCTGGCATGCTTCCGGGCTGCCCCATCCACGGGACTTCGGTCGCAATATCCGTCAGACCTGCGCTTATGGCGCTCGTCTGCATAAGGCTGGCACTCAGATTGCTTCGGGCCCGCGCGATACCCGGCCGCGCTGCTGGCGGGTTTCCGATACCCACGCAGGCCTTCGCCGATCGGGGAGCGTCGCCACTGTTCGGCGACGGCGGGCTCAGCTCCCGACGCGAATACCCACCAGGCGCGTCTCGGTCGTCGTGCCGAGCGTGGCGGTGACTTCGATCACATAGTCGCCTGGCGCCAGTGGCGCGAGGATCGCGTCGAGTCCGAGCATAAGCCGCCCGTCAACCTCTCGCTCGGTCAGCGTGATGTTGACCGCGATTGGCTGGCCGTTGCGGCCAAGGAGCCGGGCTTCCCGCTTGTCCAGTGACCCCATGATCGGCCAGTCCACATGCACACGCTCAGTGCGGCGGAAGTCGAAACCAGCCACCGGCAGGAGCGGTGAGCGCGACGAGGGGGTGGCGCGGTAGATGAGTGGGCCGCCGATCACGGCGCCCGTGTCACGCGTCGCATCGGCGCGCGCGAGAAACGTCACGGGCGTCGCGCGGAGCATCACCGACACAGTGGCCTGGGTGGTACCCGGCGGTACGTCCATGATGACCACCCCGCCGCGTGACGACGCCAGTACTCCGACTTGCGCCTTGCCCAGTTCCGCGCCCCCGGCACCGGTCACCGTCACATCAAGCGTGCCGCCACGCTGCAGCACCCCGCGCTCCAGTTGAGGACCACTGACCTCGGCCACCACGGTCAGCTTGCCAGCCGGCCCTGCGCCCAGCGTGGCATGGACGAAGAGTTCCGCCGAGGGGCGGATGCGTGACAGCGCATCAAGCGCCGCCTCCACAGGCGACGGACCTGTGGCCCCCGCAGGCGCGGACGCCGCCGCGGATCGGGCGGTTCGTTCGGCTTCGGTGGGCGCCGTATAGCCGCGACGCGCCTTCACGTCGATCCCCGCCTGCTTCACCTTCACCGAAATCCGGCGCGCCCTGCCATCGAACTTGCGGTTCGACGAGTAGTATCCCAGCAGGTAATACGCACGGAGTTGGTCGCTGACGCGCAGCAGTCCGGCCTTGAGGTCGTTGGTGTTCACCACCGCCAGCCCGTCGGTGTTCTCCGCCAGCGTCTGCATCGACGAACTTCTGTCGCTGATGTTTTCGCTGTTCTGGCGAAGCACAGAGTCGCCGATGTTTCCCGTCCCCATCAGGCGCTGGGAGATGGGCACATCAAACGTCGCGAGCCCCGCTGGATTCACCGGGTAGAACGTCACGTTCGAGCGGTTAGCCCGCGCCATGATTTCGCGAAAGCGTGACTGGAGGTTGATGTTGGCGTACCGCACCAGGTACTGATCACACATCGGAGGGCGTTGACGACCCGTGAGCCCCATCAACCCGCCGTCGTCATTAAACAGCCGCCAGCCTTCGGTGAAGAGAATGACCGATGTGCGGCCCTCGCGGATCTGGCCGAGGTAGATCACGAAGTCTTCCAGATGCTGAAGAGTCTGTTCCTCGCGCGCCCTGTCGATGATGACGTCCGCCGCGGGACGCATGGTCGAGCCATCGCGGACCCAACCATCACGCCCCTGGTTATCGGCAGGGAAACACTGCTCGATTTCCTGCTCTGCCGGCGTCCGGACGATCGAGTTCCTGTTACCCCAAGCCCAGTGGCGCGTCAGCATGTCTTCAGCCGACACGAGCTTGCGCCCAAACGCCATGGTGTGCGGCGGCTGGTTCGGCGTGGTGACCGCAAACAGATCGTTCTCACCAATCAGCGCGTTCAGCATCGTCACGAGAGGCCCACGCGTGGCGCGCGCACCTTCGATCGACACATGGGGAACATCGAGATACACGACAAAGGCACGCGTGCGCGCGTCGGCAGCGATCAGCATCGATTCGCGCACCGTGTTCGGGTCGCGCCTGGCAGCTTCAGCCGGCACCTCGGTGCCGGTGATGAACTCGAAATTCTCGATGGCCTGCAGCTGCCCGTCTTCTTCCACGGTAAAGTCCGCAGCCGTCAGCCCCTCCACCACCTTGCCGTCTCGCAGCGGATAGGCGTCAACGGTCACAAAGTGGGCATCAGACCGGAACACGGGAAGCTGCTGCGTCGGCTGCTGCGCGTCCACATGCACACGCAGCCCCAGCGCCGCAGCAAACAGCACCGCAATCGTCAGGCCTTGGCGAAGCATTGCCTTCGGTTACCCGGCAACTGCCAGCAGCTCAATTTCGAAAATCAGCGTGGCATTTCCCGGGATCACGTTGCCCGAGCCGGCCGTGCCGTATCCGAGCTCGGGCGGAATAATCAGGCGACGTTTGCCGCCCACTTTCATTCCCTCCACACCTTGATCCCAGCCCTTGATGACCCCGCCGGAACCGAGCAGGAACTGGAAGCCGAGGCCGCTGATGTTGGCGTCGAACTGGGTGCCTTTGTTGCCGGTGGCCGTGGTCGAATACAGCCACCCCGTGTAGTAGACCCGGACGGTCTTACCGGCCACCGCCGTCGAGCCGGTGCCGACCGTGATATCGGTCGCTGAGAACGGAATCCCCAGGCTCGGCGCCAGCGGGTTGTCGTCGCCACAGCCAGAGGCGAGTAGGAGCGCGGAAAGCAGAAGCACCTTCGGAATTTTCATAGACGCATACATTCTAGCCATTCCGCCATTCCCGCAATGGAGACATTTCGCCATTTGTGGCATTTCGGCCATTTCGCCATTGCGCGCGCTCTTAGTACAATGGCGGGTTGATGATCTCCGTCGCCAATGTTTCCATGCGTTATGGCTCGAAGGTGCTCTTCGATGACGTGACCACCACGTTCTCGCCGGGTCGCCGGTACGGCCTGACCGGACCGAATGGTTCGGGCAAGTCCACCTTCATGAAGCTCCTGACCGGTGAGCTGACACCCCAGAAGGGGTCCGTGTCGCGCCCGGCCAAGCTCGGCGTCCTGTCCCAGGACCAGTTCGCGTACGACGCTTTCCGGGTGGTGGACACGGTCATCATGGGCAACAAGCGCCTGTGGGACACCCTCCAGGAACGCGAACGCCTCTACAACCTGCCGTCGATGACCGACGCCCAGGGCATGCGCCTGGGCGAACTCGAGGGCATCGTCGGCGAGGAAGACGGATACTCCGCTGAAAGTGACGCGGCGGTGCTGCTGCAGGGCCTCGACATTCCCAACGAAGTGCACGAGCGCACCATGGCGGAACTGCAGGGCGGCCAGAAGGTGCGCGTGTTGCTGGCGCAGGCGCTGTTCGGCAACCCGCAGGCACTGCTGCTCGACGAACCGACGAACCACCTGGACCTCGACTCGATCCACTGGCTCGAAACCTTCCTCGAGCGCTACGACGGTACGCTAATCGTGATCTCGCACGACCGTCACTTTCTCAACGCAGTGTGCACCCACACGGCCGACATCGATTACCAGACGATCATCACCTACACCGGCGGTTACGACGACATGGTATTGGCGAAGATGCAGATCCGGTCGCGCATCGAGAGTGAAAACGCGCAGCGCGAGAAGAAGATTGACCAGCTCAACGACTTCATCGCACGCTTTTCAGCCGGCACCCGCGCGTCGCAGGTGGCCTCTCGCCGCAAGGAAGTGGAACGCCTGCAGACCACGGACCTGGCGCGATCCAATATCCAGCGTCCGTACATCAAGTTCACGATGAACCGGCCATCGGGCCGCGTGGCATTGGAGTTTGAACACGTGCGCAAGGCCCATGGGTCGCTCAAGGTCATCAAGGACTTCAACGCGGTTGTGACCCGCGGCGAGAAGATTGTGCTTGTCGGCCGCAACGGCGTGGGCAAAACCACCATGCTCAAAGCCCTTCTGGCCGCCGCGCCCGGACAGCCGGAGTCACCCGACGACATCGACAGCGGCATGGTTCGCTGGGGGCACGAGGCGTCCATCGGCTACTTCTCTCAGGACCACACCGGCGCGATCCAGAAGGGGATGACGGCGGTCGAATGGCTCCATCAGTTCGACCCCGACCTGTCGCGACAGGACATCCATGGCCTGCTCGGCCAGATGTTGTTCCGCGGCGAAGAAGGCCTCAAGCCCACCGAGGCACTCTCGGGCGGCGAAACCGCGCGGTTGCTCTTCTGCCGCATCATGCTGCAGAAGCCGAATGTCCTGGTCTTCGACGAACCCACCAACCACCTGGACCTTGAGTCGATCAACGCTCTGAACGTCGGCCTGCAGAAATTCGAGGGCACAGTGCTGCTGGTCACCCACGACCAGGACCTGCTCGAAGAAGTGGGGACACGCGTGTGGAACTTCGCGCACGGCGACATCGAGGACTTCAAAGGCCCGCACGAGGAATTCGAAGCGGTCCTGGCCCAGCGATAAGGCGCGCCGCGTGACGTCGGCCCAGTCTCCTCTGCGTCTTCTGCGTCTCCCTGTGATCCTTCGTAACGCGGCTGTTAGAATTGGGGCGTCTTGTCCAACGCAGTCGCCACGCCCGGCAACGGGGCCCCGGATCCGCCTCGCAGTTGGGCCGGGCGCGTCGCCGGTGCACTCGCCCACCGGGACTTCCGTCTTGTCTGGTTCGCGGCGCTTGGGTCCACGATTGGCACCTGGATGCAGAAGTTCGCCCAGAGCCTGTTGGTGCTGGACCTCACGGGATCGAACTTCTACCTTGGCCTCGACGACTTCCTGTCCCAGCTCCCGATCCTGCTCTTCATCCTGATCGGCGGCGTGGTGGCCGATCGGTATGACCGGCGCCGGCTGCTGACCGGGTCGCAACTGATCCAGGCTTTTTCGGCGTTCGCACTGGCGGCCCTGGTCTTCTGGAACCAGATCACCATCTGGCATGTGCTGGCACTCTCGTTCATTTCCGGCCTCGGCCAGGCCTTCGGTGGCCCGGCCTACCAGTCGTTGCTGCCCTCGCTCGTGCCGCGACGCGACCTGCCGAATGCCATTGCGCTCAATTCCACGCAGTTCAATCTGTCGCGCATCCTCGGGCCCATGGGCGGAACAGCGGTCCTGCTCTCACTGGGAACGGCCGCGTGTTTCCTCTTGAACGGCCTGTCGTTTTTCCTGGTCGTTGTGGCGCTGATGCTGATCAAGGTCCCCCTGCCCGTGCCGCACGAAGGACCGCGTCGCCGCATCATGACGGACCTCCGCCATGGACTGTCCTACGTCCGCAGCCAGCGCCTGATCATGACGCTCATCGCGCTGGTGGTGGTCAGCATGTTCCTGGCCATGCCCATCGTGACCTTCCTGCCCACCGTCGCGCGCACAGTACTCGCGCCGACTGGTGGCACCGCCGAGACGCAGCTGTTCTTTCTGATGGCCTGCCAGGGCCTTGGCGCCGTCACGGGCGCTCTGCTCATCGGCACCGCAGGCGGACAGTTCCGCAACATGGGCCGCATGCTGCTTATCGTGCAGTTCACGATGGGCCTGGTGATCGTCGCCTTCGGCTTCTCCACCACGCCCGCTCTCAGCTACGTCCTGATCTTCCTTGGCGGTATCGCGTTCATGGCCCTGTTCTCGATGAGCTTTTCCATTGTCCAGCTCGTCGTCCCCGATGAACTCCGCGGCCGCGTGGTCAGCATCTACATGGTGGCGCTGCGTGGCGGGGGCCCCCTCGGCGCGCTGGTGTCGGGTTACTTCGCCGATATCTATTCCGCTCCCACCGTCATGATCGTCAACGGCGCGCTCCTCTCGCTCATCACGCTGGGCGTTGTGCTCTCCGGCAAAGCGTCGAGCCTGAAAACGATTTAGGACGCTACAATAACGCCCGTGGCCCGCATCCTTGTCATCGAAGATAGCCAGGACATTGCGGATCTTATCGCGCACTACCTGCAGGGCGCGGGCTACAGCACGACGATGGCGGCCAACGGGAGCGAGGGGTTGAAGTTGGCTCGCGCCGCACCGCCAGACGCGATCGTGCTGGACCTGATGCTGCCAGGCATGGACGGACTCCACATCTGCCAGGCGCTGCGAGGCGAACCGGCCACCGCCGCCATCCCCATCATCATGCTGACGGCGCGCGGTGAAGAATCCGATCGCATCCGTGGTTTGGAGTTCGGCGCCGACGACTACGTCACCAAGCCCTTCAGTCCCAAGGAACTGGTGGCGCGCGTGGGGGCGCTGCTCCGCCGCATCCAGCGGCCGCCGGCCGGCGGCAAGATCCTGACCTATGGCCCGTTGACGATCGACATCGACAAACATGTGGTCCAGGTGCAGGGTGAGGAACTGCGGCTGACGGCAAAGGAATTTCTGCTGTTGCGGTATCTCATTGAGCATCGCGGCCGTGTGCTCTCGCGCGACCTGCTCCTGACTGATGTCTGGAGTTATCAGTACACCGGCGGCACCCGCACAGTGGACGTGCACATCCGGCGACTGCGTGAGAAGGTGCCGTTCCTCGGCAACGCCATCAGCACCATCAAACAGTTCGGGTACAAGCTCGAAGACCCCGCGCCCGCATCGTGACGTATCGCACCCGGACATTTGCCGCCATCCTCGTCGCCAGCTCGCTGGCGCTCGCGGCCTCAACCGCGCTTGTGAGCACCTCACTGCGTCGCGCGATGCTGGCCGACATTGAGGCGTCGCTCGTGAAGCAGGTCAGGCTCGCGGCTGAACTGCTGTCTGACCGCGGCAGCCTGGCCAATCCTGACGACGAAGCCACAGTGATCGGACGGCTTATTGGCTCGCGCGTAACGTTTATCCGCGCCGACGGCGTGGTGATTGGGGATTCGGACGTCGCGGCCAACGATCTGGACACGGTGGACAACCATCTGGCGCGCGAGGAAGTGCAGGAGGCCATCGCGGATGGCGTCGGCGCTGCGGTACGCCAGAGCCGCACCACCGGCGAAGACACCATGTATGCGGCTGCCTCCGTCCGGCAGGGCGCCGTCGCATTCGTGCGGGTCGGCCTGCCGCTGACGTCGGTGCGCGAACAGCTCGCGGAAACCCGCCGGCATGCCTGGATGGGCCTTGGCGCGGGACTCCTGGCAGCACTCTTTCTCACCTGGGCCACGTCGGTGTGGCTGAGCCGCCGGGTGAAGGCCATCGCGGCGCTCGCCGCGCGGTACCGGCAGGGCGACTTCACGCGTCCGCCCACCGATCTGGGCCGTGACGAACTCGGTACCGTGGCCCGAGTGCTCGACGAGACGGCGCGTGACCTGGGCGCCCGGTTAACCGATGTCGCCCGCGAGCGGGCTCACATGGACGCCGTCCTGCAGGGCATGGCGGAGGGCGCGGTGCTCGTGGACCGGAGCGGCCGGCTGGTCATCAGCAACACCGCGATTCGCGCGATGCTCAGGCTCCCCGACGACCCCGAAGGCCGTCACTTCATCGAGGTGGTGCGCCACCCCGAAGTGGCCGGCCAACTCTCTGCCGCGCTTACCGGCGCGCGTCCCGTGCCCGCGGAGGTTCAGCTTGACCACGGTTCGAGGCGCGCTTTTGTGGCTCGAGCCGTGCCGGTTGAGGCCGACCGCGGTGGTGGAGCTGTACTCGTACTGCACGACGTCACCGAGTTGCGCCAGGCCGATCAGGTGCGGCGCGACTTCGTGGCCAATGTCTCTCACGAGCTGCGAACGCCGCTCACCGCCATTCGGGGATACGTCGAGGCCCTGATCGACGCGCCAATGGACGCCGACCAGACGCACAAGTTCCTCGCCATCATCGCCCGTCACGCCGTACGCATGGAGCGGCTGGTCACCGACCTGCTCCGGCTGGCTCGACTCGATGCGAGACAGGAGACCCTCGATCAGACGCTCTGCCAGACCCGGCCCCTGCTTTCCGCGGTTGTCGCCGAGATGGACAACGCGATCGAAGCGCGCGATCTGCGCGTCACCACACGGGTCAGTCCAGATGCCGACGTGGTCTTTGGTGACCCGGCCAAGCTGCACGACGTCTTTCGCAACCTGCTCGAGAACGCGATCAACTACAGCCCTGAGGGTGGCGAAGTCGAGATGGCGGCCACACGCGACGGGCACGTCGTCGGCGTCTCGGTCAGCGACAGCGGCCCGGGTATTCCCGAAGGCGAACTGAGTCGCATCTTTGAACGTTTCTATCGTGTGGACCGCTCTCGTACGCGCGACCCAGGCGGTACCGGATTGGGCCTGTCGATCGTCAAGCACCTGGTGGAACTGCACGGCGGTCGCGTCTGGGCGCTCAACCGTGAGGGCGGCGGCGCGGTGGTCCATGTGCGCCTTCCTGATCGCCAACCCCCGTCCACCTCCCCGAGTTGACGCGGCGACGATGGATCCTCTGTTTGCGGCGTACCTGTCGTTGACAGCGGCCCTGGTAATCACTCCCGGCGCGACGACCGCCGTCGTGGTACGCAACACGCTGTCCTCAGGCTGGCGGGGTGGACTGGCTGCCGCCGTGGGCGCCGCCGCAGGAAACACGGCGCATGCTACGGCTGCCGGTCTGGGACTGGCGGTGATCGTCGCACGTATCCCGGCGCTGCTTCTGGTCATTCAAGTGGCCGGCGGGCTCTATCTGGCGTGGCTCGGACTTGGCAGTGCGAGACGCCTCCTCCTCGGCGAGGCCTTGCCCATCACAGGCGAGATCCTCGAGGCCCACGCCACGATCGAGCATCATCACGCCGTGCGCGAGGGCGTCACAGTCAATCTGCTCAACCCGGCCATCGCGACGTTTTATCTGGCGGTAGTCCCGTCCTTCCTGCCGGCTGGCGCGCCGCGCGGCTACTACGTGCAGCTCGCCGCGGCACATGTGGGCATGGCCTTCGCGTGTCACAGTCTGTGGGCGTTGGGATTAGACCGGCTCCGCCACCTGCTCACCAGACCAGCCGCGCGCCTGGCCCTCGAAGGCCTCACCGCCGCCGCACTGCTGCTGTTGTCCGCGCGCCTGTTCTTGTCCGCGGTGTAGCACCCGGCGCGGGCGCGGGCGTTTTTTGTCTGTGGAAACCTCGGCCTTGAAACCCAGGCCGAGCTACTTGCGCCACTCCTGGACTCTGGACTCTGGACTCTGGACTCTGGACTCTGGACTCTGGACTCTGGACCCTAGCAGGCTGCTGAAAAACAGGATCTTACACGAGGCGTGAAGGGGATCGACTGCTGATCGGGCCTGTACTACGATGCGGCATGCGCGGTGATGATCAGCAGACAGGCCACCTCTT
>JBKJQX010000126.1:0-15708 GCA_046594875.1 Vicinamibacterales bacterium
AGTCTCCTTGAGAGATAGGAAGGGTCGTACGGCGGCGGCCAGACTCGATCGATTTTTTGACCGCACGCCAGAACACTGGTGAAGGGTGTGCAAGTCGCGGAAGGGCCGACCGTGCAATAAGCGGTCATGTCGTCGCCCTGAGAAGGGTTGCCGGTTCCGCCCGAGTGGCGTGGCGACAAGCGAAGGCCGCAGCCAAGGTCGCCGCCACCAACATGGCGAGCATGGCCAACAAGGCAGCGCTCACGCCGGTTTGACCCACGGCTGAGTACTCTCCAGGCTCGTAGATGCCAATGATCACGGAGACAATGCCACCGCACAATACGCCACCAACGACCGGCAGCATCACCGTTCTTAGGACGTGCTGACGTAACTGTTGAGGCGAGGCGCCCACCGCCAGCCGGATGCCAAAATTCCTAGACTCGCCACCTACCCATCGATGCGTGAGACTGTATATGCCGCCTGAAGCCACAAGCCACGCCAAAAGCCCAAGCGTGGTTAAAATGCTGCCTGGAAAGGTGATGTCTTCAATACCCCTGTTGAGCACGGCGACAACTTTCTCAGGGCGGGACACGACTGACCTGATGCCAGCGCGGCTGAGAGCTTCGCTTAGTGATCTGTCAATCTCGGCGACTGGCAGATCCGTTTTCATCGTCACAACTGAAGGCGACCGCCGCACCTTTCCTAACAACACATAGGCCTCTGGCCCTGGATCCAGCAAGTAGCCGGCCCGCATCGTCTCGACAACGCCAATAACGGTCAATTGGCGCTCCCCTTCGACGGGGATCACCTGGCCGATGGGCGGCTGATTCGGCCACAACAGGGCCGCCGCGGCGCCGTTCAGAATGGCTAGCGGTGAAGCCGCCCTGTCGTCGTCCTCGTTGAAGGTGCGCCCAGCTTGAAGTCGACTTCCGACGGCTTCAAGAAAGCCTGCGCTCACTTCCCACCGTGCTAACGAATTTCGGCCGAGCCGGATGGGAGGAGCAACCGAAGGCATGCCACTCATCGGCAACAGATCTGAGATTCCGGCAGCGTCGATCCCTGGCAGCTGTCGGATTGCGGCTAGAATCCTGCGACGCGCGACTGCCTGGTCAACTGCCGCAGCGTTAGGCTGACTAAACGTCGCCGCGTACGTCCTCTGAGGATCGTATCCGAGATTTACGTTCTGCGCGCTAAACACCTGAGAGAGGAGCCCGATCGATGCCCCAAGGACCACCACCGCGCCAGCGGCTTGGGCCGCGACCACGAATCTGCCAGCTATCTGTGTTGCATACGCTCGAACAGGCAATCGTGTCTCCCAGCGATAGAACACGATCAAAGGCCGCAAGAAAGCGAGCACGCAACAAGTCAAGGACATGACCAGAGCGACCGTTGTTCCTATGAACACCATTCGTCTTGGCATTGCCGCGGGAACCAGGCCGACATATGCGTCGGGGAGCGCGGTAAGCAGCCAGTCCGCAGCAACTAGCGCGGCGGCCAGGCCGACGCCGGCTGATGTAACTGCGATCAGGACTGCTTCAAGACAGAACCACCTGCACATCCTCTTTACGCCGCATCCTAGAGCAATCTGCAGTTCATAGTCTGGTCGGCGCTCCCGATGACTTGCCATCATCAACCCAGTGACATTTCCGCCCACGGCTACTACGACGCAGCTAGCGGCACCAACCAGTACCCACAGAACCATCGACGGAAATGAAAACAACGAGAATGACAATGGCGTTAGTTTTACTCGAGAAACCGCGGTCGGAGTTGATAGCGCCGCCGAAATCGCTACTTGGGCTCGATCGAAGGACATACCTGACCGAACGCGCACAATCGGTGTGGATACTATTTCGCCGGAACGCGGTGGCCCATAAAATCGTCGCAGCGTCACGACCTCTGCCTTTGCTGTCGTGGCAACCGGAAACACAAACTCCCTAGGAAGAACACCGATTACTTTCGTCGGTTCGCCCGAGAGCAGCAGAAGTCGGCCTACGATGTGTGGATCGCGGCCGAACCGCCGCACCCAAGCCGCCCAAGTGAGCACGGCGGACTGCTCAGAGCTCTGCAAATCGCCATATTCAAAGCCACGACCGAGATGAAATCGAGTTCCGAGTACGGCAAACATGTTCTCGGTGACACTAGCGGTGGCTACCTCTTCACGACCAGCTGGTCCTTCCCAAGTAACAGTGGTCCCCCCACCGATCAATCCCACGCCTTCAACGACGCTTGGGAGCCGTTTGACGATCTCGTAGTCTGCCCGTTGAATAGCGCCGCTGCGAGTGGAACCTAAGACCCACTGCTCCAACTGCGCAAGAGACTCTGGTCGGTCATAGGGCAAAGGCCGAAACAGTACACCGTCAGCGACGCCAACAACTGTTGTTGTCGCGGCGACGCCGATCCCCAATAGACCGACGACGGACAAGCCGTGGAGCAGGTGACGACGGTAATAGCGGATGATTCGAAGTAGGTCCGTCTTCACGGGAACTCCCGAGTCCTAGCCACAAGTCATGCAGCGAGGGGGCACGCTCACTCTGAGCATCTTTCCTGGAGCTTTGACCTGGTACGATGTGGCAAGAGAGTCGACCTGATAGTGATATGAACCCGGTCTCAAACCGAGGATGCTGAAACGCAGCTCCCCCGGCGCAGCTTCTGGGCTCGGCGCAGCGTAAAACGAGCTCACCTCGATTGGACACTCGCTGCCAGCAACACCAGCGAGCAATCCGATTGGACCCGCTGGCGCTGGAAACAGTTCAACCTCGACAGAGGCCTGACCGCGAGGTTGCAGCTGGACGGCCTGAACACCTGGCTCCGCAGAGGCCAAACGGCATGTAGGCTGAAGCCCTGAATGTGAGATCTGGATCTGGTCGCCCGCGGCGACGCCAGAGAGATCGAACTGATTCTCCTTCGCGGCAAGACGTCGGCCATATACCCGTGCAACGGCATCCTTCACGAGCGATCCATTCGAATCATGAACGACCATTTGCAAGGAGCGTCGAACCAGTTCCAATCTGGTCTCAACGTGAGGGCTGGTGGCAGTGACTGCGAACTTGGCCGGCGATCTCGACGTCAGCCCGGCACGAGTGGTCGCGACGACCTCGTAGATTCCGTAGCCTAATCCCTCCAACCGCAGCACCGGAAGATCAGTCGGCATGACAAAGCCGGCCGTTTTGGAGGAATTCGCCGATGACGGTCCGTATATTTTCAACTGAACTGGCTCAGAGGTGTGTAACCGGTCACCGAAAACGATAGTAACGTCAACTCGCGTGGGCGGCAGATCAATCTGCACGTTGTTATTGCCCGCCACAAGAGTGACTAGTCTGTCAGTTGTGCTCAAATGCGGGAAGGACTTCACGAGGATTCTGTACTCTCCGGGTTCCTCGACCGAAACGTTGAATCTACCGGAGTTTCCAGTCACCGTGGCGTAGCTCTTTCCCTGAGGGCCATGCAACTGCAATAGAACACCAGCCACGGGATGCCCCTGTCGCTCCAGTATTCCGATCACATGAACTGATGAGGCGGCCACCGCCTTGGACCAAGACACCGCACACACAACGGCGACGACCGCTGCGGCTGCTCCTGCTCCCAACTTGAGTGTTCGAGTCACTTCTAGCTCCTGACCTGTTGTTGCTGTGGTTGAGAAGGGGCGATCGGCGGCGTCGGCGCATGGCCGACGCCGCGATTCCGAGGAGTCTGCCCCGGTGATTGCTAAGCCTCAAGGTTGCATTGGGCCGTGCCCTGGGGAATGATCTGCCCGTTCCCCCCGAGGTTAAAGCACCGGATCTTGCAAGCTGAAACCTGTTCCCAGTAATTTCCGTCACAGGTGGCTTCGAACGGGCACGAACCAACCTTGCACGAATACTCGGTTGCCTGAATCACTGGAGAGGCTGCGAAGAGAACTGCGGCAAACAGGCCGACGAAGGCCGACTGGCGTGGAAGGATATTGCTGCTCATTAGGTTTCTCCTTTAGTGGACGAACGTTACGATTCGCGGATTCACCCGCGCTTTCCTGCTATGGCAAAGGCTGTGCCATTGTGATGCTCAGCCCGGCAGGCGCTCCGCCCCTTGCGAGTGCTCTGCGGGGGGCGCGCTGGCCCCGTCGGAGGTTGGCGATGCCCCGCCTAGTTCACAACAGGCCAGTTCCTAGAGGTGCATTCGCGATTAACCCGACGGGACGAGTCGCACTCGCACGTATGGCCGCGATAGTGCTCCCGGCTGCGCGACACTGTGACCCCGCCACGAGGTCTGCCGACCCCGCTACCGTCGAGACGGGCCTGTGCGCGCCAACGAACCCGAGTCGACGCAGTCGGCACAACGATTGCTGGTATTCGCGTAGGAGGCAGGAACATGTTCCATGTTGACGCCGATCGGTGTCGTCTTTACGCGCGTGTAGTCGCCAAATACGGCTTTTCAATCTTGTTGTTAGCGTCGATAGGCTTAAACATGTGGCTCGGCGAAGAACTGCGCGCCACACGTCGCAAGTCCCAGATCAGGGTTTCCCCCGGAACGCTCGTGCCGTCTATGAGCGGTGTCACAAATACTGGCGAGGCGGCGACCATTCAGCTCGAGGCGGAAATGCCGACGGTGTTCTACTACTTCAGCGCCAGTTGCGGGTGGTGTGAGCGTAACTGGGCTAATGTCGAGGCCCTCGTTAGACAGACATACGGGCGCTATCGGGTCATCGGGATTGCGGCGTCTGAAGAAGTTCCGGCAGCGGTGAAGGACCGGGGAATACCTCTTCGTATCCTGACCTCGGTCAACAAGGACACGCTGGCCGCATACGGGTTCCGCGGCACGCCTCAGACGGTAGTTGTCGGACCGGACGGCCGCGTGCTCACCAGTTGGACAGGGGCCTACCAGGGCGACCAGGCCAAAAGCGTCGCCAAGTTCTTCCGTGTGCGGCTCCCCGGACTCTCGCCTAAGCGGCCCCTGCGGTAGGATGTGGGGCCTCCGCGCCCGGCCCTTGGGGTATGAAGGCCCCACCAGCGAAGGGTCGCGCCCGACAATTGGGAGGACGAAAGATGGCAATGTTCTTGATTACCTTTATTGAGTACTGAATGTGTCGAATCGAAAGAACATCATCGAGTTTCAACATGTGACGAGCGTGCGGGCGAAGGGAGGAGTCGTGGCTCTCTCTTTTCAGCTCGGCGTAGGCGAGGTCTATGTGTGGCTCGGAGGGCCGGGGTCAGGGAAGACCGCAATCGTCGACCTCGTGCTGGGCTTTCGCCGGGCCGACTCCGGAAGGGTTGAGGTCGACGGGAGAGATCCTATCGCCAATGGCCCGGCCCACCGGCGAAGCCTTGCGTTTGTCGACGGGCGCGGTCGCCTCGCTGGAGCCATGTCTCCCTTGGCGCACCTGGAATTTCTGGCCAAACTGACCGAAACTACCGTGTTGCGCCAGGACGCTGTCAACGCCTTGCGGCTAACTGGCCTCCAGGACCGGTTTCTCAACGAGCCGATCGCTGGTCTTCCGATCGCCGCGCATTCCTCGGTCTTCCTGGCACTGGCGTGGCTTCGCCGCCTGCCGCTCCTCATCCTTGATGATCCGACGACGGGGTTCGACTCGGTCGCCACCGCGACCTTCATTGGTATCGTTGACGAGTTCCGCCACAACGGAACCTCGGTCCTTTTGACGACGAGCGACGTGTTACTGGCGGCGCAAGTCGGCGACCACATCGGCGTACTGAAAAGGGGCGAAAGAGTCGCGGAACGCCATCGACATCAGCTGTTGCAGGAGAGCTTGACCGCGCTCTACTCGGACTACGTCGGCCGACCCGACCCCATGAGTCAGCGCCGATGAAGGGCTGGGGCCGGCAGGCCGCGTTGGTGGCGACGGTTGAATGCCGGCTGCAGATGACAAGCGTCGTTTGGCGAGTCCTGCTCCTGCTGAGCGTCGTACTCGCCGCTACCATGACGAGCGCGAGCCTCCAAGACTACACGCGGCGCCAGAGCGAGGTCGACATCCTCGTTGCGCGTAGGGATCAGGCTACTGACCGCGGTCAACACACGATCAGCGGATTCCAGCGCGATGAGGCTCTACGTGTGGTTCGCGACCCAGCGCCTCTGAGCGCCGTTGTCACGGGGCTCGACAAGCGAATCGCTCAATATTGGGATTTTGGGCCAGAAGGAACCACGGCGGGGTCGGCAATCTCGGGAGAGCCGACGGCATTGGTTACAAGGGCCGATCTTGACCTCGAGTTCATCCTCCGGGGTCTGATGGGAATCCTGGCCCTGGTGGCTGGATTTAGCTCAATGGTGGCCTCACACGGCGGAACGACCAAGCCCTTGGTGAGCCTTGCGGTCTACCCGGCGGCGCTTGTAGTGGGCTCCATAGCGGGCGGAACCATCGCCGTCGCCTTGGCGTCCGCATTGGTCGTTGCTACGTCGACGGGCACACTGTTGTTCGGTAGCGGAGTCTCGTCCGGGAGTCTGTGGAGCTTGGCCGCACTATGGCTCGCATCCGCGTTGTACGGAGGTGTTCTGGTTGGAGCTGGCGCCCTTGTTGCACTACTCGCTTCCACGGTGGCAAGGGCGGTCGCCGCGATTGCCGTGATTTGGCTCGTGACCACCACGATTGCTGGACCGGTCATTGGGGCAGTCGCCGATTGGACGACACCAGGCAAGTCGCGCGGGCTATTCGAGATCACGCGAAACGCCGAATACGAGCAGACCGTTGCTACCATCGAAGACGACGCCGGAGCGATGGTCCTCCAGCACTGGGGTGTGACCGAGCTCCCCAGGGGATTCGAGATGGGTGGAGCGTTGCTCCAGATAGTCGAGCAACATTGGATACTCAGTCTCAAGAGCCTCCGCGCAAGACTCGACGCGATTGAGGTTGGTTTCGCCGAAAGCAGGCGCGACCGTACGAGACACGCATGGTGGTTGAGTGCGATCTTTCCGGGCACAGCATTTGGATACGCTGCCACGGAGTTGGCTGGCGTCGGAGAAGCACATGCGCGGCGCTGGACCGAGGACGCCAACACCCACCAACGCGCACTAGGCGCCGCTGTATTTGACAACCGCCCGAGGCTCTACGCGCGCGTGCAGTCGGGATTAGGCTATCGAGTCGTGTTTCACGACCGAGCGGCGGAACCCATGGTCATGAACCTCCCCACGTTTCATCCGAGCGCTGCGACTCCATTGATGAGGTTACGTGACGCGGGGCCCTCGCTCGCGGTACTCGTGCTTCAAGCCGCTACCGTGTGGTTACTCGTCATCGGCGTCTTTCGACGGCGCCTGACGTCGACCAATGGGTGGCGCTAGAGTTCATCGTCACTCTCAGCCAAGCCATACTGTTTCAACTTGGTGAAGAGCGTTTTACGATTGATGCCCAGTCGAATTGCTGTCTGCGTCTTGCTCCCGCGGCATTCCGCAATGGCAGCCATGATCAAACCTCGCTCCAGGCGTTCAACTGCTCTCGTGACGGACTCAGACAAGGTCGGGGGCGAATCATCGGCCAAGGCTGTTCCCTCGTGAGTGCCCCGAATCGTTGCGGGCAGGTCCACCGCTTTGAGTACTGGCCCGTCCGCCAGGACCAGCGCTCGTCGAAGGGCATTCTGCAACTCCCTGATGTTTCCCGGCCAGTCGTACGCCGTCAACAGGGCGCGCGCCTCTCCGGACACCGACTTGACTTCGCTGTTGAGTTCGGCGGCCATCGACTCGACGATGTGATCGATCAGAACGGGAATGTCCTCGGGTCGCTCCCTCAGGGACGGCAACAGGATCGGCAGCACGTCCAAGCGATAGAGCAGATCCTGCCTGAACGCACCGGCCGCGGCCGCCGCCCTCAGATCGCGATGCGTCGCCGCGATAACGCGCACATCGACATCAATTGTCCTTGACGATCCCAGCCTGGTAACCTTTCGTTCCTGAAGGACGCGCAGCAACTTGGCCTGAGCTTCGAGCGGCAAGTCCCCAATTTCATCAAGAAAGATAGTCCCACGGTGGGCACTCTCGAATTTTCCTGGTCGACTCTCTTTGGCATCAGTAAACGCACCGCGTTCGTGACCAAAGAACTCTGCCTCCACCAAGGTGGCCGGGATCGCGCTGCAGTTGACAGCCACGAACGGCCCTTTCGATCTGTTTCCTCTCCGATGCAGGGCACGCGCCACAAGTTCCTTGCCCGTCCCAGACTCGCCCAGAATCAACACGGTCTCGTCGGTCCGCGCAACTTTCTCCATCATCTGAAACACGCGCCGGATCGGCCCGCTGATGCCAACTATGTCAGTAAAGCCGTACCGGCCCTCCAGTTCTTCTCGCAGTCGTGACACTTCAGAACGCAATCGGCGCTGCTCGACGGCGCGCTCGACCACAATTAGCAGCTCGTCGTTGTCGAACGGCTTCGTGAGGTAATCAAAAGCGCCAACACGCATGGCATCGACCGCGGACCGAATGCTTCCATGAGCGGTCATCATGATCCCGGCAGGAGCATCGTCGCGCTCACAGAACCGCCGCATCGTTTCAACGCCCCCAATCCCGGGCATCGCGACGTCCAACACTACGACATCGAAGGTCTGCAAGTGAATTTCGGAGAGCGCCTGCTCCCCTGATTCCGCCTCGGCCACAGTGTGGCCGTGTTGCTTGAGAAACATCGCCAAGACCTGGCGCAGTCGCGGCTCATCGTCGACGACAAGGATGTTCGCCATTAATCTGCGACCTTCAGTGGAAGTGACACCGATACTGATGCACCGTGCATGTGATTATTCCCTGCCCACATTCTTCCCCCGTGGCGCTCAACGATTTGGCGGCAGATCGTTAAACCCAGCCCACTGCCCGAGGCCTTCGTTGAGACAAAAGGCTCAAACATGGTGTCGATCACATCCTCTGAAATGCCGGGGCCCGAATCAGATACCCTAACAAGGGTCATGGTGCGATGGCCGTTACCATCCCGCCTCGGCTCATCAAAAAGGCCCGTGTGGATCTCGACGGTGCCGGCATCGACAATGGCCTGCGTTGCATTCAGCAGGATATTCAGAAAGACTTGACGCAGTTCGCGAGGATCGCCAAACACGCGAAGTAATGGGAATTCGTTCAGCGTCTTTATCCCTACGCAACGGCCGCTTGCGAAGCTGTTCATCACGCGCACGGCGCCATCGATGATGTCGACCAGATCGACGATCTCTTCGTGCAGGGTCGCTGGACGACTCAGCGACAAGAACCCCCCGATTGTGTCCGAGATGCGATCAATCTCCGAAATCGCATCTGTCAACAACGTCTGTCGCTTATCCCACCCCTCGTTCGAGTCGCGGACAATCTGAATGCTCGAACGGATGATGCCAAGCGGGTTACGAACTTCATGTGCGACCATGGAGGCCAGTTGCCCTGCCACGGCCAGACGCTGGGCGTGCGCCGCGTTTCTGAGGTCAACCACCTGAGCCTCGTGACGCTCGATGGTTTCGTAGGCCAGGCCGGCGTGGCGCCCGCAATCCATCAGGAATCTGCCCAATTCACGCGGTAGTTCCCAATCCGGACGTACCGATTCCAGGAGAACTACGGCATGAAGCGTTCCGAGCACAAAGACTGGCAAGCACGCCCCGATGTGATTCTCCTTAAGCTGACGCCGTTCCTCGGGCTCAAGGTAAGAGTCGATCCCGGATTTGCCCGGAAATACGAGCGGCTCCTCGTTGAGGCGGAGCCACATGGCCAGGGGGCCGTCAGACGCACAGGTCATCTTCACAGCACTGCTCGGCTGCCCACCCTCGAAACGCGTGGACTCGAACACTCCGCCCCGTCGACCCAGCTCCAAAAACCATACGGCATCGCAATCCGTCAGTGCCTGGAATCGACGCGCCACCAAGGCGCGCAGGCCATCAGCGTCCGTGGCAAGCGCCACAGCACGGATCATCTCCTCTAGCGCCTCCTGGCGCACGGCGGGATCGCGCCACGACCGAGGTTGGTGCCGACGCCGCAAGAACACAGTGAGCTCATTCTGCCAGAAACGAGCTTTGGCCACTATCGCAAGGCATTGTCCCGGCCACAATCTCGGCCACAGGCGCACACCGTCGCGGGAGAGCTTGAAAGATGTTGCACCCTACGCCTGCCGGCTCAAGAGCTCTCTTTCAGGTCGCCCCTCTGGCAATCGAGCCTGAGCCAGTGAAAGCGGAGTTCGCCATATCAGGTCGTGCGGCCTATCCTAGAAGCGGGTCGAGTCACGCGCGGTAATGCACTATCTTTTTCAACCGCGCCGGTCACTTCAGGAGAAGCCGCACGTTCCCTCACTAAGTGCTACGCGCTTGGCGGCGGTTCTCCCCTAAGCAGGTGTCTCAAGCGAATGGAGGCAGCCGCGATGAACGCAATTCCGAGTATGGCGGCGAAGGCCTCAACAACGCGACCAACCCCAGATCCGCCAACGCGAACGCCATTTCCCCAACTGCACGGCCGTCTGCGAGACGAAGCGCCGACTGACGGCGCTTTCGCTCGTGCCGCGGCGCGTCAGCGCCTCGGCAATCGCCTCCAGGCTCCGCCCATACTGGCGCGTGGTCACGCCCACGAGCATCTGCTCAACGACGCGACGATTCAAGGGATCGGTGTGGGCCATCGCCTGGAACGTGCCTCGTGCCCACTAGGGAGGGCGGCCACGTCGGAAAAATAGCCAAACCTATGGCGGCTTATCCCTAAGCGGTCGACTCACGCACTGAAATCACTTGCTTCTTCAGGCGCGTCGCCCGCAGCTGGATAAGCCGCACATTTTTCGAACTACGTCATTGGCGGTGAACTTCCGCGAAGGACGCGTCTCAAGCGAACAGAGGCAGCGGCGATGAACGCCGTTCCGAGTATGGCGGCTAAAACCGCCAGTCCCCGGCTAAGAATACTGCCTTGCTCACCCAGTACCTGAGATCCGACAATCGCCAAGACCGCCCCTCCGGCAAGAAGCAACTCTGGCCCTCGAGATCGCCAAGGCGTTCGAATGTACAGAAACGCCAAGACAACCAGCGCGCTCGGCACCACAAGGGCCGCGTACATCCCACCGTCGCCCAAAATCCGACCCTCCACGAAGAGGGCCAAGCCTATGATGGCGACCCCAGCAAAAACGGCTCCCCGCCCGCCGGTCTTCCAACTGACCGCGCCGATTGCAACTACGATCGCGCCGACAATGACTAAGGCAATACCGATGTTCATTTAACGCCTCCTTAGACGGCAGCCTTACGCAGAACAGAGGGATGGGATTCTACGTTCAGCCCATCCCCAGGATTCTTGGCTTGAGTCTCGTGCAAGGGGCTCAATTGACCAAGCACAGGCCAGGTAATAGCCAAGATAGTACCCAGTAACAAAACCCACGGACGCGATGGATCCGTACAGCGCCAAACCGCCAAGCCGGGTCAGTTTGAGTCCGCTCGCAACCGCGCCTTGGTATCCCAACTCGATCCCGAGATAGGCACCAACCCCGGTAATGAGCGCTATGACTGCGGCCTCGGCCTCTTCCCCGCACGTTACGTCATTCGTGGCAGGTCCAGAAAGGAGCTCAGCGATCCTTGGGGACGAGCACGACTGCGGAACAC
Source organism: Vicinamibacterales bacterium (assembly GCA_046594875.1). Lineage (GTDB taxonomy): Bacteria > Acidobacteriota > Vicinamibacteria > Vicinamibacterales > SCN-69-37 > SYFT01. The sequence goes on from JBKJQX010000126.1 coordinate 11,475, forward strand.
TCGAACACGTCTGATTGTACTCGTTTTCCGCTGCCTCAAGATCGGCACCTAACCACGCGATCTCGATACCCAAGTCGTCCATCTCCTCCTGAGTGAAGCAGGGTGCCGGACCATCGTAACATTCGTCCGTTGGGACAGTTGCGGCGCGGTCTGAACTGCTCACCATGGGCCCAGAGAGTTCAGGCGGTTCAGGAATCTGATCCTGCATGGTCGGCTCGAATCGCTCGAAGCGCGTCTTCCCGTTCGCAACGTACTTGACAATCGTTCCTCGGCCATCTACGGCGGCCGATCGAACGACAGAAACAGGAAGGGTCCGAATCAATTCCCGACGCCGGACTGGAGTGCCAGCCTCCATGATATTCAACCACGTGAGCGCTCTTTGAGCACGCCCGGCGACCATTCGGTTCGAGCTCTTCGCGTTTCTTTCCAAGCCACTTCGCGCCTGTTGCAGGTCTGACGGGATTCTTGCAAGAACGCTATTCAGGGCAGATTGCTGGCCCTCCAAGCTGCCGTACCCTACAGAGCCTGCCAGAGGCACGCCTGTGACTGCGAGGGCACCGATCGCGATGACGGCGACGAACGGCTTTCGGAAAGTTGCAAGCCTTACTTTTGACCCGACGTTCTTATGCCTAACACTCAGGGAACGAGCTATTTTCGTGAACATGATGTGCCACCTCCATTGTGAATTCACTCAGCCTCCGCTTAGCTGCTGCAACGAACTACGCAAAGGACGTGCCTGTCGCTGCGACGGCAAAAGCGAGGAAGTGCGACCTGCCATGGGGCTAGCTCGCCTCGCCGGCTGGGGTGAAGGAGCCCCAACGCGGCGGTAAATGGCGGGTAGAGTCCGATGGCCTGGCTCAGCGCGTGAGTTGCTGCAGCTCCGCCGCTCGATCGAGGCCCATATCGTGCGCCTCGCCTTGATCGTCGGAGCGGCCACGACTCGCTTGAGCGACCAGAGGACCGGGGGTGAGGGCGGAGCCCGTCCGAATTAGGGGCTCACACGACCGGTCGCGATTCGTCACGCGAGAAACGGTGCTAAGTCGGGCATATCATCGCGAGGCCTCCAGGAACCGAAGGCCGAGTCGCCACTGGTGCTGTGAGCCCGTGTGTTAGCGTGGCCCGGGGGATTCGCGGCATCGTCATCGGTGACACGCCGGTCACCGGCGTGATCCCGTTTAAGAGATTGCACTCAACGCATCCCTCTTCGCGGTGGCGTCGCCACGAGTGTAAAGGAGCCTCCCATGAAACGCCAACGCCGTCGTGCCACTCCGAATCCGCCCGTCTCGCCGTCGGTCCTCGATCGATCAGTCGTACTACACTGCGCGACCCTGATCGCGAAAAGAGCGGGCATCATGCGACGACGACAACGCGAGCGGAGTCTGTTCAAGGCGTTGCTGCCCGATGCGGACAAGATGTGGCCGGCGTGGTTGAAGCGGATCGATACGCTGGTGGAAGACGAGGTCGTGATTGATCCAGAGTTACCGTAGACTGATGAAGACGACGCGCGCGGGTCGGCGAGACGACTGAGTTCGCCCTGGGTGCCCGCAGCAAGCTCTACCTGGCCCACGCGACTACAGAGAGAGGCGTGGAACTATGACGTCTCCGTGATCCGCGAATTTACCGCGGTATGGGCACGCAGTAACCGGTTCGCCCTGTCGCGCAGTCGTTTCCTACCCTGAACTCGCAATACTCGTCGTCTGAACAATGTCCATCATCCGCACAGCAAGTGCCACCAATGCTCTGAGATGCGAAGAGCGGAGCTGCCGAATACCCAACTGCTACCAAAGCGGTCACTGCAAGGATCACTTTCACCATCATGTCAAACCTCCGCGGCGGTGCAGGGCAATTACGGTGCCGGACCGGGCACCACGGGTTTCACAGCAAGAGTTGCCAGGGAACTCCAGCTTTGGCCACTATCCCAAGGGAGTACCCTTGCCACAATCTCGATTACAAGCACACGCCATCGCGGGACAGCGTCGAAGATGCTGCGCCCTAACTACTTTCCCGGTTAAGAGATCCCCACTGAAGTTCTGGGGCGCAATCGGCAGGCTCCGCCCCTTTTGTGTTTACGGCGTCCTTCCGGAGGCGGCCGCCACATCCCGCGCGGATCGCTACACATCATGTTGACACATGGTGTACTGTGTGTAATAGTACACATATGATTCCGTTTCGCCTGACGTTTCAGCCCGGCACCTCCATCTACGAACAGGTGGTGTATGCAGCGAAGAAGGCCATGCTGGCGGGCCAATTGCGCCCCGGCGATCAGTTTCCGTCCGTGCGGTCGCTCAGCCGTGAATTAAAGATCAATCCCAACACGGCACACAAGGTGGTCGCGCAACTGTTGGGCGAAGGAATGCTCGAGGTGACGCCCGGCATCGGCACCGTGGTTGCGGCGCCGACGGCGTCCACCGCCGCCGAGCGCAGCCAGTTGCTGCGCAACGAACTCGAACAACTTGTCGTGCAGGCCAGGACCCTTGGACTGGAACTCGACGACGTGACTCAGGCCTTGGCGAACCACTGGGAACGCCTGGGCGCAGGTAACAGAAAGAAGCCAGGAGACGGAAGGAAATCATGACCGACGTCCTCACCACCCACCAACTGTCCAAGCGGTACCGGAAGAAACTCGCACTCGATGGCTTGACCATGAGTGTGCCCGAAGGCGGCGTGTACGCGCTCCTGGGCGCCAATGGTGCGGGCAAGACGACCGCCCTGAAGCTGTTGATGAACCTGCATCCCCCCACCGCGGGCCACGCGACGGTCCTGGGCATCGATTCGCGGAAGTTGCAGGGGCAGCATTTTTCGCAGATTGGATACGTGTCCGAGAACCAGGATCTTCCGGGGTGGATGACGCTCCAGTACCTGCTCAACTACCTGAAGGCGTTTTATCCCACCTGGAACGAGGCACGCGCCGCAGAGTTGGTCGCGCACTTCCAGTTGCCGCTGGACCGTCCCCTTCGCCAGTTCTCGCGCGGCATGCAGATGAAGGCGTCACTCGCTTCGTCGCTGTGCTACGAGCCGCGTCTGCTCGTGCTCGACGAGCCGTTCAGCGGGCTCGACCCGCTGACGCGCGAGGAACTCATTACGGCGCTCCTCGACTGCGGAGAGCGGACGTCCATTCTTGTCTCATCACACGACCTGGCCGACATCGAGAGCTTCGCCAGTCACGTCGGCTATCTCAACCAGGGCAAGCTGGAGTTCAGCGAAGAGTTATCCTCGCTGACCGCGCGCTTCCGTGAAATACAGGTCACGCTTGACGAACCGGCCCTCCCGGCGCCATGGCCGGCCCACTGGCTGCGGCCCGAGGCGTCGCCGGCCGTCGTGCGCTTTGTCGAAACACACTTCGACGCAGAACGGACGATGGCACAAATCCGGCTGCTGTTTCGTGGTGTCAGCCACATCGAGGCCACGCCCATGTCGCTGCGCGCCATCTTCGTGACACTCGCGCGCACTTCACAGGTCGCCGCCTAACCCACCCCAGTCAGGATGACCATGACGACGATTCAGCAAGCGCTTCACATCTTTCGCAAGGACGCTCGGCATCTCCGCTTCGAGTTAGCCGCCACCGGACTGCTGCTCGCCATCCTGCTGTTGACAGGGGTGCAGACCTGGGAGGGTCTGCAGGAGAGCGGCGGCCGGATGCCCGATCCGGTGGCGCCGCTGATGGTGCTGTTGCTCATCTCCTGGAGCCTGCTCATCGCACGTGTCATCCAGACCGAAGCGCTTCCAGGTGATCGGCACTTCTGGTTGACCCGGCCCTATAGCCGCGCCAGCCTCGTCCTGAGCAAGGCGCTGTTCATGCTCGCGTTCATCAACCTGCCGTTGCTGGTCACCCAGGCGGCGATCGTGTCGCTCGACGGCATACCGCTGTCGTCCACGCTCGGCGGCCTGTTCGGCAATCAGTTGCTCCTGACAGTGGTGGTGCTGCTGCCGGTGGCCGCCATCGCGGCGCTCACGCGCAACCTGGCGCAGTTTCTGCCTGCGATGGTCGTGGTCGGTGCGGCGGTCGCCGCGACGATTCTGGGCCGCCGCGGGTACGGTGACCTGGAGTGGGTGCCGTCAGTGCTCGGGAGTCTCCTGGCGATTGCGGTCGCCGGGTTCATTCTGTGGCGGCAATACCGCCTCAGGCGATCGGTGCACACGGCCGTGCTCGGCGTTGCCGCGACCGTCGTTTGCCTGTTGGTGTATGCCGCATTTCCTCAGAGCGCCGCCTTCGCGGTGCAGTCGCAGTTGAAGG
>JBKJQX010000141.1:0-44778 GCA_046594875.1 Vicinamibacterales bacterium
TCAACAGGCACGCTCACTCGCGGTCATCCTCCGCTCACGCGCCGCCGGAGGCGGCGCCCACCCCCTCACCCCTTCATGGATCTTCATGTTCTTCATGGTGAAATCCGACCGTCAGTGACGCGCGGCGTATAGTTCTTCCGTGAGTATGCAGACGCGACGATTGGGACGAAGCGGCCTCGAAGTGTCCGCGGTCGGCCTTGGCGCCATGAACGCTTCGTTTGGCTACGGTCCGACGCCGGACAAGACCGAGATGATCGCCTTCCTGCGAACCGCCGTCGACCGCGGCGTGACGCTCTTTGACACTGCCGAATCATACGGACCGTACACGAACGAAATGCTGGTAGGGGAAGCCCTGCAGCCGGTTCGGAATCAGGTGGTGATCGCCACCAAGTTCGGATTTACGCTCGAACCCGGCCAGCCGTACGGACTCAACAGCCGGCCTTCGCATATCCGAGACGTCGCTGAGGCCTCATTAAAGCGACTCCGAATCGAGACCATCGATCTGTTCTATCAGCATCGCGTCGATCCGCAGGTGCCAATGGAGGACGTGGCCGGGACCGTGAAGGATCTGATTCAGGAGGGGAAAGTCAGGCACTTCGGACTGTCTGAAGCCGGTGTCGAGAACATCCGGCGAGCGCACGCCGTGCAGCCCGTGAGTGCGGTTGAGAGCGAGTATTCGATCTGGTGGCGCGAGCCCGAATCCGTGTTGTTCCCGGTGCTCGAGGAACTGGGCATCGGCTTCGTCCCGTTCAGCCCGCTGGGCCGTGGCTTCCTTACTGGACAGCTCGATGAGACGACCACGTTCGGGACGTCCGATTTCCGGAGCAATCTTCCCCGCTTCACCCCTGAAAACCGAAGGGCAAACCGGATGCTGGTGGAGCGGCTGACGACGATCGCCCACCGCAGACAGATCACGCCGGCGCAATTGGCTCTGGCGTGGATCCTTGCGCAGAAGCCCTGGATCGTTCCCATTCCCGGCACCTCGAAGTTGCACCGGCTCGAGGAAAACATCCGCGCCGCCGAGATCGAACTGTCACCGGAGATCCTGTGGGACATCGACCAGGTGACGTCACAGGTTGACGTGCACGGCGCTCGCTACTCCGAGTCGCTGGAAAGACTGATCGACCGCTGAGGGGTGGACGACGGAACGATCCGAAGCGGTGCGCGATTGCGCCCGGTCACGAGGGCCACGAGCGTCCCGGATCGTCCTGAATCTTTGATGAGTGCCGCCACGCTGGCGGCGCCGGATGGCTCGGCCACGATGTGCTCGCGAGCCTCGAGCCACGCGACCGCATCGAGCAGTGCCGACTCGGTGACCTCAATCACATGGTCGACCAGTTCGCGGATGGCCGAGACGTTGGGCGCGAGCGGGCGGCGCACCGCCAAGCCATCGGCCATGGTGTCGGCCGTTGGGGTTTCGACCACCTGACCCGCCCGCCACGAACGCGCGTACGCGGGCGCCTGCGTCGAGACCACACCGACAACCGTGACCGCACGGCCAGACCGCTTGAGCACCGACGCCACGCCGCGAATCAGCGCCGTATCTCCCATCGGCACGTAGATCGTGCCGAGCGACGGGCACTGATCCAGCAACTCCGTGGCGATGGTCGCCGTGCCCACAGGCACGTCGGCATTCGAGGCGTCGTGAAGGAAGAACGCGTTGCTGTGGCGGATGTACTCTGTGGCCGCATCAATCGCATCGGTCAGGTCGTGGCCATCCTCAACGAGCGTTGCACCGAGATCACGGATGCGGCCCGTCTTGACGGGATTGGCGCCACGGGGCACGAAGATGTGCGCCGGCACGCCGAGTTCACGAGCGACCCACGCCACTGCCGCGCCGTGGTTGCCCGTGCTCGCCGCCACCACCTCGCGGACGGTCGTACGGCCGAGCTCGGCGGTCAACGCAGCCCAGGCGCCCCGGACCTTGAACGAGCCCGTGGGAAGCACCGTTTCGTCTTTGAGCCACACGTCACGACGTTCAGATGACAACGTGGGCGCCCTGATGAGGGGCGTGGCCTCAAAAGGCGGCGCATCCGACGCACGCCTGCGGGTATCGGGCGACACAGATGACACGATACCCGTGTTGCGGCACTGGCGCCGTCTTCTTTCCACCATGAAGCACCATGAAGTTCCATGAAGGTTTCATGGGAGCTGTCACGTGATGCAGGGCGCGTCAGGTGATGCGGGGGTGGGAGCCCGGCATTCTGCCGGGCCCCGTGAGCGGAGGAGGACCGCGAGCGAACGTGCCTGTTGAAAAAGACGTCGGGTGTCTTTTTGGGGGCGGCGAGCAAAAAGACACCCCACGTCTTTTTCTCGATCGGCACGCTCGCTCGCGGTCCTCCTCCGCTCACGCCGCCGCCGGAGGCGGCGCCCACCCCCTCACCCCTTCATGGATCTTCATGTTCTTCATGGTGAACAAGATCAGAACTGGAAGTAAATAAACTCCGCGCCTTCGAAATCCCCGAACAGCAGCACGAGGTAACCGACCGCGCCAAACAGCGCATAGCGGACGGGTGCCGGCAGCCGGAAGATCGACAGCTCATCGTCATGCCGTGCCTGATGGATGTGAACGACGAGCAGCGGAACGACGGTGAGGAACAGCGGCACCACGAGTGTGTCCCAGCCGGCGGCTGAGAGGGCAGGGCGGCTCAGCACGAGCCAACTGAAGTCGGCAATCTGCCCCACCGAACGCGCGCGGAAGATGAGCCACCCGTAACAGGTGACGTGAAACATCACCACGCCGAGCAGCACATGCTGCCAGGTGGCGGTGAGAGCACGGCCACGTTCGGAGATCGCGCGGGCCACCACGAGCACCAGCCCCTGATACAGGCCCCAGAGCACAAACGTCCAGGCGGCGCCGTGCCACAGGCCGCCGAGCGCCATGGTGATCATGAGGTTGCGTTTGGTGGCCAGCGATGACCCGCGGTTGCCGCCGAGCGGAATGTAGAGATAGTCGCGCAGCCACGTGGACAGGCTGATGTGCCAGTGGCGCCAGAAGGCCTGCGGCGACGTCACGAAATACGGGAACCGGAAGTTGACGTTGAGTTCGATGCCCATGAGTTTGGACATGCCGCGCGCCATGTTCGAGTAGCCACTGAAATCGCCGTAGATCTGGAAGGCGAACGCGTAGCTGGCAACAAGGATGTCACCGCCTGACGGCGTCGCCGACGCGCCGAACACCGACTCGACAAGGCCGGCGAGGTTGTCGGCCACAAACATCTTCTGGAACACGCCCCAGGCGATGAGCCAGGCGCCGTCGCGGATCTGGACCAGAGCGATGCGGCGCGGGGCGCTGATCTGCGGCAGCAGCAGCGACGCGCGCAGGATCGGCCCGGCCACGAGGTGGGGGAAAAACGCGACGAATACGGCAAAGTCGAGCAGCGATTTCGTGGCGGGAATCTCGCGGCGATAGACGTCGATCACGTAGCTGACCGACATGAACGTATAGAACGAAATGCCGATCGGCAGGATGACGTGCAGGGTGATCGGGTCGAGATGCCATCCGAGCACGTCGAACACACGGGCCAGGCTGTCGGCGAAGAAGTCGAAGTATTTGAAAAAGCCCAGCATGCCGAAGTTGAAGGCCAGGCTGAGCCACAGCAGATGTTTGCGGCGGCGGGGGTCGCCGGCGGCATCGATCGCGCGCGCCACGGCGTAGTCCACCACCGTTGATCCGACCAGGAGCGACAGGAAGCGCCAGTCCCACACCGCGTAGAAGTAGTAACTGGCCAGCACCAGCAGCCAGTTCTGCCCGCGATGCGGCAGCACGCGATAAATCGCATACACGACCGCAAAAAAGACGACGAAATGGAGGGAGGTGAAAACCATCAGCGCGGCTGGAACAACACGGTAAGCAATATACTCTTCGTCGCTTGCTTCGTGCCCTACTGACTTCGGCCGTCGCCGCCCTCGTGGGCGCAGCCGCCCTGATCGTGGCGTATGCGCTGACCCCTGGGTTCACGCTCGAAATGGATCGCCCGATGACCGGCGTCCTGAGCGGTTTCCACGACGGTGAGCGCGCCGGACAGGACACGTTTGCGTGGACGCGGCGTCAGGCCACCATGCGGTTGTCCGGCCTGGACCGGCGTGGAGGCTGGACCTGCACCGTCAGGCTGCGCGGCGGACGCGCGGCAGACATCGCGCTGCCTGAGGTCGTGTTCGCCGTGGATGGCATTGTGGCCGTGCGGCACCAGACCACCAACGAACCTGCGGATGTGCGCGTGCCACTGGCGGCGCGCAGCGGCACCGGCGCGGTCATCACGCTGACGACCGCGACGTTCGTCCCTGGAGGCGGCGACACTCGCGAACTGGGCGTTTACGTGGATCGCTGGGCCTGTGCTCCCGACGAGGGGTTCACGCCCATGCCACCGGCGCCGGCCATCAGGACTGCGGCGATCGCCGCCGGAGCCTTCGGCGCCGTGATCGGGCTCATGGGGGCGCCAGTTGTTGTGGCCGGCGCAGGCATCGCGGCCGTGGCCGGGCTGCAGACCCTGCCGCTCGTCCACGACCTCGGCCCCTTCTCGGCCTTCGCGGTGCCCATCGAGTGGATCGCTGTGAGCCTCGCCGTGGTGATGTGGGTGGCACTGCTGGTCTCGCGACGGACGCTTGGTCGGGCCATCTCTGGCGCGGGTCAGTTCGCGCTGTTTATCACCTGCTTTTTCCTCTATCTGAAGCTCGTCGCGCTGTTCCACCCATCCAAGTTCATCGTCGATGCGGTGTTCCATGCCCACCGAGTGGAATGGGTGCTGGAGGGCCGCTATTTCTTTACGCAACTGATGCCGAGTGGCGTGCGGTTCCCGTATGCGATCGGACTCTACGTGTTCACGGCGCCGTGGACACTGTTCACGTCGGACATCGTGTCGCTGTTGCGCATCGTGGTGTCGGCGGCGGAAGCGATTGGTGGCCTGCTGCTGTATCGCCTCATCGTGCGCAGTTGGGGCGATCGGGCCGTGGCGGCCACAGCCACCGTGCTCTATGCGCTGGTGCCGCGCGTATTCGAGATTGTCGGCAACGCCAACATGACCAACGCGTTCGGCCAGTCTGCGGCCCTGGTGGTGCTTGTGGCCGCCACGCTGTGGCCGCTGGGTCGTGGCCAGTGGAAGAGCTGGGTGGGACTGACGCTACTGATCGCGTTTGCCTTGCTCTGCCACATCAGCACGTTTGTGTTGCTCAGCGCGATTCTCGGATTGTTGGTGGTGCTGTATTGGCTGCTGGGCCGCCCGTCTCTGCGAAGCGAAGCGTGGGCCATTGCTGCCGCGTTCGCGGCCGCGGCCGTGCTGTCCGTGGTCGTGTATTACGGACACTTTGACGAGGCGTTTCGATCGACAGCGCGCGTGACGGACACGTCGGCGGCAGCGACCACGGCCACAACCGCGCCACCCGCGCCCACCCTTGTGGCCAAGGCGCGCGGCGCGGCCACCTTCAGCGTGGCGTCGGTGGGCTGGCCCATGGTGCTGCTGGCCATTCCCGGCGTCATCGCTCTGAAGCGACGCGGATGGCGAGACCGGCTGGGACTCGCCGTCGCGACACTCACCATCACGTTCGGATTGGTCACGCTGGCCGTGGTGGTGATGCCGGTCGGGCAGGCGTTCGATCGCTACGCGATCGAATTCATCAGCCGGGTCACGCTGGCGACCTATCCAGCACTGGTGATCTTCGCGTCGCTGGGGGCCGTGTGGGCGTGGCGTGCGGGCGGTCTGTGGCGAGCGGCCTGCGCCGCCGCAGTCGCCTGGTCGCTGGTTATTGCGGCGGATGTGTGGATGGGGTGGCTTCGGTAACTAACGCCGTAGCGCGGCCACGTCGGCAGCCGAGAGTTGCCGGTAGTCGCGGGTGCCCTCGGTGGACCGGCGCGAGCCGGTGAGGCGTTCGCGGTAGAGGTCCCAGAGTTGCACGAGGTAGCCGGCGGCTTCACGACGACTCATCTTGCTCTGGCCCAGTTCGCGGTCATCGAACTGGTAGGGCAATTCCACCAGGCGCTTCGCACCGCTGCGCACGATCAATTCCAGGCAAATCTTGAACCCACCGGCCTTGATCGTGGTGCCCTGGGCAGTCGCACGCTTGATGACAAAGAACCCCGACGCCGCATCGCGAATGGGCGACAATCCGCGCGCCAGGAGACAGGCCGTGCGCGACAACATTCGCCGGCTGAACGGCCAATCCGGCGTGGAGCCGCCAGGGATGTAGCGGCTGGCCACCGCGACGTCGGCCCCGGTGGACGTGAATGCGGCAAACAACACGGGAACCAGTGACGGCGGATGGCTGAAATCGGCATCCATCACACCCACCACGTCGGCCGAGGCGACCTGAAAGCCGGCGACCACTGCCGTCCCTAATCCCAGCTTGCCGGCGCGATGCACCACTTGCATGCGGTAACGCGCGGCCAGCTCATCGGCGAGCTGACCGGTGCCGTCGGGAGAGTTGTCATCCACCACCACGAGTTCGAGTGCCAGGTTCGCGGCGTCGGCGGCGGCAAACACGGCGGCCACGAGCTCCGACAGCCGATCACGTTCGTTATAGGTGGGCACCACCATCGTCAGGTCGGGCACGGAGCGAGAGGACACCCCAGCACTATAATTCATGCGCTTGTCCTCCTCGCCGAAGTTACGGTGGTTGGCCATCGCGGCGATTGCCGCGTTGTGGCTGTTGCGGGTGCCGTCGCTCGCACAACCCATGGCGGGCGACCAGGGCCTGTATGCGTATGCCGGTCAGCAATTGGCCGCGGGCCATGCGCCGTATGCGGCCGCGTGGGATCAAAAGCCGCCAGGCATTCATGTCGTGTATGCCGTGTTGTGGACGATCTGGCCGCACGAGTCTGTGGTGGCCGCTGCGGACATGGTGGCTGCGGGGCTGATCGCGATTCTGCTCGTCATCATCGGAAGGCGACGGTTCACCGAAGGCGTGGGACTGGGAGCCGCCGTCGTCTTCCTGTTCTTCGCCAACCCGTCGGTGGTGCAACGGATGAGCGGCATCCTGGTGCGCGGGCAGTGCGAGACGTTTATTGCACTGGCGATCACGATGGCGATGGCACTGGTCGCGGCCGAGCGCCGGATGACGCGGCACCTGCTGGCGGTGGGCGTGTTGCTGGGATGCGCGTTCTGGCTGAAGTACAACGCCGCGGCCTACGCACTTGTGGTTGTGGTGGCGCTACTGATGTGGCCGCGCGACGGGGCGCCGTCGTGGCGATCGTTCCTGCGCGACATTGGCTGGGTGGCCATGGCCGGCGCGCTGACCGTGGTGGTGCCACTTGCGGCGATGGCGGCAGCAGGAGCGTGGCAGGACCTTTACCTGGCCACCATCACTTACAACGTGGCCTACTCCGGCGAAACCTTTGAGGGCATCAGCCCGCTTCGGTATCTGTTCACATTCCCGATCGAACGTGCGGCCAATGATGCGCTCTGGCTGCTGGGCGGCCTCGGCGCGATGGTCGCTATCCTTCACTGGCTGCGCGCGCCACGCAGCGCGTCGGGGTTGTGCAGCCTGGTCATTCTCAGCTGGGTGGCCGCCTCATGCCTGTCGATCCTGATCAACGGCGCGCGGGACCTGCCGCAGTATTTTGTGCAGGCCGCTCCGGCGTTGGCGATGATGGCGGCCGTGGGCCTGGCGCCGCTCCTGGCGCGCCGACCGTCTGCGCCGTGGGTGCCTGTCGCGACGATGGTGCTGCTGATTGTCATGGTGCTCCGTCCGGGCGTGATGGGCCATTTGCCGAAGCTGATCGACAACACGCGCAAGGATTGGAGCGCCCTGGTGGGACGCACCGATCGCGCGACCTACCTGGGCCGGTTCGGCGGCCGCGAACGGGATAAGTTTGTGGCGCGCGAAGTGGACGCCCTGGCATCAGACATCAAGGCCACGACCTCGCCCGAGGAACCGATCTATGTCTTCGGTTTTTCACCGGCGGCCTACGTGAAGAGCGAGCGCCGTAGCGCGTCGCGATTCCATTGGAGCCGCCCCGTGGTGATCGAGTTCGCCGCCGGCACCCCCGGCTACGGATCTGCGGCCGTGCTGACCGACCTTGAGCGCGAGGCACCCAGCATCGTGGCGCTGCAGAAACAGGACTGGGGGCACGATGACCCGGCTCTGGCCGGTGAGCCGAACTCGGTCGAGTTCTTTCACCAGCACACCGGGCTGAACGCGTGGCTCACGTCCCGGTATGTGCTCGAACGCGAGACGCCACTCTTCGAAGTGTGGAGGCGGCGATGACCAGCCGGGGCCGGTGGCTCCTGGCGGTGTTGGGCGTGCTCGTCCTGGCGGCCACACTGCGTGGACTGTGGCTCACCGCCGACCCGGCCTCGAACCATACCGTCGGCGTCGTCTGGCACGACGAGGGCGCGTGTGTGCACAACGCCCGCAATCAGGCGTTGTGGGGCACGTGGCGCACCGACGAGTGGAATCCGATGTTCATCGCGCCGGTCTTCACGGCGCTCGAGGCTGCCGCGTTTGAAACATTCGGCGTTGGCACATGGCAGGCCCGCACGGTGCCGGTCGCGTCGGGCCTCATCGCGATCCTCGCGCTGATGTGGGGACTGTCGGCCGTGGCCGGCCGCCGAGCCGCGCTCATGGGCGGCCTGCTGCTCGCCACCAGCTACACCTTCGTCATGTGGAACCGCGCGGCGCTCATGGAATCCACGATGACGATGTTCATCGTGATTGGGTGGGCGGCGTACGCCCGCTCGGAGCGACGGCCCATGTGGGGTGTGGTGGCCGGCATCGCCGTGGTGCTCGCGTTTTTCACCAAGGCCGCGGCGGCATTCTTCGTGGCCGCGATCGTGCTCGAGCTCGCGCTCGCTCGGGGGGTCCAGGGTCCAGAGTCCAGGGTCCAGGGTCCTGGGTCCAGGGTCCGGGGTCCAGGACCTCAGCGTGCGCTCCGCGGACGCTGGACTCTGGACCCTGGACTCTGGACGTTGCTCGGTCTCGCAGTCGCGGGCGCAGTTGTTCTCGCGACCTTCGTCATCCCCAACTGGACCGAGTTCCAGTTTTATAACTGGGCGATGACGGTGGAGCGCAAACCGGAATACACCGCGGAGGCGTTTGCCCGGAATGCGACGTGGCTGCCGCTGGTGCACGGCGTGTTTTCGCGGATGTGGCTGGTGGTGCTTGTGGCCGGCGTCGCGGCCGCCGGCATCGTCACCCGCTGGCGCAGCGCCCACCGCGCCGAACGGCTGGCCGTGTTGTGGCTGCTGGTCGGGCTGGTCGAGCTGGTGGTCCACGACTCGGGCAACGAACGGCGCTACGTCATGTTCGTGCCCGCGCTCGTGGCGCTGGCGAGTATGCGCATCGCACGCAGAAATGAGCTCGGAGGCGAAAGTCGCGGTGCGAAAAAGACGTCGGGTGTCTTTTTGGCTGTGGCCGGCAAAAAGACACCCGACGTCTTTTTCGCAGCGGTCGTTTTGCGCGGGGCGGTTTCGGGGGTCATCGCCGTCCTCGCCTACCTCGTGTTCGGCAGCGGCCTCCGGCTCATCTGGCTCGACGACGTCCTGGCGAGCAACTACGGCCTGACCGTGCGAGTGTCGGCGGCGTTGGCCGCGGTGATGGCCGCGCTCGTGTGGTGGCGCTGGAAGACGTGGGCCGGTCCACTGGCCAACGGGCGACTTCCCCTCGCCGCGGCCGTGGCGGTGGTCGTGGTCACCTGCGGCACCGACCTGACCCTCTACGGACGCTGGGCCGCTCGGCGAACCTTCCACAACTACGACGCCTCCCGGGCGCTCGGTGGGCTCCTGCCTTCCGGCACCCTCGTGCACGGCAAACTGGCCAACGGCCTGGCGCTCGAAAATCAGATCAAGCCCCTGTTCGTGGGTCGCGGATTCGGCAACTACGCCGACCGGCTGGCCCGCGACGATGCCCGCTATATACTCACGTATACACAGCCGCGACTTGGCCACGAAGGCCTGGTCATCCTCGATGTGCTGCAGCACTATCCCCGACAACGCGTGATCGCGGAGTTTGAGGTGGACGATGAGTGGCCGGGGCGCGACCGCGCGGCGCTCATCGACAAGTTTCCTGACGGACCGGAGCCCCGTGCGCGAAATCAGTGAAAGTCTCATCCAGTCACACGCCGACCGCCGGTTCCGATCGGAATACGACTACGCGCTGTTCGAATACTACCGGTCGGCCAAGGTGCTCGCCTTCCTCGAGCGCGCCGGCGTGAGTGTGCACGGCCGCGTGCTCGACGCCGGATGCGGCGGGGGCGGCATGCCCCTCTCACTCGCCGACCACGCGGACATGGTCATCGGCATCGACCCCATCAACCGGTTCGGCGACGCGGGCGTGAAGCTCGCGCAGGAACGCGGGCTTTCAGAGAAACTGCACTTCCTGCAGGCCGACGGCATGAAGCTGCCGTTCGCGTCGGGATCGTTCGACCTCGTGTTGTCGCACGCGGTGATTGAACACGTCGAGGACGCACCGCTCTACCTGCGCGAGTGCCGTCGCGTCATGGCACCGGGCGCGCGCCTGTTCCTCTCCACAGCGCCGTACCTCTCGTTTGCCGGTGCGCATCTGCCGCGCCTGAAGATCCAGATCCCGCTGCATCTCATCGCCGGGCGGTGGATCGCGTTCAGGACGTTCCGCTTGCTCGCGCGGTACGCGCCCTGGACGCTGAAGGAACCGGCGCACGAAAACTCGTTCATCCGAGACGCCCGCAACGGCATCTGGAAACACGACGACCTGCTCGAACTGGTCACGGTGACCCGGCTTCGCGGGCAAATCGCCGACGCAGGCCTGCGCATCGTCCGCGAGGAACTGCACATGACGTCCACGGTGCGGCGCCTGCCGGCCAGGCTCGGCCGCTTCCTCGGAGAGAGTTCGTTCACGCGCGACGCGCTAATCAGCAATATGGAATATGTGTTGGAATCGGTAAACTGAAATTCGCCATGGCCGACGTCGATCGTTATCGCCCTGAAGACAAACGCGCCGTGGACGCGTTGTACCGGCGCGTCTTCGGCATCGACTCCGCCGAAGCGAACCGGCTGCGGTGGGAGTGGCAGTACCGGTACAATCCGCACCGGCCCGCTGACGGCCCGCTGATCTGGCTGGCGCGAGAGGGCACCGCCATCATCGGGCAATACGCCACAATGCCGGTCAAAGTCTCGGTGCAGGGTCGCGAGATTGACGCGGCGTGGGGCATGGACGTGATGGTGGCGCCCGAACGCCAGCGGCAGGGCCTGGGCGAAGTGTTGTTCCGCACGTGGGACCGCAACGTGGGCGCGTCCCTGGGACTGGGTCTCTCCGAGTCGTCGTATCGCCTCTTCCAGAAAATGCGCTGGCCGGATCTGGGGCCGGTGCCGTGTTTCGTCAAGCCGCTGACGCGACGGGCGCTTCGGCGTCCGGGCTGGTCAGTTACGGCGAACCGGCTGGTGTCGGCACTAACCCTGCCCTGGATCCGCCTGGTGGCCCGCACGCGGCCGCTTCAAGGCGAAGTGCGCGTCATCCGCAACTTCGACGAGAGCTTCACCCAGTTGTGGGATCGCGTCGCGCCCCAATTCGCCTTCGCCGTGCGTCGCGATGCGGCCTACCTCAACTGGAAGTACATCCAGGCACCGCACGTGCGCTACACCGTCGCCGCACTCGAGCGCGAGGGTGTCGTCGCCGGCTACATCGTCTATCGGCATCTGCAGGAAGCGCGCGGCCGCGTGACCATTGTCGTGGATTGGCTGACCGCGCCTGACGACCACACAGGCCTGCTGACGTTACTGCGCTGGGTGGATCGCGAAGCGCGTGCGGCGGACTCAGACAAGATTCGCGCGTTCGCCATGCACGCCGGCTACCGCAAGCTGCTGCGCCAATCGGGTTACTTCACGGTGAAGTCCACGATGGAATTCGTCGCCAAGATCAACGCCGTGGAACTGGCGCCGGGCTTCTACAAATCCACCGACGCGTGGCACATCACGCTCGGCGATTCGGATCAGGATCGATGACCGCGGCGGGCGGTCCTGCCCTGCTCGTCGCCATCGACACCGAAGGCGACAACCAGTGGGACCTGGAGGCGCGACGGAACCAGCGCTTCGAGAACATCTACGCCCTGGGCCGTCTGCATGAATTTTTCGCGCGCCACGGCGTGCGCCCCACCTACGTCATCACCCATCCGGTGGCCACCGACCCGCGCTCCGCGGAAGTCTTGCGCGGCCTGCTCGCGTTGGGCGATTGCGAGATCGGCGCACACCATCACGCGTGGGAAACCCCACCCTGCACTGACGAGGACGTCCAGCGGCATCCCTACGCTCTGCAACTCCCTCTCGATCAATTCGACGCGCAGCTCGAGTCGCTGACCGACGCGATCACCTCCGCTGTCGGCGTGCGTCCAATCTCGTATCGCTCGGGACGCTTCGGCTTTTCCGCATCACACGTCTCATCGCTCGAGCAGCAGGGCTACCTGGTGGATTCCAGCGTCGCGCCGTTGTTCTACGAAGCCCACAAACAGGGTCCCGACTTTGTTGGCGCTCCCCTCGCGCCATATTTTCTCGGGTACGACGATGCGACGCGGCCGGGGTCGAGTGAGGTGATGGAACTGCCGATCTCGGCGGCGTTGAGCCGGCGCGTGCCCGCGTTTATCGAACGCCTCTACGCGCGCGCACCGTTCAACTACCAGACCAAACGCGCGTTGCGCCTGGCACGCATCGCCCATGTGCGCTGGCTCCGGCCGTCCTACAGTTCGGCCGCCGACATGTGCGCCCTCGGCCGCCAGCTCGTGGATCGCGGCGCGCCCATCCTCAATCTCCTCTTCCACTCGAGCGAGGTCATCATCGGCGGCAGCCCCTACAACAAGACCCAGGGCGAACTCGACGCGTTCTACGAGCGACTGGGCACCTTCTTGTCCTTTGCCACGGGAAACCTCGGAGCCCGTGGGATGACGTTCCGCGAGTTCAGAGGGTCCAGGGTCCAGGGTCCAGAGTCCAGGGTCCTAAATTCCCCAGTTCCCAACTTCCCAACTTCCTAACTGACTGGCGTGATGCGAATAGTACACGTCACGCCTCATTTGCCTCCTGACCAGGCGGCGAATGCCATTTTGCCGGCGCAGGCGGGTGAGTGGTCGAAGGCGCGAGGCCACGAGGTGTGCTACCTCGCGCATCCGCCGGCACAAGGCGGCGGCGTGGTGGTGCCGGCGGCAGGGCCCGTGGAGTGGGTGCCGCGCCGCGAGGGCGTGCCGGCATGGTCCAGGCTCCTGCGAGTAGATGCGCTGCAGCGAACACGCCACATCAGCGGGCTGCTCGATCGCGTCGCGGGCGACGCAAACCTCCTGCACCTGCACAGCAATGGACTCCTGGTAGAAGCGGCGGCTCGCTGGGCGGTGCGCCATCGTGTGCCATACGTCCTGACCCTCTATGGGACCGAGATTTGGCACTACCGCAAGAAGTGGCCGCTCGACTTCTTCACGCGCGCCTATCAGGGCGCAGCCGCGGTCACGTTCTACAGCCAGCGACTGATGGCCCGCGCGGTTGAACTCGGCCTGGACCGATCGAACCTCTCGGTGGTTTACCCCGCCGTGCCCGACATGTTCGCTGTCCGGGACGAAGCGACCCGGCACGCATGGCGCGACGCGCTCGGCATCCGCGAACCCCGCCTCATCGTCAACGTCAAGCGCCTGCACGAGCTGGCAGGCCAGACGTACCTGATCGAAGCGTTCGCCAAGATCCGGCAGGCGCGGCAGGACGTGCGCCTCGTGATCTGCGGAACCGGGTCGCTGCGCGAAAGCCTCGAGTCGCAGGTGGTGGCGCTGGGCATCACTGATGCAGTGACGTTTGCCGGCCTGGTCGGCAACGACCAGGTGGCCAGGTATACGGCGGCCGCCGACGTCTTCGCGCTGCCCTCGTTGCTCGAGGCGCTCCCAACCGTCGCGGTGGAAGCCCTGGCGTCGGGCACACCGGTCGTCTCAGCGGACCATCCCGGTGGGCTTGAGCTTCAGGAGATCTTCGGCGCCGACCTCGCGGTGGTGCCCAGGAAGGATGCCGGGCGCCTGGCCACCGCGCTCCTCGACGCGTTGGCCGGGGGCCGCCGAACGAGCCCCGCCACCGACCAGGCGCTGGCCCGTCTGTTCAGGCCCACGGCAATCGCCGCGCAATACGAGGCCCTGTACCAGCGCGTGGCGACCCGCTGATACACTCTGAAGCCATGACACTAGTGACCACGGTCACCCAGCACATCGGCGACGCCATGCGTCAGCGCGATCAGGCGTCGCTTGGCCCCTTGCGCATGCTCAAAGCCGCTCTGATGAACCGTGAGGTCGAAAAGGGCCGCGTGCTCGACGATGCGGAGTCGCTGCAGGTGGTGCAGCAACTGGTGAAGCAGCGGCGCGACTCGATCGAGCAGTTCCGTGCGGGCGGACGCCCCGAACTGGCCGACAAGGAACAGGCCGAACTCACGTTCCTTGAGCGGTATCTGCCCCCCGCCGCAGACCCGGCGGCGGTGGCTGCGGCCATCGATGCGGCAATTATTGCCGTGGGCGCCACCTCGATAAAGGACATGGGGAAGGTCATCAAGGCCGTGACGACCGCCCTGGCCGGAGTGACGGTGGACGGCAAATCCGTGGCCGAAGCCGTCAAGGCCAGACTGGCTCCGCCGGCGTAGCCGTGGTTGCCACCGTGAGTCGAAAAGACGGCCAAACTAAATTCAGGGGTCGCCCGTCTAACCTCGGTGAAAGGCACGCAAGTGTCTCTCATCCATCCTCCGGGCAGGGGCCTCAATCGCAGGGATTGAGGCCCCTTCTTTTTGTGCCGGCCCCGTCCCCATCCCATGTCTGAGCGGCTGGCCAAGTCGGCCGGAACGGTCGGCCTGGCCGTGATGACCAGCCGCATCCTGGGGCTCATCCGCGACCAGGTCATGGCCGCGTTTTTTGGCACGGGCATGGCGCACGACGCGTTCAACATCGCCATGCGCGTGCCCAGCCTGGTGCGCGACCTGTTCGCCGAAGGCGCCATGAGCGCCGCCTTCATCCCGACCTTTACCCGTTACTGGAAGGACCACGGTCAGGCGGCGGCCTGGCGCCTCGGCAACCTCGTCCTCAACGCCCTGATGGTCGTGACCGGCACGCTGGTCATCGCCGGGATGATCTTCGCCGAGCCGCTCCTGAGCCTGCTGCCGAAGGAGTTCTCGGGGTCGGACGGCCAGGATCTTCTGACCCTGACCGTGACACTCACGCGGGTGGTGCTGCCGTTCCTGATGCTCGTGGCCGTGGCCGTGGCGCTCAGCGGCATGCTCAATTCGCTGCGGCGGTTCTTTGTGCCGGCGATGTCGCCCGCCATTTACAACGTCGGCGTGATCTTCAGTGCGATCGCCATCATCCCGGTGTGTACTGCGCTCGGCTGGAATCCCATCTTCGGGATAGCCATCGGCACGCTGATCGGCGGCGTCGGCCAGATCGTGTTCCAACTACCACTCCTGCGACGCGAGGGATTCCGGTACCAACCTGTGCTCAGTTTCCGCGACCCGGGTATGCGCGAGATTCTGCTGCTGATGGGGCCGGGCACACTGGGCCTGGCGGCGTCGCAGGTGAACCTCATCGTCAACACCTACCTGGCGGTTGGCGAGGGCGAAGGCGCGGTCACCGCGCTGCAGCTCGCGTTTCGCCTGATGTACCTGCCCATCGGCCTGTTCGGGGTCTCTGTGGCCACGGCCGCCCTTCCCGAAATCGCGCGACAGGTGAACGCCGGTGCGCTCGGCGACGTGCGTCGCACGGTATCGAGCAGCATCCGGATGATGCTGATGTTGAGCGTGCCGGCCACCATCGGACTCATGGCCCTGTCGGGGCCGATCGTCGAGCTGATCTTCGAGCGCGGCCAGTTCACGAGCGAAAGCACGCGCATGACGGCGCTTGCGCTGCTCTGTTACGCGCCTGGCCTCATCGGGTATTCGGCGGTCAAGATCGCGTCCCCGACGTTTTACGCTCTCAAGGACGCGCGCACGCCGGTGATCGTGAGCGTGTCCACCATCGCCTTGAACCTGGTGCTCAATCTCACGCTCGTGCGCGTGCTCGGCTTCCAGGGGCTCGCGCTCGGCACGGCCATCGCGGCAATGTTCAACTCGGGCGTGCTGATGTACTTGTTGTCGCGGCGGATCGATGGCGTCGAAAGCGGCCGCGTCCTCCTGTCGTTCGTAAAAATCCTGGTCGCGTCGCTCGCAATGGGCGCGGCGGCCGTGGTGACCGAAGCGTGGCTGGACGCGACGCTTCCACCGCTGGACTATCTGGTGGCCTGGTTGCCCGGCGATGCCGTGGCCGCCACCGCACGGACGCTGCGTGCGGGCATTCGCGTTGGCGCCGCGATTGGAGTCGGGCTGGCCGTACTCGCACTCGCGGCCACCGCCCTCCGCCTGCATGAATTCACGAGCGTGCGGGCACGACTCATGACGCGACTGCGCCGAAGAGCAGAGAAATAGATGAGCCAATTCGCACCCGGACAATCGCCCGTGAGTTTCGGCCCCGGCCCCATGACCCCGGCCGTCCAGGCCATCGTCATCGCCAACATCGTGGTGTTCGTGGTGATGATGGTGGCGCGGACGCTGGTGATCGACCTGTTCGGTCTGACGCCCGAGGCGGTGCTGACGCAGGGACGGGTCTGGCAGCCGGTGACGTACCTGTTCCTGCATGCCGACGTGTTTCACATCCTGTTCAACATGTTGTCGGTCTGGATGTTCGGCGTGGATCTGGAGCGGCGCTGGGGCACGCAATCGTTCGTGAAGTACTACGCCGTGACAGGCGTCGGCGCCGGCATCTGCTCGTTGCTGATCTCACTGCTGCCATTTGGTGCCGCGTCGTACTCCATCCCGACCATCGGCGCATCGGGGGCGGTCTACGGCCTGTTGATGGCCTGGGGCATCATTTTCCCGCACCGGACCATCCTGTTCCTGGGCATCTTCCCGCTCCAGGCTCGGGTCTTCGTGCTCATCATGGGCGCCATTGCGTTCACCCAGGCCCTGGGCCAGGGAGGCGGGTCAACGGTGTCGCACGTGGCGCATCTTGGGGGCCTGATCGCCGGCTACTGGTATCTGAAGACACCTGTGCGCAAGCCGCCGCAAAGACGGCCGGGGCCGCCGAAACCGCCCAACCCGGCCCAGCTGCGGCGCGTCCATTAGCGCAGCTCGTAATGGACAAATGTCACAAATGTCCGAAATGGCGAAATGCGGACAGATCAATGCAGGGAAGAATCTCCGAATGTCTTTGCCCTCCAATGGTTGAGTCTGCTGCTCCAGGGTGATTGGTCCACTGCGCGCCCGGGACATTCGGGCATTTCGCCATTCCCGCACTGCAGACATTTCGCCATTTCGGTCATTTGTGACATTTGTCCATTACGAATGACGCCCGGCGCCAGCGCGCCGGCGGCGATATAATCGGAGCGCCTATGACGAGCGCAAATGCCACCGCCGCCGCCACGTTCGAAGGTCTCACGCGCGCCGATTTGCTCAAGGCGTACCGCACCATGCTCCTCTCGCGCCGGATCGACGACAAAGAAATCCAGCTCAAAAATCAGAGCCTGATTTTTTTTCAAATCAGCGGCGCCGGGCACGAGGCCATCATGGCGGCCACCGGCATGCAGATGAAGCCGGGGCACGACTGGTTCTATCCCTACTATCGCGATCGTGCGCTCTGCCTCGCACTCGGCATGACGCCGCTCGAGATGTTCCTGAGCGGCGTGGGCGCCGCGGCCGACCCGAACAGCGCCGGCCGCCAGATGCCGTCGCACTGGGGACACAAAGCGCTCAACATCGTGTCGCAATCCAGCCCCACCGGCACGCAGTGCCTCCAAGCCGTGGGCTGCGCCGAAGCCGGCCGCCTCTACGAGCGACTGACCGACATCCCCGACCGGGAACACAAGTTCGAGAAGGACGAAGTCGTCTACGTCTCGCTCGGCGACGGCACGGTCAGCGAAGGCGAATTCTGGGAGTCGCTGAACGCCGCCTGTGTCGGCAAGCTGCCGGTGCTCTTCATGATCGAAGACAACGGCTACGCCATTTCGGTCCCCGTCAAGGTGCAGACGCCTGGCGGCGACATGTCGAAGCTCGTCGAAACCTGGCCAGGCCTCAAGGTCCTGCGCTGCGACGGTACCGACTTCCTCGAGAGCTATCGCACCGCGGCCGAAGCCCTGGCCTGGTGCCGCGCTCGCAAGGGCCCGGCCCTGGTGCACGCCAAGGTGGTGCGTCCCTACTCGCACTCGCTGTCTGACGATGAGAAGTTGTACAAGACGCCGGCGGAGCGGGCGGGCGAGGCGCTTCGGGATCCCATTACGAAGATGGCGACGTGGCTGAAGGCCGAAGGCTTGGCCACGGAAGGCGACCTGGCCGAGATCGCGAAGGCCGTGGATGCCGAGATCAACGAAGCCGCCGACGCCGCGCTCAAGTCACCGAAGCCGGCCAAAGACACAGCCGGCCTCTATGTGTATTCACCCGATGTGGATCCCTCCAGCGCCGCCTTCGATAGCCCGGCGGAAACGGGGGCCAAGCCCGACACCATGGTGGCCGCCATCAACCACACCATGAAAGACGAAATGGCGCGCAACCCGCGCATCGTCATGTTCGGCGAAGACGTGGCGGATGTCACCGACGAGGCCAAGCTCTCGGAGGTGCAGGGCAAGGGCGGTGTGTTCAAGGTCACGCACGGGCTGCAGAAAGCCTACGGCGGCATACGCGTCTTCAATTCGCCGCTGGCGGAAGCCAACATCATTGGCCGCGCCATCGGCATGGCCACGCGTGGCATCAAGCCGGTGGTGGAGATTCAGTTTTTCGACTACATCTGGCCGGCGATGATGCAGTTGCGCGACGAGATGTCGATGATGCGGTACCGGTCGGGCAACTTCTTTTCGTGCCCCATGGTGGTGCGCACGGCCATCGGCGGGTATCTGCGCGGCGGTGCGCCGTACCACAGCCAGTCGGGCGAGAGCATCTTTGCGCATTGTCCCGGCATTCGCATCGCGTACCCGTCCAACGCCCATGATGCGGCCGGGCTGTTGCGCACGGCCATTCGGTGCGACGACCCGGTGCTGTTCCTGGAGCACAAGCACCTGTATCGCCAGACGTACAACAAGGGTGGATACACGGGCACCGAGCACATGATTCCGTTCGGCAAGGCGGCCATCAAACGCGAAGGCACCGACGTGACGGTGGTCACGTGGGGCGCGCTGGTGCAGCGGTCTCTGCTGGCCGCGCAGCAGGCCGAAAAAGACGGCATCAGCGTGCAGGTGATCGACCTGCGCACGATCATGCCGTATGACTGGGACACCATTGCCACGGCTGTGCAGCAGACCAACCGCCTGGTCATTGCGCACGAAGACCAGCTCACCTGCGGCTTCGGCGCCGAGATTGCGGCCCGCGCCGTCAGCGACCTCTTCGCGTACCTCGACGCGCCCGTCGCGCGAGTGGCGGCCATGGACTGCCCCGTGGCGTACGCGCCGGATCTTGAGGAAGTGATTCTGCCTGGGTCCGCGGATGTGCTCGCGGCCATTCTGACGACCGCGCGATACTGACGCGGACTGCGCCCGGCGCGCTGAAAATTGTGAAATGTCACAAATGTCCGAAATGGCGAAATGCGGACAAACCAATGCAGGGAAGAATGCCGGAATGTCTTTGCCCTCCAATGGTTGAATCTGCCGCTCCAAGGTCATTCGTTCATTGCGCGCCTTCGACATTCGAGCATTTAGCCATTCCCGCACTGCAGACACTTCGCCACTTCGGACATTTGTGGCATTTATCCATTTTCATCGCGGCAGTGTTCCCCGCCGGAGCCTCGGTTCTCGCGCAACCCGCCGCGTCCATAGAGCGACTTCGTCCCGTGGGAAGTTTGCCCGCGGAGATCTGTGGGCGTTTTCGTGAGCCGACCAGCTTCGTCCAAACGACCGCCGGCCAATACTTGATTCTCGACCGGCGCGACCACACCGTGTTCAGCGTGGACAAAGCGCGCACGCGTGTGACCACCGTGATGAAGGCAGGGATGGAGAAAGGGAACGTCCTGCAGCCGGGGATGCTGAGCCTGTCGAAAGACGATACGTTTGCGGTATCGGATGCGCCGTTCGGACAGGAACGCGTGCAGATGTTTTTCGACAACGGTGCGCAGCTCGGGGCGTTTCTGCTGCCCGGCATCACGGCGCCACGGCTGACCACAGGACCGCTGATCCTCAACGGCACCGGGTCGATGCACTTCACCGGCAAGACGCTCTTGATCAACGCGCCCGATTCTGGCGCGCTGATTTCGGTGCTGAATCTGGAAGGTCACGTCATCCGTCAGGTCGGCACGCTCCGGGCAACAGGCCACGAAGCCGACAAGGCCCTGCACCTCGCCCTGAACGTCGGCCTGCCGCTCGCGACCGCGGATGGCGGCGTGATCTTCGTGTTTCAGACAGGCGTGCCGATGTTCCGCAAGTACGCGGCTGACGGCCGGCTCGAATTCGAACGGCACATTGAGGGCACGGTGCTCGACGGCTACGTCCAGACGCTGCCGACGACGTGGCCGACGCGCAAGATCGGGGACGGTACGTACCCCATGGTGCCGCCCGTGGTCCGCACGGCTGCACTCTCCCCTTCGGGCGACCTGTGGGTCAGCCTCGTGGCGCCGTTTACCTACGTCTACAACTCGGCCGGCGACAGGACCCGCACGGTCGTGTTCGACGCCACCGGCGCGTTTTCGCCGACGAGCCTCTCGTTCAGCCAGGCCTCGGGTGCACTGCGGCTCCTCGCCATGCCGGGCTGCTACGAATTCGCGACGACGTGAAAAACACGGCCGTCGCGATTCGTAATGGCGACTTGTCCCGCCGTAGCCTCGCGTAGGCGGAAATGTCCGAAACGTAGCTCGGTTCGCCCCTGTGGGGCTGGGGCGGACAGGTCGCCATTACACCGGCAGGCGAAGTAAGATCGCCGCCGCATGACAATGATCGGCAGCACGCTGGGCCACTACAAAATTCTGCGCCTGCTCGGTACAGGCGGCATGGGCGAGGTGTACGCCGCCGAGGACCTGACGCTGGGCCGCACCGTGGCCGTCAAGGTGCTGCCGAGCACGGTCGCATCCACCCCCGAGGACCTGGACCGGTTCGAGCGCGAGGCCAAGGCCGTCGCCGCCCTGAATCACGCGGGCATCGTCACGGTCCATTCCTTCGAAAAGGCCGGCGAGGTGCGGTTCATCACGATGGAACTGGTTGAGGGTGAGCCCCTGTCGGCCAGAGTTCCACCCACGGGCATGCCGTTCGAGACGTTGCTGCGTCTCGGCGTGGAAATTGCCGATGCGGTGAGTGCCGCGCACGACCGCGGCATCGTGCACCGCGACCTGAAGCCGGCCAATGTGCTGGTGACCCCAGCCAACCACGCCAAGATTCTGGACTTCGGCCTGGCGAAACTGCGAGAGCCCGAGGGCCTGGTGGGCGATCAGCCGACGCGACAACTGACGGGTGAAGGCCGCATCGTCGGCACCGTGGCCTACATGTCGCCCGAACAAGCGGAAGGCCGGCCGGTCGATCATCGTACGGACATCTTTTCGCTCGGCGTGCTGCTGTATGAGATGGCCACCGGACAGCGTCCGTTTCAGGGCGACACGAGCATGGCGGTGTTGTCGGCGGTGCTCAAAGATCAGCCCCGTGCAGCCACGGAGATCAACCCGGCACTGCCTTCGGCTTTTGCCCGCATCCTCAAGACGTGCCTGCGGAAGGATCCCGATCGCCGCTATCAGAGCGCGAAGGATCTGAGGAACGAACTGCAGACGCTGCGTGAAGAACTCGACTCAGGCGAGCTGCAACGACCGGCCTTCGCGGCCGCCGCCGCGCAGTCGGGCCGGCGCGCCCCGATCATTGCCGCAGGTCTCGTGGGTGTGGGGATGCTGGCGCTCGCGGTGGCGATGTGGCCCCGATCGGCGCCGTCCGCGCCGGCGCTCACGCTGCAACACCTTCAGTTGACGTCGGCCAGCGGTCAGGAAGTGGAACCGACGTTGTCGCCTGATGGCAAATGGATCCTGTACGTCTCGTCTGCCGCCGGGAATGAGGACATCTACCTCCAGAGTGTCAGCGGCCAGAAGCCACTGAACCTCACAGAGGACTCACCGGTTGACGACATCATGCCGGCGTTTTCCAGCGACGGCGATCGCATCGCGTTTCGATCGGATCGGGATGGCGGCGGACTCTACGTGATGGGCCGCACCGGTGAGGCGCCACGGCGGGTCGCCTCGGAGGGGTTTGATCCCGCGTGGTCGCCGGACGACAAACACCTGATCTACGCGACGCAGACGGCCCCGATCGCAACCAGCCGCAACAACCTCAGCCAATTGCGACGGGTGGAAGTGGACACAGGCAAGGTCACAGCGGTCACCGAAGAAGACGCCGTCAACCCCGCCTGGTCTCCGAACGGACGGTTCATTGCGTACTGGGGCCTGGGCCGTACGGTAGGTGGCCTCCAAACCAACAGCGTGCGGGACATCTGGGTCATTTCGGAAGCCGGGGGCGCGGCGTGGCGCGTGACCGAAGACGAAGCGGTGGACTGGAGCCCGATGTGGAACGCCGACGGGTCGTTCATCTACTACGTGAGCAATCGCGGCGGCAGCATGAACCTGTGGCGCATTGCGATGAATCCCGACACAGGCCGCGCGACCGGCGTTCCCGAGCCTGTCACCACGCCGGCCAACTACGTCGGCCGGGCGCGGATGGCCGCCAACGGCCAGACGGTGGTCTACGAAGCCAGATCAGGCCAGAGCAATATTCACCGCGCATCATTTGACGCCGCGCGGGCCGTGCTCGGCCCCAGCGAACCGGTCACGTCCGGCTCGCGTGCGTTCCGATTCGTGGACCCGTCGCCCGACGGAAAGTTTCTGGTGCTTGGCACGGGCTTCCTTCAGCAGGAAGACCTCTTCATCAGTGCCGCCGACGGGACGGGCGTGCGCCAACTGACCACCGACGCGTTCTACGATCGCTGGCCGCAGTGGTCACCCGACAGCCAACTGGTGGCGTTTTATTCGAACCGCAGCGGCAAATACGAAATTTGGACAACCACCCCAGGCGGTCAGCTCAACCAGTTGACTCACGCCGAAGGGATCTCGATGCTGTATCCGCGGTGGTCGCCTGACGGCACCCGCATGTCGTTCTCGGACCTGACCAATCGCCGGATCGTCGGCATCTTCGATCCGCGAAAGCCGTGGAAGGATCAGGTCCCCGACATCCTGCCCGCGCCCGCTGGAGAGCGCACCTTTCTGACCGGTGTCGCGCTGCAATGGTCCCAGGACAGCAAGCGCCTGGCCGGGACGGTAAATGGCGTGGTCACCATCTACGACACAGTCAGCAGGACATACACACCCGTAGGCGATGTGCGTGGCGCGGTCTACGGCTGGCTGAAGGACGGCCGGTTATTTGTGGGCCCCGCCAACGCCCCGCGGCTGGTCGATCCGACGACGGGCGCGGCGCGCCCGGTCACGCTACCCCGCTTCGGCGACCAGTTGCCCGCCGAGTTCCGACTGAGCTTCGATGAACGCGCGGCCTATTTCAACGTCGCGCGGAACGAGGGCGACGTGTGGCTCGTGGAACTCGGAAAAGCGCCCATCGTGCGCTGAACTCGCCTCGCGCGGTCAGCGAAAGCGCCTACACTGACGTCATGGACGACCACGGAATCGTGCTGTTTGACGGGACGTGCGCGTTTTGCGAACGGTCAGTCATCTTCATGGCAAAGCGGGATCCGGCAGGGTACTTCCGGTTCGGCGCGTCCCAGTCTCCCGCCGCGGCGGCGTTGCTGGCCCCATACGGCGTGACGCGCGAGACGGCCCGCAGCATCATCCTGATTGAAGGCGGCCAGGTCTATCTGCGATCGACCGCCTCCCTCCGTATCGCGGCGAGACTGACGCCGCCCTGGTCCTGGCTCCGCATCCTCTTGTGGGTACCGGCACCGCTGCGGGATGCGGCCTACCGCATGGTGGCCGCCGTCCGGGTCCGCATTGCCGGCCGGTCAAACGCCTGCGAGATTCCGCCGCCGGAAATTCGCGCGCGCCTGATCGGCTGATCACCGGGACGCGCTCCAACGCGTACCTGATTCCATGAAAAAACCTATGTAATACAAATACTATTCGTAATTGTCTCACTGTTGGAAACGGTTCTACGCTTTGAGCACTGTGCAAGACATTGTGCTCTTTCCGTTCGTTGACTATTGGACCTGGTACGCCGCCTTCATCGTCGGCGTGCTGGTGGTGCTGGCCGTGGACCTCGGTGTCTTCCACCGAACGGCGCATGTCGTGTCGTTCCGGGAGTCGGTGTCCTGGTCGCTTGTGTGGGTCAGTCTGGCGCTGGCCTTCAACTACGGCCTGTACCAGTACGCGCTGACGCAGTTTCCCCCCGATGTGGCGGAGCGGATCGGCCTGGAGTTTCTCACTGGGTACCTGGTGGAGAAGTCTCTCGCCATCGACAACGTCTTTGTCTTTGTCCTGGTCTTCAGCTACTTCGCGGTGCCGCTCGAGTATCAACATCGGGTGCTGTTTTACGGCATCATCGGCGCCCTGATTTTTCGGGCCATCTTCATCGCCCTGGGCTCGGTGCTGATGCAGTATCACGCGGTGGTGCTGGTCTTCGGCGTCATCCTCATCGCGTCGGGGGTGAAGATGATGGTCAGGCATGCTGCGCCGGTGGACCCGTCGCAGAACGTCCTGATCCGGTTGTTCAGGCGGTGGATGCCGGTGACTGACGCGCTGCATGGCCAGTCGTTTTTTGTGAGGCTTGGCGGCGTCTGGCATGCCACCCCGTTGCTGATTGCGCTGCTGTTTCTGGAACTCTCCGACATCATCTTTGCCGTGGACTCGGTGCCGGCGATTTTCGCGCTGACCGATGAGCCCTTCCTCGTCTTCACCTCGAACGTGTGCGCCATCCTCGGCCTGCGCGCGATGTATTTCATGCTGGCCGGCGCCGTGGAGCGTTTCCACCTGCTGCACTACGGCCTGGCGCTCATCCTCATCTTTGTCGGCCTGAAAATGGTGTGGCTCAACAACGCCTTCGGCGGCAAGTTCCCGATCGAATGGTCGCTCGGGATCATTGCCGCACTGCTCATTGCTTCAATTGCGGCCTCGCTGGTGAGGCCGCGCTCTTTGCCTGGAGGTCCCGTATGAACTGTCCCGTCTGTGTCTCAACCACCTTGACCGTCACCGAGCGTCAGGGCATCGAAATCGACTTCTGTCCCAAATGCCGTGGCGTCTGGCTGGACCGCGGTGAACTCGACAAGATTCTGGAGCGGTCGGCGTCTTACCAAGCCCCGCCCGTGCCATCAGCGGACCCACGTTTGCCTCATGACCGGGATCGTGATCGTGGCGATGACGACCACTATCGTCATGGGAAGCGAAAGAAGTCGTTCTGGCACGAAATGTTCGACTGACAGTGGGGCGCAGGCACGCAGAGCGCGCGCACAGTTGCTTCAATGGGGCCGCCGCTCGAACACGCGCTGGTGGTTCACACGATCGTCGAATGGCGTGTCAGGCGCTGGTGTGGCCGTTTCGCGGCGGAGGCCCGTTCCAAATCAGGACGTCGGGGCACAAGTCAGCGCCGTTCGGCCACAACAGGGTGCCGGCATCCACGCGCAATCTTCGAAAGACATGAGGATCGGTTCGAATCAAATCGAACACGGGCCCAGTCAGCAGAGGTTCAAGATCGCGATCCACTTCGCGGCCGTCTGAAAGGGTCAATCGGACGTGGAAGCCGTCCAGGGGGGTGGCACCAATGATCCGGACCAGGGACATGAGCCGATCCCGAAGAAGCGGCTGATCTCAGGCATGGTCCGGTCGAGTGTAGCGTCTGAAATCACGCCGCGATCGGCCGTGGGACGATTGTTGTACATCAAAATGCGGTGCGGCAGCGGCGCTGGCACGACTGAACCAATCAGCAAGAGTAGTTTATGGATTCGGCGAAACGGCGCCGCGCGACGTACGGAAACGGAGCCGTGCGACGGAGGCGACCAACAACCTCGGCACCACGAACGGCACCGCGCGACTTGAAGGAACTCTCGAAGTCTGTGAGTCTCATGACTTGGCGCAGAATGCGGCCAGCCACTGCCGCCCCGCAAGCGACAAGCCCCGTCGCTCCAACAGCCTCACAACTTGTCGCCACGACGCAACTGCGACAGAACCCATCCGCCAAACCGCGTCACCAGGCTCCTTGCGCGAGATGTCGCCTTGCCCAACTACCAGTGGATCGGACAGAATCGCGGCGTGGTCGCGGTCCTCGACTGTCTGATGAGTTTTCATGCCAACGACTGAGCAACACAGTGCGACAAGTTCGGACACGCTTCACGGCTGGAAGGACATAGCCGGCTACCTGGGAAGGAGTGTGCGATCCGTCCAACGATGGGAGAGCGAACTCGGATTGCCGGTGCACCGCATCAAAGCGGCTGAAGGGCAGACCGTCTACGCGCTGCGGCTCCAGATTGACGAATGGCGGCGCTCGCGGGACCTCACCAAGCTGTTGCCGGACGATGTTGCGGAAGACGATGCAGGGACAGCCTCGAACGAAACCACCCTTGAACCGCCGCCTTCCGCACACTCAGCCCGCATAGGCCCGGGATGGACGTGGTTCGCCGTGGGAGTCGCGGCCGCATTGGCGATCGGCGTAAGAGCGGGGAGTTATTTCACGCTCAATCGTGTCGGCCCAGTGGCCTCGCTCCAGACGGCCGGCACCAGCGTCGTCGCCTATGACTCGCTGGGCCGCGTCGCGTGGACACACTCGTTTGGCGAGCAGATTTCAAGAGCAGACAGCGAGACCGGCTCCGTGGGGTTGTTTGCCCCGTTCGCGGGCACCGACCAAAACGGCCTCGCCACCATGTTCATTCCCGTCAGGTTTTCGACCGCTGGAAATCCTTCGAACAAGAGTGACATGTTGGTGGCATTCGACAGCACGGGGAACATTCGCTGGCAGTTCCAGCCCTCGATAAAGCTCCAGTGCGGTCAGGAGGAAATCCGTGGACCGTGGCGCATCCACGCAGTGAGCGTGTCGACACAACCGGGCAAAACGAGGGTCCGCATCGCGGTGAATCATCAGACGTGGTGGCCCGGCATGATCATCGAAATCGACGGGACCGGGAAGTCCGAAATCAAATATCTTCAAACAGGCTGGATTCGAGCCCTGACCGAATGGAAAACACCAACCGGCACGCTGCTCGCGGTGGCCGGCGTCAGTAACGAATTCCAGAGACCGTCGCTGGCGCTAGTGAACCTTGACGCTCCAACGGCGATGACGCCGCATTCGGATCCGCGCTTCTCCTGCAAGGATCAGCCGACGGGCGTCCCAAGCACCGTGTATCTATTCCCCAATTTGGACACGATAGGTGACGCACCGTACTTCTTTGCCAACAGTCTGACGGGCCTTGAATCAGGACTCAAGGTCGGGATCAGGGACGGCGAAGGAGGGACGGTCGCCGAAATCGGCCCGGACCTCGCGGTCAGGAGCTTCTCAATGACCGACGGGCATTGGGCGACCCACCGGCGACTTGAGCGCGGGGGACGACTCAATCACCCGGCCGAGAACTGCCCCGAACAGACCACGCCTCAGCCCATCGACATCTGGACCTCGACCACGGGTTGGACGAAGACCACGATCATGCCGACGTCGCGACAAACTGTCGCGCGCAAGTAGGCGTTGGATGGTGGCGCGTCAGCCGAATGCTGATGCGGCGGTCGCTGCCGCCTTCGTCGTTCCAGGCCGAGGCGTTTCGGCGAAACGGCGCCGCGCGACGTACGGAAACGGTCAAGCGCGCAGCGCGCGCTTGAACACCTTTCCCGTGGGTCCGAGCGGAAGCGATTCGCGGATCTCAACCGTCCGCGGGTACTTGTAGGCCGCGAGTTGTTCCTTGCTCCATGCGATCAGATCGTCGGCGGCGAGCGTCTGGCCAGGCTTGAGTACCACGAAGGCTTTGATTTCTTCGCCGAGCCGGTCGTCGGGCACGCCGATGACGGCGGCCACGGCCACGGCCGGGTGCGTCATCAGCACTTCTTCGATTTCACGCGGATACACGTTCATGCCGCCGCGCAGCACCATGTCTTTTTTGCGATCGACGATCGAGACGTACCCGTCGGCGTCGATGATGCCGATGTCGCCGGTGTGGAACCAGCCGCCCTTGAGCGCCTCGGCGGTTTCGACCGGGCGTTTGTAGTAGCCCTTCATCACGTTGTGGCCGCGGATGACGATTTCGCCGCGCTCGCCCGAGGGGAGCGGCTGATCGTTGTCGTCCACCACCTGCACTTCACAACCGAAGATCGGCAACCCGACCGTGCCCGGCTTGGACGGCAGCTGCACCTGATTGAAGCACGCTACCGGTGACGTTTCCGAAAGGCCGTAGCCTTCGAGCACGCGCACGTTAAACGTCTTCTCAAAGTCATGGAGCACCGCGACCGGCATCGGCGCGCCGCCCGACACACAGAGCTTCATCTCGCGCGCAATCCCCGCCACATCGGCGCCGGACTGGCGAACCAGTTGCAGCAGGGCCCAATACATCGCCGGCACACCAATCCAGAAGTTGATGCGTTCATCCATCATCATCTTCAGGGCGGCGGCTGGGTCAAAACGCGGCAGCAACACGAGCGTGCCCCCGCTCGAAATGCCGGCGTTCATCTGCGCCGTCTGTCCGGTGGAATGAAACAGCGGAAGCGTGACCAGATAGCGGTTCGTGGCCTCGGGGCCGCTGTTGAGCAGCGGCGTATACATGTCGCGCGAGGCCATCGCATTCACGGTCATGTTGAAATGCGTGAGCTCGGCCGCCTTGGCCTGACCCGTGGTGCCCGACGTAAAGAGCATCACGGCCGTGTCGTCAGGCGCCGCGGGGTGCGTGGCACACGTCGGCGGGTGCCCATGCATCAACTGGCCCAATGTCATGGCGCGTTCCACGCTAGTGGGCGCCGCGGGATTGGCCGTCATCACCACAAGGTGCGCACACGCCTCCACACCGTCGCAGGCCTCGCGGGCCATGGCCGCCATGGGCAGTTCGGCGGTGCCTTCGAACACGAGCAGCGCCTTCGCGTCCGACTCTTTCAGGTGAAACGCAATCTCGCGCGGCTTCAGCAACACGTTGAGCGGCACCACCACGCCGCCCATTTTCAGGATGCCGTAGTAGGCGATAGGAAAGTACGGCAGGTTCGGGCACGACAGCGCCACGTGATCGCCGGCCTGCAGCCCCAGCGTTCGCAGTCCCCCGGCCACCTGGCAGGCCATGGCATTCAGTTGCCCGTACGTGAAGCGCGTGGGCCCCATCACCACAGCCTCGCGCGCGGGCGTCAGCTTGGCCTGATGATCCAACACATGCGCGAGATTCAGAGTTGTGGCGCTCATGATTCCACTTCCTAACTTCCTAACTTCCCAACTTCCGACTCAGCCACTTTGCAAGCGCCTGGATCTCTTCAGGCGTGAGCTTACTCGCGAATTCCTGCATCTCGCCGTCGGGTTTGACCGAACGCGGGTTTGTGATCTGCCGAACGAGGCGGGCTTCGTCGATGCGGGCGCCCACGTCGGTCAGCGCCGGGCCTTCTTTGCCGCCCACCGGTCCCATGATGTGGCACCGCAGGCAGTTGCGGTTGAACAACACGGCCACGGCCGATTCTTCCGGTGACACCGCCGGCGCAGCGCCTGCCCGCCCGCGCGCGAGCGCCGCAAGGATGGCTTCGTTGTCGTGCTGGTTGGTGGCAGGCGCCGTGCGCAGGCCCGGCGCAATCATCTGCGGGTCGAGCAAGTGCGACGCCACCCAGTCGCGCGGTTTCGAGACGCGCATCGGATCGATGGTGCCCGCCATCTTGCTCTCGCCATGGCACGAGGCGCACGTATCCCCCGCCATCAACGCCAGGCCCGCCTGCTCCCGCACGTTCCAGTCGCCACCCACAGCCGGCGGCTTGTCGAGCGCGCCCATCACGGTGAGGGTGGTCATCGCGGCCACACCGGCCGCCAATCCGGTCAGCAGCCATCGCCGTTCCTTCAACCCGCGCGACCGCGCACGGTCGATCCAGGGCAGCAACGCCAGCAGGGTCATCACGGCGCCGGGAATCACGATGGCGCCCACCACTTCCAGGCGTCCTGGGAAGTACTTCAGCAATTCGAACAGCCCCAGGAAATACCACTCGGGGCGAGGGATGTAGTCGGCGGCCGTCGGGTCGGCGGGCGGCTCCAGCGGCGGCGCACCCTGCCACGCCAGCGCGGCCAGGAACACGCCGGCGACGATGGCCACCGTCAGGTCTCGGGCGGCCTGATAGGGGAAAAAGCTCTGCGGTGTGCCCGTGCGTTCGGTGATCGGTCCCGAGATGCCGTGGCGCCGCATCAGGTAGAGATGGAACGCGGTGAGGCCAAAGAGCACGGGCGGCAGCACCAGGACGTGCACGCCGTACCAGCGCGTGAGCGTGAGCGCACCGATGTCCGGACCGCCGCGAAGCAGGTCTGCCACGAACTCGCCGGCAAAGGGCGTGAGCTTCGAGATGTTGATGGTGACCACCGTCGCCCAGTACGCGCGCTGGTCCCACGGCAGGAGGTAACCCGTGAGGCCGAAGGCCAGGATGACGTGGAGCAGCACCAGGCCGACGATCCAGTTGAGTTCGCGCGGCGCGCGATAGCTGCCCAAGAGCACCACCCGCACCAGGTGGATGACGGCCGTCACCACCACCAGGCTCGCGCCCCAGTGGTGCAGGCCGCGCAGGAAGTGCCCGCCGCGGACTTCGGTGGTGATGTAGCGCACGCTGTCCCAGGCGTGATCGGGCGTGGGCGCGTAAAACAGCGCGAGGAGCGTGCCCGTGACCACCTGCAGCGTCAGCCCGAACAGCAGCAGGCTGCCGAACGTGAAGGCCCAGCCCGTTCCCGGGGGAAGGGGTTCGTCAAGCAGGTGATGTTTGATTGTGCGAAAGCCCGTGCGATGGTCGAGCCAGTCGAAAAGCCCGCGCATCAGACCTCCACCTCGAGTTCGGCCGTGTCGGGATTCACGCGCACGGGGAGCTGATGCAGACCTTCCGGGGGCGGCCCGGCCACCACTTTGCCGGCCCGGTCGAATGTGCCGCCGTGGCACGGGCACTTATAGTGCCCTTCGGCGGCATTCCAGGCCACGCTGCATCCCAGATGCGTGCAGGTGGCGGACAGGGCGCGATAGTTATCGCCGTCCTTGTCGAGGAACACGACCATGCTCCGCCGGGTCTCATGCCAGCCGTCGGCGTGCCGTTCTGTGAGGGTGGCCACCAGGGGTCCCGAGGGCGGCAAATCGAACATTGACGCGGCCGCGCGCCACTTCCGGGTGGTTTCGCGCCGACGCGGCACGGCCACGGCGGCGGTCAGTCCGGCCATGCCGGCACCGATGAGCGCCGCCCCCGCCGCGACCAATCGAGTGAGAAAAGATCGTCGAGGTTCCATTGAGGTGGGTATTGTAAACTGGGAGGATGCTTTCGACGCCCGTGACCTCACAGAAGATCGCCAACCCCCTTCGGCGCAACATCGCCATCATCGCCCACGTCGACCATGGCAAGACCACGTTGGTTGATGCCCTGTTGCGGCAGAGCGGCATCTTCCGCTCCAACGAGCGGGTGGCCGAGCGCGTGATGGACTCGAACGACCTCGAGCGCGAACGGGGCATCACGATCATGGCCAAGAACACGGCCGTCCAGTATCACGAACACCTGATCAACATCGTAGACACACCGGGCCACGCCGACTTCGGCGGCGAAGTGGAACGCACCCTCTCGATGGTGGACGGCGTCATGTTGCTCGTGGACGCCTCTGAAGGTCCCCTCCCCCAGACGCGCTTCGTGCTGAGGAAAGCACTCGAACGCCGCCAACCCCCCATCG
This sequence comes from Vicinamibacterales bacterium, assembly GCA_046594875.1. Lineage (GTDB taxonomy): Bacteria > Acidobacteriota > Vicinamibacteria > Vicinamibacterales > SCN-69-37 > SYFT01. The sequence goes on from JBKJQX010000141.1 coordinate 31,713, forward strand.
TCGTCATCAACAAAATCGACCGGCCCGACGCCCGGGTCAGCGAAGTGCTCAACGAGGTCTACGACCTGTTCATCGACCTGGACGCCACTGAAGACCAGCTCGACTTCCCCGTGCTTTACACAAACGCCCGCGAGGGCACGGCCACCACGGACATTCTGGTGCCGGGCGAAAACCTGCAGCCGCTGTTCGACGCCATCATCGCGCACACACCGGCGCCGCGCGGCGACGTTGATGCGCCGTTGCAGGCTCTGGTCGCCAACCTCGACTCAAGCGACTACCTGGGCCGCATCGCCATCGGGCGCATTTTCCACGGCCGGGTCAAGGTGGGCGACCCCATCGCAGTCTGCAAGCTCGACGGCACGTTTCAGCGCACCACGGTGACCAAGCTCTTTACGTTCTCGGGTCTCAAACATGTGGACGCCACTGAGGCGGCCGCGGGCGACATCATCGGCCTGGCCGGCATTGCCGACATCATGATTGCCGAGACCATTGCCGATGCTGAAAACCCGGTGGCGATCAAGACCATCGCCATCGATGAACCGACTGTGTCGATGATCTTCGGCATCAACACTTCGCCGCTGGCGGGCCGCGACGGTCAATACGTCACGTCGCGGCAGTTGAAGGACCGTCTCGACCGCGAGCTCATCGGCAACGTCTCCATTCGCGTGGAGCCTACCGACTCACCCGAACAGATGAAGGTGTTCGGCCGCGGCGAGCTGCAATTGTCAATCTTGATTGAAATGATGCGACGTGAAGGATTCGAGATGCAGGTCTCACGTCCGGAAATCGTGACCAAGGCTGTGGACGGCGTCCGCATGGAGCCGGTTGAAGATCTGGTCATCGACGTGGCCGAGGAGTACCAGGGTGTGGTCATCGCCCAGTGCGGCATCCGGCGCGGCACCATGACCAAGATGGTCAATCACGGCAGCGGCCGTGTGCGGCTGGAGTTCAGCATCCCGGCCCGGGGCCTGATCGGGTTCCGGTCTCAGTTCCTCACCGAGACGCGCGGCACCGGCATGATGAACCACATCTTCTCGGGCTGGGCGCCCTGGTCGGGCCCCATTGCGTCGCGTCCCACCGGCGCGCTCCTGTCCGATCGCGCAGGGGTGGTCACGGCCTACGCCATCGCCAACATGCAGGACCGCGGCGAGATGTTCGTCTCGCCGGGCGTGGTGGTTTACGAGGGCATGATCGTCGGCGAAAACTCCCGCAACAACGACCTCGACGTGAACATCGTCCGTGAAAAGAAGATGTCGAACATGCGCGCGTCGGGCGCCGATGAAGCCATCCGCCTCATTCCGCCCAAGGTGCACAGCCTTGAGCAGGCGATTGAGTTCATCAATGACGATGAGTTGGTGGAAGTGACGCCGCACAACCTGCGCATGCGCAAGCGCGTGCTGGCCGCGAACATGCGGCCGCGCAAGGAGTCCTAGTCACGGTCTCACACGAGGCGTGAAGGACTGAAGGTACCAGCCGTTCATTCCGAGCCGTCGCCGCGCGTCACGTCCACGTACCGGTACTCCTGGTCGCGGCTGACGTGGACCTGCCAGGGCCGGCAGCACACTTCGCAATCCTGCACCAACGTGCCCATGACGTCGGGCTCCAGATAGATCTCGACCTGCTCGCCACAATACGGACACGTCACCGTGAACTCGGTCACGTCGTCATCACCAAACATGCTCATCAGGCACGACCCTCAGCCATGCAGCGATTCTACCTTTCCAATCGCTGCGAAGCGTAGAGCAAGGAGTCGGCGGTATGCTTCAGGGAAGTTCCCCATGCGCCTGAGGTTCCCGATGAGACTGCTGCTCACGATCTGCTGCCTCGCCCTTGCCGCTCTGCCGGCGTTTGCACAGGACGCCACGCCCAAAACACTCGATCGCAACGCCCAACGGATCGTCAACGACGCCACCAAGGATCTGAAAGACAAAAATGCCGCCAAGCGCGTGGCCGCGCTTGACAACCTCGCGTCCTGGGGCGGCGTCGTCACCGCCCCGCTCGTGATTGGGGCGCTCAAGGACGCCGACCCGAGTGTGCGGGCGGCGGCCGCCGATGCGCTCTGGGACGCGGACATGAAGACGGAAAGCGCGCGACCCGCGCTGGTTGCCGCACTCGCCGACCCGTCGCCGGATGTCGCGGGACTTGCTGCAGGCGCACTGGGAATTTACAAACTGCCGTTGCGTACGCGACAGGACGCCTTTTTGCGCGCGCTACGCGGGGCCACGCAACTGCGCGTACGCTTTCTGGCTGCACGCGCCCTGGTGGGCGTCGCTCCGGGCGCCGAGCTCGTCGCGCCGATGACGGCCTACCTGGCCGCGCAGGAAACCGCACGGATGAGCACGGGCCGCGATGCGGCGCGCGAGGCCCTTGAGGCCCTGGCAGCAACGGGCGACGTCGGGACCATAGCCGGGATGGCCCAAGCCGTGTCGTCGATGCAGTGGGGCGCAGACGTGGTGTTGAACGTCCTTGTCGGAGCCAAAACAAAGCCGGCCGGATGGACCAACCTCCTGGTGCGCGAATCGGCCAGCCGATCGGCTGATGTCCGGCGCGTGGCCATGCACGGCCTGCGCACGCGAACCGCAGAGGCCGATCTGGCGAAGTGGACGCCCATCGCCGGTCGGCTCGCGGCCTCGGACCCCGATGCGGGCGTGCGCCTGGCGGCATTCTCGGCGCTGGAGTTGGGCGCCGCCGGAGGCGCGCACGCCCAAGCCGCCGTGGCGCTGACCGCTGCACGCCAGGATAAAGACGCCGACGTGCGGCAGGCCGCCTTTGAAGCTCTGACCGCCATCGTCGGTCGCACGGGTACCGCGCCGCAGTCGGTGAAGACATCGATGGCCCGGACGGCGTTGCCGGAGATTCAACGCGCGATCGCCTCCGACCCCGACGCGGACGTGCGTGCGTCAGCGCTCGGCGCTCTCGACGCGCTCGCGCTGCCGGCGGCCGAGACCGAGACGCTCCTGGCCGGCATCGCCAAGTCGTCCGCAGACGACGGGATCCGCACGCGCGCGGATGGCCTGCTGCGCAATCGCGGCCCGGCACCGCGGACCGGCGCGGCCGCACCAGGCGCGGCCACACCCGTCAGTCGGGACGCCGAGGCGCCGGCACTGGCGCTGCTGCGCGCGCGAAAGATCGAGTTCGATGAGGATCAGTTCTACAAGGCCATCAGCGAGACCGACCTCGACGTGGTGCAGGCCTTCCTCGACGCTGGGATGTCGGCGTCGCGTCGGTTCACGATCTCACGCAAGGAGGCACCCATTGCGGTGGCGCTCTCGTCGAACGGTTGCAACCCCACCACGAGACCGACGGCCCCGGCCACGCTGGCCGTGGTTCGTCTGCTTATCGCCCGCGGCGCCACCGCCTCGATTGCCGATGACAACAACCACACGCCCCTGATGGAAGCCGCGATGAACGGTTGCGACGCGGTCGTGATGGCCGCGCTCATCAAGGCCGGCGCGGATGTGAACGCCAAGGGTCAGGCCGGCCTGACGGCCTTCGAACTCGGTCTTTGGTCGGGCCACGACGGCCTGGACGCCATCATCGCCGCCGGCTACCGGCTGACGGCCGACAAAGCCAAGGTGTACCAGGACGCCTACAAGGCCAACCCCGCCTCCCTGGCGATGATCCGGAAAGCCACTCGCTAATCAGTCCGACCCGTCGCCGCGTGTGACGTCCACGTCGTCATCACCACACATGCTCATCAGGCGCGGCCCTCGGCAAGCGCAAGGCAGGCCCATCCCGCAAGGAAGCACAACCCGCCGAGCGGCGTGACGATACCCACCGCAGTCGTGCCGGTGAGCGACAGAACGTACAGGCTTCCGGAGAAGAGCACGATGCCTGCCGTGAAGAACCAGCCGGCCGCAGTGGTGAGCCGGGCCGGCCTCCGGGCGATGAGCACACCCACGAGCACCAGCGCGAGCGCGTGCACCAATTGATAACGCACGCCCGTCTCGAACACCGCGAGGTGGTCGGTTGACAGTCGCGCGCGGAGCGCATGGGCGCCGAAGGCACCAAAGGCGACGCCAACGAATCCAGCCACAGCGCCCAACCGGATGAACAGACTATCCATGGTCCGATTCTAGCGCTGGCTGGCCCGCAGCAAGCCAAACAAGCAAGCGATCAGCAACCAGCCACAATTCTGTTTCACTCGCCTCATCTTGAGTTCTCCCGGGACGCTGCCCCTACGACGCGGCAGCATACTCCGCGCCATTCAGGCGAGTCGTGAGGAAGTCATGAGGAATCTGTGAAAGGAAAACCGTGGACGCGCCGCTGACAGGGTTTCTTCATCCTTTTCTCCGGCCTTTGTCACGACTTTCGTTGTCCTCCAGGCCGATCCTGAATGTCGTGACGAGGGCCCTTTGGTCCTCAGGGAGGTCCGGATGAAATGCTCGAAGTATCCCGTTGCCGCGTGTCTTGTGGCGGGGCTGACTCTTGCTGCGGCGTGCGGCGACATCACTCTCAGCCCCCTCGCCGGTGGGCTGATTGCGCGCCGGATAAGCGGCACGGTGACCGATGACGCGGGGGCACTCCCGACCGGCAGTCCCGCCCGTCTTCCCACGCCAATTGCGGGTGCGCGGGTTGAGGTTGTGGCGGGCCCCGAAAAGGGACACTTCGCGATCTCGGCTGCGAACGGCCGCTACGACCTGGGCTTGATCTCAGCGGGCTCGCGGCTGCGCGCGACACTAGCAGGGTGGGAGCTCGAGGAATATCCGGTCTACATCACCGGTCCTTCAACGGTCGTGTTCACGTTGGGCCGGGCGCCGCATGTCCTGTGGGGCAACGTCTACGTCACCGGAACGCTGCAACCAATCGCCGGAGTGCGCGTCGAAATCCTGACTGGATCGAACGCCGGGACCGCGGTGATGACCAGCGAAACCGGTCTGTACAGGTTTGACGGCCTTGCGACAGAGGGGCGCGTCGATTTTGAATTTTCCAAGGCCGGCTATCGGAGCGAGCGGTCGTTTGTCAGCGAAATGCAGAGGAACACTGAGCGAGGCTGGACCCTGACGCCATCCGGCGAGCGGTAGGCGGCCGACGCGCTCAGACCACCGGATCGTCTTCCGGGTGGCGATCGATCAGATCGTCCACCTCCTGGAGTCCGAACTTGCACAACTGCACGATGGTCGCATCCGGCCGATAAGCGAGCGGCAGGATGGCTCGGGCCTCTTCCCTGCTGTCGACCTCCACGATGATCCAGGCCTTGTGGACGCCATCCTGACAGCCGAAATCCGCATGGGTCAGGAAATGGGAACCGGTCTGCAGCAGCACCTTGACCGCGCGTGCACACGAGACCAGACCGGATTCGTGTGACACCTCAATCATGAATTTCGGCATGTGTGCAGTCTGCTACGTGGCGGGCCGGAATTCAAGAAGGCCGCAGGGCCTGCCGCGCTCACACGGAACTGGTACACTTCGCGGGCCCCGATGCCACTGCCCCCTGGATCCAGGATTGGACACTACGACATTGCCGCCGCGATTGGTGCCGGTGGCATGGGCGAGGTGTACCGCGCGCGTGACACGCGCCTGGATCGCGACGTCGCGCTGAAAATTCTGCCGGAATCTTTCGCGGCCGATCCCGATCGGCTCATGCGCTTCACCCGCGAAGCGAAGACGCTTGCGGCGCTCAATCATCCGAACATCGCGGCAATTTATGGAATTGAAGCGGAGCGGCTCCCGCTTGCCCTGGTCATGGAGCTGGTCGAGGGCGACGACCTCTCGCAGCGCATCGCCAAAGGCGCGATGCCGGTCGAGGAGGCCGTGTCGGTTGCGCGCCAGATCGCAGACGCCCTTGAGGCCGCGCACGAGCAGGGCATCATCCATCGGGATCTGAAACCCGCGAACATCAAGGTGCGCCCGGACGGCACCGTGAAGGTGCTGGACTTCGGCCTGGCGAAAGCGCTGGACCCGCCTTCGCCAGAGGCTTCGGCGGGCAAGCCCAGCTATGCGATGAACTCCCCCACCATGACCAGCCCGGCGATGACCGAGATGGGGCTGATACTCGGCACGGCCGCGTACATGTCCCCGGAGCAGGCGCGCGGCAAACCGGTCGACAAACGCGCCGACATCTGGTCGTTCGGCGTGGTGTTGTACGAAATGCTCACGGGCGCCACGCTGTTCGCCGGAGAAACCGTCAGCGATGTGCTGGCGGCCGTGCTGCGCGCCGACATCGATCTCGCCACGCTGCCTCCCGCAGTTCCGCCTCGGCTCCGGCAACTGCTGGCGCGATGCCTGGAAAAGGATCCGCGCCGGCGCCTGAGGGATATTGGCGAGGCTCGGATTTGGCTGGACTCGCCCGACACCATCGAGCCGCGCGCCACGACAACAACCGCGCCAGCCGCCAGTGGGGGCCGGGTCTGGCCGATGGTTGCGGCCGCCGCCGCACTCGTCGCGGCCACACTGGGCGCATGGATCGTGTTCCAGCCAGGGGAAGTGGCGGCGCCAATCCACGCCTCAATCCAGTTGCCGCCCGGCACCGAGTACGCGATCGACAGCTCCACCCCACCGAACATGGCCATCGCGCCCGACGGCTCGGCCATCGTCTTTGCCGCCACCGCGCTCGGAGCGCGAGCCACGGAGACGAGTCTGTACGTGCGACGGCTGGCAGATAACGTCGCGACGCTTGTGCCCGACAGCACGGGCGGCCGCGTGCCATTTTTTTCGTGGGACAGCCGGTCTATCGCCTTTCTTGCCGGCAACGTGTTGAAAAAAGCATCGCTCAGTGGAGGCGCCCCAAGCCCAGTCACCACTGGCGTGCAGAACATCTGGGGCAGCACCTGGTTGTCGGACGGCACGATCGTGTATGCCGATCCCAGGCCGACAGGCGAAATGTTGTACACGGTGTCTGACCAGGGCGGCACGCCTGCATTGCTGAGCCGCATGGACAATCTCGACCGCGACAACAGTTTTCCCCGCGCCCTCGACGCCGAGCATCTGCTGATGACGATGTGGACAGGCGGGTTGTATACCGACGCCAAGGTCTTCAAGTACTCGCGACAGGCCAAAGCGACGACAACACAACTGGTGGAAGGCGGCAGTCAGGCACAGCTTGTGGACGGCCGGTTCCTGGTATACGCCCGCGGATCTGAGCTGCTCGCCCAGCCGTATCCTGGCCAGGCCGGTCAGCCCGGCGCGGTGAAGGTGCTCGACGGCGTGCTCACCGACACCAGTTACGCCACCACCCAGTTCGACGTGTCGGTTTCAGGAGCGCTGGTGTATGCGCCGGCCCCGGCGCGCGCCCCAACAGCCACGGCGGTCTGGATCAATGCCGACGCCACCACCACCGCGCTCTTCGAGGATCGCAACCTTGAAATGCCGAAGCTTTCCGCCGACGGACGGTACCTGACGTACGTCACGAGAGAAGCCTCGCGCGAGAAGGAAGTGTGGGTATTCGATACGGTGACTCGCCGACCGGCCAGGGTGACCAACACCAGGGGCGAAGAGTACAGCCTCGTCATTTCGGGCAATGGCGATCAGATCTTCTTTTCGGCATGGCGCGACAAGGCCGGCCTGTATCAGACCTCGACCCGCAGCACGGGTGAGAAGCTGTTGCCCATTCCATCCACTCGTCCAGTGCGGGGCTGGTCGGTCACCAGTGACCTTCGCTGGCTGGCGGTGACAGACGACGTGCCGGGCGGACAGTGGAATCGGGCATCCTCGGACATTGGCGTGATCGACCTCAACGCCCCCACGCTTCCCCCGCGGTGGTTGACGTCCACGTCGTACCGCGACGATCAGCCGGCGTTTTCGCCTGACGGACTGCTGCTCGCCTACGCCGCGAATCCCGTTGGCAGGCCCGAGGTGCTCGTGATGCCCATCTCGGCAGAGGCGTCGCAGCCCATTCCCGTGTCACGCGAGGGCGGCGAGAATCCGTTCTGGTCCACCAACGGCAAGACGCTGTACTACTCGGCCGGCGAGTCGCTGATGGCCGTGGACGTCACGCGCACGCCGACCACCACATTCAGCGAACCTCGGCGTGTGTTCACCATGCCCAACGTGGCGGTGGTGGGCGTGGCACCCGACAATCGCTTCCTCGGCATCCGCAGCACCCGCGAGCCGGTGACACGGCTGGACGTGTTGTTGAACTGGGGCGAATTGCTCAAGCAGCGGGTGCGGTAGCAACCAGCACCTTCACCTCGTTCAGGACTTCGGTCAACAACAGTTCGTTTCGGGTAAACCGGCGGTCCATGGTGGTCCCCAGTGCCGTGACTTTGGTGTCGAGGTCGGTGACCTTTACCTCAAGGCTACCCAGACGTGTGTCGAGGCCGCCAACTTTCTTTTCCAGGCTCGTCACCTTGGCGTCCAGGCTCGTCACCTTGGCGTCAAGCGTACTGACCTTCGTGTCGAGTACTCGCACTTCAGCCGTCAGGATTCCAAGGTCGTTCGCCACTCCTGTGAGCTTGCCGTCCAGCCGGGTGTAGCAGAACTCGGTGAAGTCATGCGCCTCTGCGAACGCGATGGACACGTCATGAAACTGGTCGTCCAGCGTCCTCTCCTGCTTCTCCATCATCGACATCACCCCCTCCGCGCGCCAGTCTAGCATCGTCATCCAGCGCACAAGAGCGTTGTGGTACATCAATCGGCAGTTCCCACGGTTTCCATACCCCTGCGCGATCCTGCTCGTGGAAATTTGCTAAAATCGTAATCGCATCAAGAGTGCCCCGCCATGTGCGGGGCCGGCAACCGAGCGGGATGACCTCGCCGCGGTGCCATCGCACACCCTGTGCGGATGTGGCCTGAAAGGACGGCGGCTCAGCTGGGAGCTCATGGATTGCCCGAACGGCCGCATCGGGAGCGCATCCACCTCCGCGACGTCCTCGTGGGCCGCGCGGTGCGGGTCACGATTCCGAACTCGCTCTCGAAGCGGGACCGGGAAGAGGTCGACCTGCTCGGACTCATCGAAGGTGCGCGATGACCAGGCAACTCCTGTTCATGGGTCGGCCGCCTGATTTCGATGACGGAGAGGCTCTCCTGAGGTGGGTGTTGATGGTGTCTCGCAGGGTTACCGGCAACGAGCCGACGCCTGAGGAGATTGTGGCCGCGCGGCGCACGCTGGGACTGCCGGCCTCTGAATCGGCAAGGTAGCGCACCCTCTACCTAAGTGGGTACATCAAAACGCTGCGGGCGGCGCAATAGCCGCCATCGACGATGTTATCGTCGTCGAGGAGGTCGTCTTGCCACATTTTGCCATCGGGTCCAGTCTAAGTCGCCTGGACCAAGACCAGACTCGTCTGCGGAAACTGCTGCTCACAGGGGCGGAATCAACACCTGGCCCCACCGCCAACACGGCTTACTTCGATGGACTTCGCAAGCATGTGAAGGCCGGCACACGCAGCCCGCGACCCTGAGCTCCCAACTTGCCGGGACTGCGTGTTGCACGCCGAGCGCGACATCCCGGCGTCGCTGCTCGACGTCGGGTAGGTGCTCGATCGGCATATCTTCCAGACCCTGGAAGATCCCCATCAGCCACCCTCCCCATGGACAGCCGCACCTTCCTCGACGTGGCCACCGTCATCGCGGTCGTCAGGCTTGAGCACCAGGCGTACGGCGTCGCCATCCGCGAGGATATTGAGAGTTTCCTTGGCCAGCCGATACCGCTCGCGTCTGTGTATGCCGCGCTCGAACGGTTGACGCGGCTGGGCTGGCTGCGCGTCTCGGCGTCTGCTCCGGTCGCGATACCCGGCGGCCGCGCCAAGCGGCTGTATCAGCTCACGGACCTGGGTCGTCTGATGCTCCAGGAAGAGCGCGGGCGATGGACGTGGCTGTGGGGCTGCCTGCCGCGCACCTTCCGGACGTGAGGGGACCATGGGAACTCGAGATGCCGGATTTTTATATCTTCCAGACCCTGGAAGATCTATGTCGCGCCCGACACTTAAGGTCACAAACTGTGACCTTAGACCAGCGGCGATCACTCGCTCATCGCGTCGGCAACGTGCCTTCCCTGAGGACCCGAATCGGCGAGATTTGCGGTGCATCGTCAACCTCGACGACGACTGCGTCGTGCACAGGCTTCGGGACGACCTCCCCGTCGGCGCGCATGACTGCCACATGCGCCCGCATGGCCTCCGCAATCAGCGTCAAGACCGCGCGTCGTGACTTGGCCACTGCGACGCACCCAGGCAGATCGGGGACGTAGGCACCGAAGCTCGTCGGCCCGCGTTCGACCAGAACCGTGTATCGTCGTTTCACCCGACAACTTCTACCATCGTCGTCGGCCGGTCGGCAAATCCGGCACATGCCGGCGGGACGGCGACCGCCATGGGAACTTGAGATCACAAATTGTGATCTCAAGTTTGCGGCCTCCTTGCCAGTCAGCCGGAACATGAAGTCCTGTCTCCAGCCCGTACAGCCTGGCGAGGTCTTGGTCCAGTAACACGCGGTGCCCACGGACGACGAGGATGGCCGTGGGTGTCGCCGTACACGAAGGCTGCCGGCAATGTGGATGCCGCGGTCATGGTGCTGCTTCAAGATTGGGCGTCTCACGACTGGATCAATGGCCCCTTCGACCCAGAGACGGCCAGACTCGGCCACACACCCGGCGGCATCGACCGTGTGTCCCAGGACTGGGTGCTGATGAGGGAGCGGGCAGGCCTTGGCTCCGCGCCCTAGCCCATCCCGGATTTTCATATCTTCCAGACCCTGGAAGATCCCCCTCGGCAACCCCACGATGGAAAGCCGCACCCTCATCGAAGTCGCCACGGTCTTCGCGGTCGTCACACTTGACCGCCCTCCCGTGCGTCCTCCTCGACGTCCGGAGTACACCTGTGCCATCAGTTCCGGCACCTCAGCAAGGTAGACACCCTGCAGCCCGTGACCGTTCCTCTGCAGCGGCGAGTAGCGATCGGGCAGGAACGGCCGCAGTGCAGCGATGTGGTCGATGGGGCGGACGGCCACGGCTTTGATCCTTGTGTCGCAGTACGAAAAGACGATGTCGCCTGGGGCGACCTGGCGCATGGTGTCGTAGAACGGATTACGCGCACCATTCGCGTTGGTCTTGGGCGACCACAGGAAGTTGCCAGTGTAACCCCGAGTCTTACTCTCCGGCGCAATGCAGCACCACGCGCCCCTTTCTGAGCACCGCGCTGATGTTCTGGTGCCTGAACTCGATGGATCCGGCCTGCATCAATCGCCGTGAGGTAAGCTGACGCTGTTTTCTCCTCAATGTCGATACCGCTCAAGATCGCCACCTGGAACGTCGAGAAGGCCGCGCCGGGGCGCTCAAAACGTACCAAGGTGGTCATCGAGGCCTTGGCTGCTGTGGAAGCGGACATCGTGATTCTCACCGAGTCGCACCTCCAGTTGGCTCCGTCAAAGACGCATGTGCTGGCTGCGTCATCCGCCGCTGCGCCCGACCGAGCGGGTGACCAGCGCTGGGTCTGCATCTGGGTGCGCATGCACCTTCGCCACACGGCGCTGCCCCTGTCTGGCGAGCCGGAACGATCGGCGGCCACCAGGATTGTTCTACCCAATGGCGAAACCATCGTGGTTGTCGGCACTGTCCTGCCGTGGCGATCCGACAAACGGTCCCCATCCGCACGAGGTGCGCAGGCCTTTGTGCAATCCCTGGCGGCCCAATCAGAAGACTTGGCTCGTCTCCGCAGCGCACAACCGGACGAGCTCCTCTGTTTTGCAGGTGACTGGAATCAGGAACTGTCACAGAAGCCGAAGGTTGGTACAGCAGCGGGAAAGAACGCTCTCGAACAATTCCTTGTCCGACATGAGCTCGTGGCGGTGACTGCGGGTAGCCGCGACCCCTTGGAAGCCCGAGGTTGGCGAGCCAGTATTGACCACATCGCATTGAGCCGAAAGGCCGCGTCTCGCGCGAACGACGCATCAGTATGGCCGGAGTGCTGGCCCCTGCCGCCCGACTGGCCCGACCATCATGGCGTCGCGATAACGCTTGCCCCCGCCCACGCGGGAACACCAGCGCCGGCCGGCCCGGACATTCGCACCGTTCGCGACCACATTGCCTGGTCCTATGCCAACCTCGCTCGAGCGCACGCGGCTCTTGGATCCGGAGCGACGACCTACTCACGGACGCATCACATGATTCGCGCGCGACTGTTCAAGGGCCTCAGAACTGGCGCGACGCAAATGCGTACGATCATGGATGACGAGGCCACCAAGCTTCATTACCCCACGGTCTGTTGCTACTGCGGGGGAGCGGAGAAGCTCAGCCTTGACCACCTGATTCCACGTATCAAGGGCGGAGCCGATTCGGCAGACAATCTCATCTGGGCCTGCCGCTCCTGCAACAGCTCCAAGGGGGATCGAGATCTCCTCCAGTGGCTCAAAGGCAGCGGGCGTTTCCCTCCGCTCCTGCTGTTGCGTCGATACACGAAGCTCATAGCAAGGTTCTGCGAAAACGAGGGCCTCCTAGACCTTCCTCTAGGCGAGGCTCTTCGCGCTCCGCTTCCTTTCCGGCTCGACCTCTTGCCCGCTGAGTTTCCCGAGCTGCAGTCGCTCAAGCTGTGGATTACCCCACCCCGCTAGACGCCGACTTCAGGTCAGACACCAGCTGCCGCGTTCCTCGACCGCATGACAGGCCGGGTCAACCGCGCGAAACTAACGTCTGCGTCGCGAACTCCTCAACCACCCCCATCCACGCCTCAAGCTCCGTCGCCGACGGGGGCATGTCGTAGGCGTGGTGATGGCTGGCGCGGCTCAAACCACTCCAGGCCCACGCCACCCGGCCGGCAAGTTCGCTGTCGCTCAGATATCGGCGCAGGCATAACAGCTGGGCGTGGGTCGAGATACGGCTGCAGTCACAGGCGTCCGCCGGAGCACGTGTGTGCCAGAACTCATCAAGCGCCGCTTCGAGGGACTGGCGCGCCATCAGCGCCGATGCGCGTGGCCACAGGCTGGCCGTCGCCAGATCAGGGCGTTGCAGAAGGTCGCGAGCTGAAGCGAGGAGCGACGCATGATCGACGCTCATGCCAACGCCGCCAGTTTCCGTACAAGCGTCTGAGCGTCACGCGCCAGTGACTCCATATCGCCTTCGGCGGCGGCATGCGCGCCCTGATTACACTGCTTGAACGCATCGCCCGCCCACAGCCCGAAACGGTTGAGTCGC
>JBKJQX010000149.1:0-2763 GCA_046594875.1 Vicinamibacterales bacterium
GCGATAACGCGACTTCGTCCAGCCCTGTTTTTTCGAGCATTTCACGCTTCGCGATGAAGACTGTCATGGAATGCGTGCCCCTCTCCGCAATTTTCTGCCCCCGATACTTGAGGTAGATATCCCGGATGGTCGCATGCTCATCTCCGGCCTGTTCCATGAAGCCGCCGCTGTGGTTCGTCAGGTTGTACCCGGCCATGGTCGTCAGACCGAAGTGATCGAGCGTCACCTTGTTGAATGCCGCCCAACCCAGCACCGGAAGCAGGAACGCCACGGCTAGGCCGGCCGCAAGGCGCCTGGCGTCTCGTTCAAAGAGCCACACGACAAGGACGAACACCGGGCCGACGTAGACATAAACAACCCGGGTAAGGGCGACCAGGGCCGAGACGACACCTGCGGCGACACCGTAGCCTGGGCGTGGACCATCCTTCAGGGCGCTGACCAGACACGCGACTGACAGCACGGCCAGAAGGGTACTGAACGTTTCTGCCAGTATGTTCGCCTCAAAGAACAGCTGGTTCAGCGCGAGCGAGTGCAACACGCCCGCGACGAACGCCCAGGCCGCGTTGCCGGTGTGGGTGAAACAAATCCAGAACAGGAGCAGGGAAATGAGGATGCCCATCGCGGACTGCATGAGCCAGACGGCAAACAGATTTTGCCCTGCCAGCAGCAGAAGCAAGGCATAACCCGGCGTCCGCACTCCGTCGTAGTCGGCAAAATCCAAATGAAGGAAGTGCGACGCCAGAGTGAAGTAACTGTGGGTGTCCGGGTACACCACCGGCTGGTACACCAGGAACATCCCGGCCCTGACCGTGACCGCAATCACCATCAGCAAGACGAGGGCGCGGGCTGCAGGGGAAGACGGCATTAGCCCGCAGAGTTTACGCCACACGGACTCGATCGGCGTGAGCCGAAGGCGAAGCCGACCACGAGGCCAGGCGGGCGTGATCAACGCGCAAAGCGCGTTGGTGCGCCCGGCAGGACTCGAACCTGCGACCACCGGCTTAGAAGGCCGGTGCTCTATCCACCTGAGCTACGGGCGCGCGGCACTCATTGTACTGCTGCCGTAACCTGTCTCCCGTCACGTGCGAAGATCCCGGTATGGCCCTCCACGCGCGCTTTGGCCTGGTCGCACTCGGGTCCACTGCCTTGCTGGCCGCCGCGCTCAACGCCTGGCAGCCGGCAGATGCGGCGGAACACGCGGTTAGGCAGAACGACGATCCCGGTCCCGTTCCAGTACTGGTCGAGCTCTTCACTTCCGAAGGTTGTTCGAGTTGTCCGCCCGCCGACGCCCTGCTCCACGACCTGCTCACATCGCAGCCCGTCGAAGGGACGCTCGTCATCGGTCTCAGCGAACACGTGGATTACTGGAACCGGCTGGGATGGACGGACCCTTTTTCCGATCAGTCTTTCAGCGCACGACAGTCGGCGTATGCCGCCGCGGTCCGCTCGGGCGAAGTTTATACGCCGCAGATGGTGGTCGATGGCGCAGCATCGTTCATCGGCTCTGACCGGACTCGCGCATTGAGGGAAATCGCCCTCGCAGCCACCCGCTCAAAGGCCACCATCGGCCTGGGCTGGGCCGACGCCGGCAGACTCGACGTGCGCCTCTCTGGTGGCCACGTCAAGGCCAACACGCCGGTCTGGTTGGCCATCACCGAAAACGAATTGACCGTCAGTGTGCGACGGGGCGAAAACGCCAACCGGACGCTCACCCACGACGGTGTCACGCGTCGCCTGACGCAAGCGGGCCACACGGACAGAGCGGGTGCGTTCAGCAAGAGGCTGCCGGTCCAACTCGACGCCACCTGGAAAACGGGCGCAACTCGCCTGACGGTCTTCACGCAGCAGGCCGGCGAGCCCGTCACGGCCCTCGGCTCGATTCGCGTCAGCGACCGCGCGACGGACTCGGCGCGATCGCGTCGGTGAGCGAGCCGTTCACGGCGCCATCCGTCCTGTACAATTCCCTCGATGTGCCCGCGCCTCCTGACCGTGCTCGTGCTCGCCGCGTGCGTGACGGGAACACCGCGCGCCCAGGCGCCTGCTCCCGCCATCACCATCGATCTTTCAGCCGCCGACCTGGGCGGCGCACCACTGACCACGCTTCGCGCCCAGGACCTGGTGCTGCGCATCGACAACCAGCCGCATCCGATCGACGCGCTGCGATTCATGCCGTACGAACGCGTGGAGGCGCTCCTGAAAGCGCCGTACGGCACGAATCAGATCGCGCAGGGCCGCACGATTGTGCTGGCCGTGGACGCCACCCGGCTGCAATCGTCACACATGACGCCGGTGAAGGAGGGCATTCGCGCGCTCCTTCCCGCGCTGGGAGCACGCGATCGACTGGGCCTCATCGCGCTCGCGTCCGACGGCTCCGCTGTTGACTTCACCACCAGGCACGATCTGATCGTCTCGGCATCGGCAGCCTTGAAAGGCGGTGCCGCAGTCGTTTCCGCAGGCACCGAAGCCGACGAAGCCGCCGCTCTCGCCTCCATCGCACTGCTCGATCGGCTCTGCACGAGCATCGGCACCGAACCGGGCCCCAAGACCGTCGTCTTCATCGCGCCACCATTCACCGCGTCCACGGCTGTGAGGCGCGCCATTCAGTCCCTCGCCGAAACGACGGGCCGCCATCGGGTGCAGTTGTTCGTCATCGATCCGAGCGGCACAGCCGCGGATCCGGGCGGCACAGCCCCAGATCCGGCCGGCGGACTTGCCGCCCTGGCCACCGCTACCGGCGGCGTGCTCGTCCCATCGGCCACCGCC
>JBKJQX010000147.1:0-16280 GCA_046594875.1 Vicinamibacterales bacterium
TCTCGATGATGGCGTGTTGTCCGCCAGTGCTCTTGGCGCCGGCGGGCACCCGCGGATTCCCAACCACTTCTTCAGGTGGCGGCGCACTGCACGCAGCCAGCATCAACAACACTCCGCACAAACAGACACTCAGTCGACCAGATCCCATCATCTTCAAGTCACTCATGACATACAGACTAACGTATCCTCTGCGCCTCAGCGTCTCCTGTGATCCGGCGACGCCCTTCAGGGAGTCTTTGCGTGTTCGATCCACGCATTGACGCGGGCCTCTACCACGTCGAGGGGAACTGCACCTGACGCCAGGACCTCGTCGTGGAAGGCGCGAATGTCGAAGGCCGCACCCAGCTGCGCCTCGGCCGACGTGCGAAGCTCCCGCAGCTTGATCTCGCCCATCTTGTAGCCCAATGCCTGGCCGGGCCACACGATGTAGCGATCCACTTCGACGACGATGTCCTGTTGTGTTTTGGCGGTGTTCTTGAGGAAGAAGTCGATGGCCTGTTGCCGCGTCCAGTTCATCGAGTGGAGTCCCGTGTCTACGACCAACCGCACAGCGCGCCATATCTCATAGGTGAGCTGGCCGAATTTCGAATACGGGTCCTTATAGAAGCCCATCTGTTCGCCGAGGCGTTCGGCGTACAGCGCCCAGCCTTCTACATACGCGGTATAGCTCGAGTGTTTGCGGAACTCCGGAAGGCCGGTGAGTTCCTGTGCGATCGCAATCTGCAGGTGATGACCGGGCACGGCCTCGTGCAGGGTCAACGCTTCCATCTCGTATTTCGGCCGCGCGTCGAGTTTGTACGTGTTCGCGAACATGTACCCCGGCCGGCCTGCGACGAGCGACCCGGGCTCGTAGTAAGCCGTGGTCTGCGACGGGGCCACGGCATCCGGCACGCGGGTGACGCCGTACGGCGTGGCTGGAAGGCGGCCGAATAACTTCGCGAGTTCGGGATCCGCCCGCTTCGCCACGTCGCGATAGCCGCTGACCAGCGCGTTGGCATCGGTGTAGTAGAAGCGCCGATCGGTGCGCAGGAGGCGCACGAACTCGTCAAAGCGATTGGCGTACCCGGCCTGCGCAATGACCTTTTCCATCTCAGCTCGAATGCGCGCGACCTCGGCTAGGCCGATTTCGTGAATCTCCCTGGGTGTTTTTGAGGTAGTGGTGTGCCACTTGGCGTTGTATTGGTACAGCGCATCACCCCTCGGCAGGGTGTTGGCGCCGATCGACTCGCGGCATGCGGGAAGGTATTCGTCCACCAGGAACGCGTGCAACCGCCGGAACGCGACCGCTGCCTGCTGGCGATACGCGGCAGTCGCCTGCTCGACCAAGCCCGACCACTCGGACTCAGGCACTCCGGAGGGCCGCGTCACAAACGCCGAGAGCATCGGACTGCTGAGCGGCTCGTCCACCACCTGCGCGAGGACCTGGCCCGGCAGGTCGCGCAAGGTAACACGGGGCGGCGTCATCTTCTCCACGATGCCCTGACGCATGAGCGCAATGGTCTGGTCCACCACAGTGGGAACCGCGCGCAGGCGAGACACGATATTCGACAGGTCCCCGGACGTCTGGGCCGGCATCACTGCGATCGTGCGCGGAATGTCCTGCTGCATGCCCTCCATCTGGTTCATGGGCATCATCAAGTTGCGCGCCGTCACACCCCTGATGGGAATCGCGTCGTTCTGCAAGTCGAGACCCTCGACAGCTGTCTCGAGCATCTGGCGGTACAGGTCGTAGTTGAGCTGGTCGGCCTCGCCGAGCGTGGCGCGGTCCACGAACGTGAAGCGCTCGAGGCTCTCGCGCACGTAGGTGGCGCGCGTCGCGATGGCGTCTGCGGAATAGTCGGTCCAGCGCCCCTCGCCGCCAGGCACGCCAAGGCTCACGGCGACCTCGGGGTACTGCGCCATCCAATACTGCCAGTCGCGGTCGAACTGGTCGTACATCGCCTGCGACGGCGAGCCGGGCGGAGTGCCGCCACACGCGGCCATCGACACGGCGGCCGCCACAATCACCAGAAATTCCTTCATGCCTTCACGCCTTCATGTGAAACAGAACTTACCCCAGCGCCCGGACGATATCCGAACGGGTGATCACGTAGGTTTCGTCGCTTTTAAAGTCGCGGACGAGCACGGCGGGGTTGTCCGCCGTGAGCATCGACGCCAGTGCGTCGATGCCGGTGGAAATGTCGGCGAACGGAAATGCCGACTGCATGATTGACGACACCGGCTGTGTGCGAATGGCGGGATCTTTCACCAGCGCGCCATACAGGCGGCCTTCATTGATGGAACCGACCAGCCGGCCGGCCTGCATGACGGGGATCTGCGAAAAGTCGTGCTCGGTCATTACATGCACCGCGTGGGCCACGGTGTCGGTGGTTTCGATGGACAACATGGGCACGGTCTTCTTCGCCGTCACCAGATCGCGCGCGGTCAGCCCCGACTTGTCGAGGTAGCCCATCTTGCGCATCCAGTCGTTGTTGAACATCTTGCCAAGATACCGCGTGCCGTGGTCGTGGAAGATGACGACGACGACGTCGCCGGCTTTGAAGCGGGCCTTCATCTGGAGGAGGCCAGCCATGGCGGACCCGGCGGAGTTTCCGGCGAAGATGCCCTCCTCTCGAGAGATCCTCCGGGTCATCACGGCCGCGTCCTTGTCGGTGACCTTTTCAAAATGATCGATGACCGAGAAGTCGACATTTTGCGGCAGGAAGTCTTCGCCGATCCCTTCGGTCACGTAGGGATAGATTTCGTTCTTGTCGAAAATGCCGGTTTCCTTGTACTTCTTGAACACCGAGCCGTACGTATCGATGCCCAGCACCTGGATCTGCGGGTTCTTCTCCTTCAGGTACCGGCCCGCGCCGCAGATGGTGCCGCCGGTGCCGACGCCCGACACCAGGTGCGTGATACGGCCGTCAGTCTGATCCCAGATCTCCGGGCCGGTCTGCTCGTAGTGGGCCTGTGAGTTCGACAGATTGTCGTACTGGTTCGCTTTCCACGAATTCGGCGTATCCCGTTCGAGGCGGGACGATACCGAGTAGTAGGAGCGCGGATCTTCGGGTTCAACGTTGGTCGGGCACACGATGACCTCGGCGCCAAGCGCCTGCAGGGCATCCACCTTCTCTTTCGACTGTTTGTCGGTGGTGGTGAATATGCATTTGTAGCCTTTGACCACGGCTGCAATCGCCAACCCCATGCCGGTGTTGCCCGACGTGCCCTCGATGATGGTGCCGCCCGGTTTGAGCCGGCCGTCGCGCTCGGCGTCCTCAATCATCTTGAGGGCCATGCGGTCCTTGATCGAGTTGCCGGGGTTGAACGTCTCGACCTTGGCCAGCACGGTCGCCGCAATGACCCCCCTGGTGAGGGCGTTGAGGCGAACCATCGGGGTATGGCCGATCGCGTCGAGGATGTTGTCGCAAATTTTCTTGGGCACAGCAGGCGTCCTTTACGCGCCTGATTCTATAATGCGCGGGATGTCCCGAATCTTCCCCCTTGTCCTCTTTGGTGTGCTTTTGACCTCGGCCGGCCACATCGCAGCCGATCAGGCCCCCTTCCCCACGAAGTTCTCGCCGGCGATTGCCGCGCGCGCGGACGTCAAAGTGGCGCTCACGTACATCGACCGCCGCTTCGACGCGCAGGTGGAGGAGTGGATCAGGCTGACCGAAATCCCCGGCACCTCGGGGCATGAGCAGAAGCGCGCCGACTATGTGAAGGCGGAACTCCGCAAGCTCGATATGACGCCTGAAACTGACGAAGTCGGCAACGTCTGGGCCGTGCGCAAAGGCACCGGCGGCGGGCCAACCGTCGTGTTTGCCGCCCACATGGACACGGTGCATCCGCTCGATACACCCCTCAAGGTACGCCGCGAAGACAACGGGACGCTGCATGCTCCGGGCATCTTCGACAACACGGCCTCAATCGCCAGCCAGTTGCAGACCATGCGGGCGATGCGTGAGGCGAAAATCGAAACCAGGGGCGACATCATCTTCCTCTTCACCGTCCAGGAGGAAGTCGGCCTCAAGGGGATGTATCACTGGGCCGAGAAACACCCGGGCCTGACGGACATGCTCGTCGGAGTGGATGGCGCGCTGGGGCCGGTCAACTACGGCGCCCTCGGCATCTACTGGTCGCGCATGAAGTTCACCGGCGAGGGCGCGCACACGTTGCAGTCACGCGACCAGCCCAACACCGTTCGTGCCGCAGCCCAGTGCATCACCGACATCTACACGGTTCCCCTGCCTCCGGCCAACGACCCGATCCCCGCGATCTACAACGTCGGCGGCATGCTCTCGGGCGGCAACGTCGTCAACGCCATTCCGCAGGAAGTGACGTTTACCGTGGACCTGCGTACGGTGGATGCCGAAATGCTCCAGAAACTCGATGCGGCCATCGTGGCCAAGTGCGAGGCCGCGGGCAAGGCGCACCGCGTGACCTTTGTACGCGAGTGGATTCAGAAGTCGGAAGCCGGTGGCCGGCCCGATCAGCTCACCGCCCAGCGCGCGCACCCGCTGGTGCAGACGGCGATTGATGTGCTGCGCTTCCTCGACGTCCCCATGCCTGCGGGACGCGAGGCCATCCCCACCGGCTCCACCGACGCCAACGTCGGCGTCGTCCTCAAAATTCCCGCGATCTCGGTGGGCAGGTCTCGCGGCGGTGGCGGTCACACACTCCAGGAGTGGGCGCACATCGACTCGGCCAAAACCGGCGCCCAGCAACTGGTGCTGCTCGCCGTGTCGCTCGCGGAACCGGGAGGCAAATAGTGGCGGGATCCACATAGAGGGACGGGTGTCCACCTGTGGAAAACTCTGGCAGCCCTTGAACATTGTTGCCGCTGAGTTTTCCACACGTGGACACCCGTCCCTGTCACGCAGTTGCAAATAACTTCTTGATGCACCTATTCTTGGTGCAGTCATGTCTTATCGATCGCCCGATGCGCTGCTGCCGCTGACTCCCGTCGCTTTCGAAATTCTTCTCGCACTCGCCGACGAGCCGCTGCATGGTTACGCCATTCTCCAGGCTGTTGAGGCCCGGTTGAGTAGACTGCTTCCCATGCGTACCGGCACGTTGTATCGATCGCTGGCGCGCTTGCTCGAGGATGAACTGATTGAAGAGGCCGCCGCCCGGGACTTGGGCGACGAGCGTCGCCGGTGTTACCGCATCACCACACACGGCCGCAAAGTGGCCGCCCTCGAAGCCGCGCGGCTTGAAGGCCAGGTTGTCGCAGCCCGGGCGCGCCGGTTATTGCCATCCAGGAAACCGCGCCCGTGAAGGTGTTCGCCGCTCGGTGGCATCGTCTTGCAGTACGGGCCTATCCGCGGGCATTCCGCGACAGGCTTGGCGACGACCTGCAGGACACGTTCCTTCGGCGCCTGGATCACGCGCGCACACGAGGCACGTGGCACGTCCTGCTCCAGCTTGCCATCGGCCTCGCAGATACATGCGTCTCGGGGCTGGCCGAACGCAACGCCGATAGACGGATTCGCCTTCGAGGCGCCGCCCACAGTTCACCTTCCACCCGGAGACTGACCATGACATGGGAATCCATCGTTAGTGACGTGCAACTCGCGTTGCGACATATCCGCAAGTCACCGGTCTTCGCCGCGATGACGGTGGCGACATTGGCCATTGGCATCGGCGCGAACAGCGCAATTTTTTCCGCGGTGTACGCCGCGCTCCTCAAGCCACTGCCCTATGCCGGCGCCGACCGCCTTGTCGCGCTCTGGAGCGACCACACCAGGATCGGCGACAGCAACTACCCGATGTCGCCGGCCAACTACGATGCGTTCAAGCGCGAGACCACCACGCTGTCACAAGTGGAGGGAATGTATTCGTTCCTGGTCAACCTGCAGATTCCCGATGGGGACTCGTCGGAAACGATTCAGGTGTCCACAGTCACACCGGGCATGTTCCGGATGCTCGGACGACAGGCGGCGCTGGGACGCGGGCTGCAGGAAGGCGACGAACAATCGGTGGCGCTGAGCCACGCCTACTGGCAGCGGCGCTTCGGAGGAGACCGCTCGGTGGTGGGCCAGCCGCTCCCGCGTGTCGGAGAAACGCCACTCACGATTGTCGGCGTCATGCCCGAGGATTTCATCTTTCCGTACCGATCGATGCTCGGACCAAGCGGATTCTCGCGGGCGCAGTCGGCCGACGCGTGGCGGCTGCTGACGCCGGCAACCGAAGCGCGCATGGTGGACGCCACGGGCCAGCCGAACCGGACGCTTCATTTCTTCTCGGTCATCGGCAGGCTCAGGGATGGCGAGCCGCTCGGCCCTGCCGTGGCTGAACTGAAGACGATCGCCGACCGTCGTGCGCAGGCCCTGCCGGAGTCGAACACCGGGTACGGCGTCACGGTGCGGCCGCTGCTCGATCAGACCGTGGGCAAGATTCGACCAGCGCTGATCCTGTTGACCACAGGCGTCGGCGTGCTTCTGCTCCTGACCTGCATCAACATCGCGAACGTCCTGCTGGCGCGGGCTAGTGGACAACGGCGGGATCAGGCCGTTCGAGCCGCGCTGGGGGCATCACGCACACGCTTGCTGCAGCAGGCACTTGTCGAGAGCGTGGTGCTGTCGGTGCTCGGAGGCATGGCGGCGCTGGTGGTGGTGGCGATAGGCTCCACGGCACTGCTCGCGGTTGCTCCGGCAGATCTGCCCAGGGTGACCGAGGCGCGGGTGTCTCTGCCGATTGCCTTCTTCACGCTCGGGCTTTCTGTGGTCGTTGGCCTGCTGACGGGGTTGCTCCCGGCGATTTCATCGGCCCGCGCCAAGCCAGAAGACGGCCTCCGCGACTCCAAGCGCAATACCGCGAGCGCCCGGCAGCGCCTGGTGCGCTCCTCGCTCGTCGTCGCCGAAGTCACGCTTGCGACGTTCCTGACGATTGGCGCCGGGCTGCTGCTGCGCAGCTTTGCGGCAGTGCTCAGCGTCGACCCCGGGTTCGCCACCGACCATGTATTGACGTTCCAGGTCAGTGTGCCAGCGCGGTACGCGTCGCAGCCTGCCCGCAACGAGTTCTATGACGAGCTTCGGGCGAAGTTGACGTCACTGCCGGGTGTGACTGCGGTTGGGGGCTCGACGAGAATGCCGCTGGGCAGCACACAAGTCTCCACGCAGCTCACCGTTGAAGGCCGATCCGTTCAGAGTACCGACTTGCCCGAAGTGCAGATGCGGCGCGCCGTTCTGGACTTCTTCGGGACGATGCGAATTCCTGTGATTGAGGGTCGCGTCTTCAATCATGAGGACCGAAGCGCGGGAGAGCGCCTCGCGGTGGTCAATGCGGCGCTCGCCGCGAAGGTGTTTCCGAATGAGTCGCCTGTGGGCCGGAGAGTGCAGATGGGCGCG
This sequence comes from Vicinamibacterales bacterium, assembly GCA_046594875.1. GTDB lineage: Bacteria > Acidobacteriota > Vicinamibacteria > Vicinamibacterales > SCN-69-37 > SYFT01. The sequence continues at coordinate 7,332 of JBKJQX010000147.1, forward strand.
AACCCGGCTCCTGACAGTTGGCTCCGTATCATCGGCGTGGTCGGGAGCGTCAGGCACAGCAGCTTGGAGGAGACACCGCAGCCGGAAATCTACATCAGCCACTTCCAGGGACCGGTGATGGGACCGTTCATCGCCGTGCGGACCACCGGGGACGCGGCGGCTCTCGCATCCGGCGTTCGGACGACATTAAAGGAAATGCGAGTCGACCCCCCGTCGAATGTGCGCACGATGGATGAACTTCGGAGTGAGTCGGTTGGCGAGCGACGGTTCGTGCTCTGGCTCGTGGGCGCATTTGGCGTGGTCGCGCTCCTGCTCGCCGGTGTGGGCGTCTACGGAGTGATCTCGCTGGTCGTGGCAGAGCGCACGGGCGAAGTGGGAGTGCGCCTGGCCCTGGGCGCCACACCGGGTCAGGTCTGGTCGATGCTGGTGGCACAAGCCGCCACTCTGGGGGCGCTCGGTGTGGCAATCGGCGCGGGAGCGGCGCTTGTGCTGACGCCGCTGGCGGCAGCGCTGCTCTTTGGCGTCTCACCGGCCGATCCGTTGACGTTTGGCGGCGTCTCTGCCCTTCTGCTTGTCATCGCCATCGTCGCAGGAGCGCTGCCCGCTCGCCGGGCGATGCGCGTCGACCCCGCTACGGCGCTTCGCTAAGGCTGGGACGTTTTACAATGAGCCTCGAGGCTCCTATGTCGATTCGCCCTGTGTCACGTATCGTTTCCGCGCAGCCGACCCTGGAAGGCGCCGGCGTCAAGCTGCATCGCGGCTTCGGCTTCGGCACAACGTCGGAGTTCGATCCGTTCCTGCTGTTCGACGATTTCAGGGGCGAAAGGCCGGCGGACTACCTGGCCGGCTTTCCCTGGCACCCGCATCGCGGGATCGAGACCATCACGTACGTCCTGGCCGGCACGGTCCATCACGGCGACAGTCTCGGCAACGAGGGCGCGCTGACCGCCGGTGACGTCCAGTGGATGACCTCGGGAAGCGGCATCATCCATCAGGAGATGCCCACCGGTGACGCTGACGGTCGCATGCATGGCTTCCAGCTCTGGGCCAACCTTCCGGCGGCGCTCAAGATGACAGCGCCCCGGTATCAGGAGGTGCACGCCACCGACATCCCGGTGGTGGTGGATGACGATGGCACGCGGGTGAAGATTGTGTGTGGCGGGTTCTGGGGAAAACGCGGTCCGGTGGATGGGATTGCGGCCGACCCGGTGTATCTGGATGTCTCGGTCCCGCCCGGTGTGAGCAAGACGCTTCCAGTGGAGACGACGCGTCACGCGTTTGCGTATGTGTTCGCCGGTGCCGGTTCGTTTCGCGATGCGTCGGCGCCTCAGGGCGTGCTGACAGACACGACGGGAGAGATCGACGAAGCCCCGGTGCTGGACCTGACCGGCAATCGATCGCTGGTGCTGTTCGATCGCGGCGACGAAGTCACGGTGCAGGCCGGGCCCGAAGGCATTCGGTTCCTGCTCGTCTCGGGTAAGCCGCTGGGCGAACCCGTCGCCTGGCACGGCCCCATCGTGATGAACACGCAGGACGAGATTCGTCAGGCGCTGTCAGACCTGCGTCAGGGCACGTTCATACGCAGTTGAGGGAAGGCCTTCCGTAGCGTGTGACCCGTTGTGGTTGGGGCCTGTCTCCTTTGGGAAACAGGCATTCTGCCGCCAGTGCCTGAAGGCACCCTGCCCGAGCGATCAACGGCGTCAGCCCGCGTGCAGTCATGCGCAACTCTATGAACCCACTAGGACCAATAACCCTGAGCTGAGAGCGGTGCGGCAGCCGAACTCAACAGGGTACGGCCGGTGAGGCGTCGACCGGACTGGGGCGGCGACCTTTAGATAGCCACTCCAGGTCGAGTGCGCAGAACACGATGATCCTCGGCCACTGCGTGTGGCAGGACGGAATACACCACTTGCCTCCGTTGACTTGCAAATAGTGCTGCCTCGCCGCTCGAATGGCCGACAAGCGAGAGGGGAACTCGCCCAAGGACTAACTGGTTCTCGACGGTGGGCAAGCAGTAACAGGAGCGAATGTGAACCTCGTGGTCGCCATTCGGCTGTTGCTGCTTATTGACGTAATAGTGGTCCATCGTCACGGTCCTTTAACGGAAATCAGCTCGCGTTGGCGTTAGGCGCCTGGAGCCAGCGCACTGGGCTGCGCCTGTCTCGCCGATTGCCCTGGTGCGCTCCGGCTGGCGGCCCGCGCTGGCCACAAGTAGCTCGAGTCCTTGATTTGGCGCGCCGTAGACCGCGTGGATGGCCTCCAACTCTTCGAACAGGACCTCAAGGCGGGCAGCGGCCCGTCCGCGAGCGAACGAATGAGCCGTGTTGAATTGCAGGACATTGCTACGGGTCGAGCTCTGCTGCGACATGGGTCAGAGACTCGGTCGAATGCATTGAAGGAGACACAGACCCGGGAGTTCGTCACAGGGAGGCAGGCCCATGGCTGCCGCGTTACAGCACTTATAGGATTCGCCACAATCGCCTGGACTGCCGCAGCACAACGCAGGCGCCTCTGGCTCAGCGGTGAGCGAGAGACTCGCCCAACTGACACAGACCGCACAAGCAACCAGCAACACGACTCCACTCCACCGTCGATTCACCATGCATCGACTCTCCGCAAAGACGATGCCAGACAGCCCAGCGGCAACAGCCGAGGGTCGCGACCCTCAGGTCGTGGAGTTGAGCAACCCTCTGCACCCGCTGGCAAGAATCTGCACACCACCCATTTCGGAAAGCGCCCCAGCGTCGGACTTGACGGACGGCGTGCGTCTTGCACTCCAGTCGTCGGAAGGTGCGAGACCGCACCGCTTTCAGGAGAGCCAGATGATCAGGAACATGAATGGTCGGGCTGTAGGCGCCGTGTTGTTGGTGCTCTCAGCCTGCGTCAACGTACTTCAAGCGCAGAAAATTCGTGGGCTGGTGGGTTTCGCCGACAAGAAGGGGGCGCTGGTCGGTACCAAGGCTCCGCCGATTGAAGCACGCACCCCAGATGGCCAACCGGTACGCATGACCTTCGACGCAGGGCTACCGACAGTGCTTTACTACTTCAGCCCTACCTGTGGGTGGTGCGACCGAAATTGGACAAATCTTGAGGCGGTGGCGGCAAACGCCAAGAACCGATACCGAGTTGTGGCCATCACCTCTGCCCAGGGCATCCAGTCGTACGCCGAGAAGCACGCTCTCCGTGTCGAAGTGCTGGAGGCTTTGCCAGAGAACGTGCTTGACGCTTATCGCTTTGCCGCGACGCCCCACACGGTCGTCGTCGATGCGTATGGTTTCGTGACCCACGAGTGGCAGGGGGCATTCATGAACGGCGTAGCGAACCGAGTTGAGGACCTATTTGGCCTGGTGCTACCAGGACTCTCGCCGACAAGAGCAAGCGAGCGGCCAAAGTAAGAGCAGCGCCAAGGGCGTCGAAAGCGGCAGAATAGGAGCGCGTGGCGCACCCCACCCCGTCCGTCACCGCTCCCTGCCTCTGGTTCGTTCGTAACCAGACAGGTCGTGAAGTAGAAGACTGGCTGCGCACGTGTGTTCGATGCGTTCCGAAACACACCGTGAGCGTTGTGCCCCGTGGAGCGCCCCTGCTTGACCGCCGCTCGGCGGTGTCCAATATGAGAGTGCTGCTGGGTCTCAGTGGCCAGGCGTGTGGCGAGGGTGACGCGATCACGGCGTTGAGAACCGTCGAGATACCCGATCGGCTGCTGTGGGTCAGGGCAAGCCGCTTGACCCCGGCCCAGCGCCTCGCGGTGTGGCTGGGAATCTGTCGATTGCGGGAGAGCCACACGGCTGTCTTGATCGAGCCCTTCGTTGGCGTGGCTGGCGGCGACGTTGGTCCACTCGCAGGCTTGATTCGTGAGATGGCGACCCCAAGTAGAAGAGTCCTCCTCGCCAGCGTTGATCCGACCGTCGGAGAGGTGTGTGGTGCGAGCCGTGTGAGAGATCTCAAGAGCACGCCGTGGTAGGCACGCTACGCGCCGGCCTCATCCTGACTGCCAGTCGACTGGAGTACCTGCTCACGAACCCTTGGCTCATTGGAGCAGTCGCCCTGATGGCGGTAAGTTTCGGCTCCATCGTCGTGACGAGAGCGAGGGACCTTGCGGAAGCGCACGAGCGCCACGCACTCGAATTGCAGCAACGATTGTCGGCAACGATGCAACCGATTGGCCCGAGCGGGCGGCAAGTCGACCGGGCGCTTCGAGTGTTACGCCCCCCGACCACGGCGGCTCTTCTAGTCGCCGGTCAGGAACCCACGATGCCTGCCGGCTGGGACGTCGGACCTGCGACTGTTGAGGCGCTCCCACCCTATGCGCCGCTAAACGCTTCCAAGCGTTTCGATAGTGCAGCGGACGGCGCCGTCTTTATCGGACAGTTCGGCGGCCTGCTCGCCCTGGTCCTTGGGCTCACGACTGTCCTCCGCGACCGCCGACGCGGCTGGGCCGACGCCGAGCGCGGGACGACCGCGTCGCCCTCCATGTTTTTTCTCATTGATCTCCTTGCGGCTTGCCTGGCACTCGCAGTGGCGTTGGGCATATTACTTGGAGTGGTCGGGTTGGTGATTGGCAAAGTGCTGGCGCAGCCGTGGCCAGAGGCCACTCAGACCCTCCTGATGCTGGCGCCCTTCACTTGGACCTATTTCGCGACCTTCTATGGCTACGGCGCCGCGATCGCCTGGTACGTACGCTCGCCCCTGAAAGCGGTCGCGGGCGCTGCCATTTTCTGGGTGTCTGTGGTGCTGGTGGGGCCACACCTAGCGGTCTGGTTCGGCCCGGCCACCGTCCCCTCATCCCGCGCAGCTGCGGAACAGGATCTCCGCGATGCCTATGTCGACGAGGTCAGACAAATGGAAGGCCAGGTGGAACGCCTGATCAACACTCGAGTGGGAAATAGTCCTTCAGCGTCCGAACGCGACAAACGGGCAACGGCAGCATTCCTGGCCTTGGAGCCAGCGTGGATCGGGGGCTTGGCGCAAGCCCGGCGCGCCACCAACACGAGAGAGGACGCCTGGCGAATTCAAGTGGACCAGGTGGTGATTGCCCTTCAGCGGGCGTCGCGCATTACACCCAGTAGATTGTTCCCACAGGTTCTCGCCGAGCTAAGCGGCACTGGGGAACTGACTCGTCGGCGATGGGAAGACGCTGTCAGGGCCTACAAAAAAGCGCTCGACCAAGAGCTCTTTGACAACCCGTCCATAGTCATCCTCCGCCTCCTGACAGACGGGGAAGTAGAAACCTGGATGCATGTGAGGCACCCGCCGAAGCCGGTCCGCGACCTCCCGTCGTTTCTTGCCCCGAGTATTCCCATTCGGGACCGGTGGCGAGCCGCGGAAAGTGGCGCGCTCGCGCTCGCGTTGCATGCGGTAGCCGCCGTGGCTCTTGCAATGGTGGCCCAACGGCGCGCGTGGCGGCGCTATGACCTCGCATCGATATCAGCCGCCGATGTCGGCAGGCCGTGAGCTTCCATCTTGTTGTAGAGGGTACGCCGACTGATCCCCAAGGCCGTCGCTGCCGCGAGCCGGTTGCCTTGGAACCGCTGTAGTGCCGCGACGATCAGCCGCCGCTCGGTTTCCGCCACAGCCGTGTCGAGCCGGCCTTGTATCGCCGGCCCTGGTTCGGGTTCCTCGCGTGCAAGATACGGTGGCAGATCTGAGCACTGCACTACAGGGCCCTCGGCCAAGATCGCCGCGTGCCGAAGCACATTCGCCAGTTCCCGCACGTTGCCAGGCCAGGAGTAGGCCTGGAAACGGTCAGCGACCTCTGGTGCGAGCCCAGTCACCTCGGACCGGCATTCGGCATTGACCCGATCAAGAAGGTACGACACCAAGAGCGGAATATCCTCGACCCGCTGGCGCAGGGGCGGCATCTCGATGGCAAACACGTTGAGGCGCCAATAGAGGTCTTCGCGGAACCGGCCAGACCTCACGTCCCGCGCGAGATCGCGGTTGCTCGCTGCGACCACTCGAATATCGACGGGAATGGCCCGGCTCCCTCCAACTCGAACCACTTCACGCTCTTGAAGTACACGCAGCAGCTTGACCTGCACGTCCCCAGACAGCTCGCCGATCTCATCGAGAAACACGGTCCCTTTGTCCGCCTGCTCAAACAAGCCCCGCCGTTCGGTGCGCGCATCGGTGAAAGCGCCCCGTTCATGTCCGAACAATTCGCTTTCCGCCAAGGTGGAAGCAATCGCACCGCAATTGATCGCGACAAACGGGCCGGACGACCGATCACTCGAGGAGTGCAGTGTTCGTGCCGCGAGTTCCTTGCCCGTGCCGGTTTCCCCAGCGATGAGCACGGTCGCGTCTTTGCGCGCGACTTTCGCGATCAGCCGCACCGCCGCCCGCAGTGCGGCACTACGTCCGACGATGCCTACGAATTCCGTCCGGGCGGTGAGGTCGGCCTCCAGCTCTTGGACACGCATGTTCAAGCGCCGATGCTCTAACGCCCGTTGAACCGTCAACACGACATCATCGTTGTCGAAGGGCTTTGTGAGGTAGTCGTAGCCCCCAGAGCGGATGGCCTCCACGGCGGAGGCGATGGAGCCGTACGCGGTAATGAACACCGTGGCGACGTTGGGCGTGATCGCTCGCATCTGAGTCAGAGCCACGAGGCCTGTGATGCCCGGGAGGGTGATGTCGAGAATCAAAAGGTCATATGGCTCCTGCTGGTGCCGGATGACCGCCTCTTCCCCCGATTCGACGCCGTCTACCGCATAGCCGCGCTCTAATAGAACATAGCGGAGCGCTTCGCGAAGATTTGGCTCATCATCGACGATTAGCACGCGCACCATAGGAGCTATTGGGGCAAGGTTACGGTGACGGTTGTGCCCACGCCAGGTTCGCTGACGACCACAATGCCGCCTCCACATCTGCGTACGACGTCTCGACAGAGGCTCAGACCCAAGCCACCACCGTTCGCCTTGGTCGTGAAGAACGGTTCAAAAATCTGGGCCAGTACGGTCGGCGACATTCCATTACCGTGGTCCACCACTTCAACAACCGCTGTTGTCTGGCCTGCCTGGTCGGCTTCCGGCCTCCCGTGCACCACGATTGTCTGGCCCTCGCGAGACGCCTGGCAGGCGTTGAGGAGAAGATTCACCAGAACCTGTCGCAGTTCATGAGCGTCTCCACGAACCCAGAGGCGATCGCTAAAAACCACCTCTAGCGTTTGCCCGTGCTGGCGAGCATACGCCCTGCAGAAGTCAACCGCGTCTGCGATCAGCGCCATCAGTTCGATTGGTTCATCGCGGAAGGCCGTGGCGCGTCCCAGCATCAACAGATTCGTGACGACGCGAGTGACGCGGTCGATCTCTTCTACGACGTTGTCCAGGAGGCGCCCGCGCTCGGGTTCGGGAACCGCGCCCTTCTTCACGAGCTGCACAATAGATCGCACCGCAGCGAGGGGGTTACGCACTTCGTGCGCAATGCCCGCGGCCATCTGGCCAGTGAGGCTCAGCTTATTGGTGCGAGCAACACCGTCTGCCCGCGCCCGTTCTTTCGCAGCACTCCGCGCCGACAGTAGCTGGCCAGCGATCGCTTGGAGGGACAAAGGCAGGTCGTTGGAGTGCTGCGGACTAACCGAACCCGCGACTGAGGCCCAGGCCACGAGCTGGTCCTCAACGAGCAACGGGACTGCACCCGTGGCGCCCAAGACCTTGAGAGCCGCCCGGTCAGCAGTCGCCAACGCGTCACAGACGCCGATGTCGTCGGGAATCGGCAGAACTTGTCGATTAACCCGGAGCCAGCGGGGCAGCAAGCAATCGGCTTTGAAGCCCGCGGCCGAGCCGGGCGGGATTTGACCGCCGAGGGCGGCTGTTGGTCCGAAGCCCCCATCGCCTTCCGTATTCAATTCGAAGAGGACCCCTCTCTTGCATCCGACTACTCCGAGAAGGTCCGCGAGGGCCTCACGCGCGATGGCGTCATCAACCGAGGATGTCATGGCCCCTGCCAGCTACGACTTCGAGGAGGCCTTCCCAGCCTTTGCGTCCGCGGCCTTGCGTCGTGCCCAGTATTTCCGCATTCCCTCACTAATGGCGCGCTTGCCCTTGTTAGAAAACGCGCGTTTTCCCCGAATGGGCGCTGCCGCGACCGTCGTTCCAGGTTTGCGCAGTTCAGGAAACGCGAGGTAAATCGCCTCGATTTCCTCCTGAATCTGGGCGAGACGCGACTCGGCGCCAACCCGCAACCATTCCTTCTGCATCATCGAGGATCGTTGAACTGCCAAGCAAATTCCCCAGCCACCAAGGCACACTGCCTTGTAAGGCCTACTATAGCCCCTCCGCTCAGCTGGCGAAAGCGCAGTCTTGATTCAACCAAGGCCCTTGTCGTTCGCATACGTCACTGCCGTCGGTCACGCGACCACACAACCCTTGGCTCGGGGTGGTGAGCTGACCAGGATACCGGCACTCCACAATGCCGAGCGCAGGTCGATCGCGAAAGCGTCGGCCGGGGGGCGGTGACGCGTGGTGAATATGAATGAAAGCAATTACTTCATGTAGCAACAGAGCCACTCCACCGCTGTGTCCGAGAGCCATTGCGGGTAAAACTGACGATCCCCCAACCTACGAACGACTCTTCTCCTCAACCAGGTTGGACTACCCGACCATCCCGGGACCGACCGAATAGTGACACATGCATTACGATTGCTCCCAGGACTACAAGAGACAGGTAGTGTGGTGGCCGCCAAACCGCTCCAAGTGCGTTCGTCACGTTGCTGAATTAGCTTCGTTGGCTAGCTGGACTAGTTAGCTTTGTTAGTTTGACACTACATACTAAACACTATAGACTACCGCCTCAACTGTGGTGACAATTGTCACACACCATGCGGAGGCCAAGACCAACGGACGTAGCGAGCATCGGGCCAGCTCTTACGGGACCAATGGTGTTTGTCGCTGTGCGATCCACCTGCGTCTATTGTGAGAGAAGTGCTCCCTTCTACAATAAGCTAGTTGCAGC
>JBKJQX010000180.1:0-3036 GCA_046594875.1 Vicinamibacterales bacterium
GCATGGGTGAAGTCCGACAGACCAAGGCGACCCGGTGGGTGCGCCTGCGCGAAGAAGACCTCGCGCTCCTTGCCGTAACTGGCGCTCCAGGTGCGCACCCGCCGTTGCAGTGTGCGCAGCAGCGCGTCGTCGTACTGCCCTGGATAGCGCCGTTGAATTTCCTCTAGCAACGTCGTCGCGGTCAAGGCCGGCGCCGCTGCCAGCATTGGCACCAGCTCGCTCTCCCAAACGGCTTCGAATGGATCGCTGCGAGTCCGCCAACTGCGCGCTTCACGCTGAGATGGCAGTGCGTCGCTGGCCTCGATCCGCCGCGCTGAGCGCACGCTGATGCCGGTCTTCGCCGCAGCCACTTCCTGCCCGAGCTTGGTTCTGAGTTTCTTGTAAATGCCCACTTGGTGATCTCCAATGCGTTTGCCGGCCACTCGTCATCTCCCCAGCTCCATGCTGAATGAAACAACTGTAAACCTCGCTTCCGCACCGGGCCGGTTTCAGGTGACAAACCGGCCAAGATAGTTGTCGTCTACCGGCCAAGATAATTGTCGCTCACCAGGCCTGTCACCGCCGTTGCCGCCCAACTGCGACGATACGGTACTTGAACGCTTGCTGTTCGTAAGCGTCCGGCCGATCCACCTATTGTTTTCTCATCGATAGCGCCACACTGATCTCCTTGAAACTTTAAGGGAGTACAGATGGCAGACACGGAGCGTGAACTGTTGTGGCGTGAGCGCATCGCGCAGTTGCAAGCCAGCGGGCTGTCGCAGCGGGCTTATGCATTGGAACAAGGTCTTTCGGAGCATCAGGTCAGCTACTGGGTGCGCCGCATAACGAAGCCGCAGGCCACGGCTGCGCTGCTTCCAGTGCGAGTAACGCCATCTGCCGCCCCAGCAGCGACGACCATTGGCCTGCGAAGCGAGGCCGGCTGGACATTGACGTTACCGAGCAACGTGCCGGCGAGCTGGCTGGCCGAATTGATGCGGGCGCTCTGATGAAGCTGTCGGCTGATGCCATATGGCTGGCGACGGCAGCGGTGGACATGCGCACCGGAATCGACGGGCTGTCCTTGCATGTGCAGCAGTCGCTGGGGCGGCCACCTTGCGACGGCACGGCGTACGTGTTCGCCAACCGCCGTCGAACGCGGTTAAAGATGGTCTGCTGGGACGGGACTGGGGTCTGGATGTGCCTGCGCCGCCTGCATCGCGGCCAGTTTGTCTGGCCACAGGTGGACGACGCCTGCTGGCAGATGAGCGCCGAACAATGGCAATGGCTGGTTGCCGGCGTGGACTGGCAGCGTCTGTCGGCACCGGCACCAGCGCAGTGGCGGCTGTAAGGACGTAAACTGTTTCGCTTGTAAACATCGGCCATGCTCTGTAAACTACTGAGCCATGAACCTGCTCAACGAACTTGCCGATCTGGATATCGCCCCTGCCGTCCTGGCAAAGGTGCAGGCGTTGTTTGAGCAGCAGCAGGCCAAGCTGACACAGCGCGAGGCCGTGTTGGCGGAGAAGGACTTCAAGATCAAGGCGCTGACGTTTGAGCTGGCCTATTACAAGCGGGTACGGTTCGGCAAGGCCAGCGAAGCGCTGGTGGGCGAACAGCGCATGCTGTTTGACGAAACTGTCGATATGGACCTCGCGGCCATTGACGAGGAACTGCAAGGCCAGGCGCCGACCAAGCAGCCACGCAAGCGTGCCGGCCGCCAGCCGTTGCCACCGCACCTGGAACGCATTGAGCATCGTCATGAGCCCGCGTCGTGCCAGTGCGGCCAGTGTGGCGCCGACCTGGTCAAGATTGGCGAAGACGTCAGCGAGCAGCTTGACGTGGAGCCAGCGCGCTTCTTCGTGCACCGCCACATTCGCCCTCAGTACGCGTGCCGACCTTGTGAAACGGTGACGGCTGCGCCCATCCCACCAGCTGTCATTGACGGCGGCATGGCCGCCGTTGGTCTCTTGGCCTGGATCGCAGTGTGCAAGTACCTGGACCACTTGCCGTTGTACCGGATCGAACAGATCGCTGCCCGCGATGGCGTGCCGCTGGCGCGCTCCACGCTGGGCGAATGGATCGGGCGCATCGGCGTGGCCTTGCAGCCGCTGGCAGACAGGCTGGCCGAGCTGCTCAGGGAACGAAGTTGTTTGCATGCCGACGAAACACCGGTGCGGCAGCTTGATCCCGGCAGCGGCAAGACCAAACATGCTTATTTATGGGCCTATCGCTCCAACGCGCTGGACGAGGGCCCGTCAATGGTCGTGTTCGACTACCAGACCAGCCGGGCTGGGGCGCACGCGCGCGCCTTCCTGCAGGATTGGCGCGGTCATCTCATGGTCGACGATTACGGCGGGTATAAGGCGCTGTTCGCCGCCGGCCCGACCGAGCTCGCGTGCCTGGCCCATATCCGCCGAAAGTTCTTTGACGTGCACGCAGCGAGCGGCAGCCCCGTGGCCGAGGAGGCACTATGTCTCATCGCAAAGCTGTACGCCATCGAGCAACAGGCGGCGGACATGACGCCGGTACAGCGGCTTGCGTTGCGCGAACAGAAGGCCGTGCCAGCACTTGCTGACCTGCATACTTGGCTTCATTCTACCCAGCGCACTGTCGCTGCCGGAAGCGGCACCGCCAAAGCTATCGAGCATGCCCTCAAGCGCTGGACAGCGCTGCAGCGCTACGCCAGTTCTGGCACACTGCCCATCGACAACAACCCCGTCGAGAATGCGATACGTCCCATCGCCATCGGCAAAAAGAACTGGCTGTTCACCGGCTCAGAGCGCGCCGGCCGTCGCGCCGCTGCCATCCAAAGCCTGTTCGCCACCGCAAAGCTCAATGGCCTCGACCCTGCACGGTGGCTTGCCGACACTCTCGAAAAACTGCCAACCTGCCCCAACAGCAAGATCGATTCGCTGCTACCGTTCCCGAACTCTACGTCGTCTTAAGCTGCTGCGGAAGGTGGCTCGGCTGGCCCCTTACAGTGCAAGCTTATGCGTCGCTAGTGCAAGATTGGGCGTCATCGTTGGACGACACATCTGCTTGCACGGGCGGATGTGT
>JBKJQX010000007.1:0-10284 GCA_046594875.1 Vicinamibacterales bacterium
CTTCTCCGACTTCTTCACCACGTTCTTCGGCGGCGCCGAGGCGGGGCCCCGCACGCGCCGCCAGACGCGCCCGCAGCGCGGGCGCGACATTGAGCAATTGCTGGACCTGACGCTGGAAGAGACCTTCGGGGGCACCAGCCGCCATCTGAAGGTGGAACGCAAGGGCCAGCCGCACACGGTGGAAGTGAGGATTCCGGCCCGCGTCAAAGACGGGTCGCGCGTCAAAGTCCGCAATGAGGGCGAACCGGGTGGCACCGAGATGCCGTCAGGGGATTTGTACCTGGTAGTGCGGCAGTTGCCCCATGCCACTTTTGAGCGGCGCGGGCAGGATCTCCATACACGGCTGACGGTGCCGGTCACCACGGCGGTGCTGGGCGGCGATGTGACGGTGCCGACGCTGGCGGGTTCGTCAATCAAGCTGCGGGTGCCCGAGCTCACGCCCGCGGGTCGCACGTTCCGGCTGCGGGGCCACGGCATGCCCGACGTCAGAGACCCGGCCACACGGGGAGACCTGTTTGTGGCCATCGACATTCAGATTCCGACCACGCTCTCGCCTGAGGCCAAAGAACACTATCAGGCCCTGGAGAAACTGGCAGGCACGTCATGAACCTCAATCGCTATACGGAGAAAGCACAGGAATCCGTTCTCGCGGCCCAGCAACTCGCAGAGCGGGCCGGAAATCCCGAAGTACTCCCCGAACATCTGCTGGCCGCACTTGTCACACAGCGCGACGGCATCGTGCCCGCCATCCTTGGAAAGATGCAGCTCGATGCGGCCGCAATCGGCGCCGGAGCGCACGACCTTCTGAAGGCCCTCCCCCGCGCCCAGGGCGGCGCGCAACCGGGCCTGTCGTCACGGCTTCGCGCCATCACCTCGGCAGCCGAACAGGAAGCCGAACGTCTCAAGGACGAATACACCAGCACCGAACACCTGTTCGTGGCACTGGCCAGTGAAGGCGGCCGGTCGGCCTCGGCAAAGTTCCTCCAGCAGCAGGCCATCACCAAAGACGCCGTGCTGCAGGCCCTCACGCAGATTCGTGGATCACAACGCGTGACCGACCAGAATCCCGAGGGCAAGTACCAAGCGCTCGAACGCTACGGCCGCGACCTGACCGAAGCAGCACGCAAGGGGAAGCTCGACCCTGTCATCGGCCGCGATGAAGAGATTCGACGCGTCATCCAGGTGCTGTCGCGCCGCACGAAAAACAATCCCGTGCTCATCGGAGAGCCCGGCGTCGGCAAGACTGCGGTCGTCGAAGGTCTCGCACAACGCATCGTCCGTGGCGACGTCCCGGAAGGCTTGCGCGATCGTGTCATCTTCGCGCTCGACATGGGGTCACTCGTCGCCGGCGCAAAGTTTCGAGGGGAATTCGAAGAACGCCTGAAGGCGGTGCTCAAGGAGATCACCGACTCCGAGGGCCAGATCATTCTCTTCATCGACGAACTGCACACGGTGGTCGGGGCAGGAGCGGCTGAAGGGTCGATCGACGCGTCAAACATGCTCAAACCCATGCTGGCGCGGGGCGAACTCCACACGATTGGCGCCACCACGCTCGATGAATACCGAAAGTACATCGAAAAGGACGCCGCGCTTGAGCGGCGGTTCCAGCCGGTGATGGTGGACCAGCCGTCGGTGGAAGATACGATCAGCATTCTGCGGGGCCTGCGTGAGCGGTACGAAATTCACCACGGCGTACAGTTCAAAGACTCGGCCCTCGTCGCCGCCGCCGTCCTCTCGCACCGCTACATCGCCGACAGGTTCCTGCCCGACAAGGCAATCGATCTCATCGATGAAGCCGCCTCGCGCCTGCGAATGGAAATCGATTCCATGCCCGCCGAACTCGATGAGATCGAGCGACGGGTCATGCAGCTCGAAATCGAACGTGAAGCCCTGCGCAAGGAGTCTGATACCCCGTCACGCGAGCGCCTCGAGAAACTCGAGAAGGAACTGGGCGGCCTGAAGGAAGAGCGCACTCGCCTCTCGGCCCAGTGGCAGCAGGAGAAGGACGCGATTCAAGGCGTCCGTACGAAGAAGGAAGAACTCGAACGGCTGCGCCTCGAAGTGGAACAGGCGCAGCGGTCGGGCGACTACGGACGAGCGTCAGAGCTGCAGTATGGGCGCATCCCCGAGCTCGAGCGCGACATCCTCACGCATGACCAGGGAGCAACGACACCGGCTGCCGGACAAATGCTCAAGGAGCAGGTGGACGAACAGGACATCGCCGAGGTGGTGGCACGCTGGACGCACATCCCGGTCACGCGTTTGCTGGAAGGCGAAGTGCAGAAGCTCGTCCAGATGGAAGAACGGCTCCATCAGCGCGTGGTCGGCCAGCACAACGCCATCGTCGCGGTCGCAAACGCGATGCGCCGCGCACGTGCGGGTCTACAGGATCCGAATCGGCCGCTGGGCAGTTTCCTTTTCCTGGGCCCGACCGGTGTCGGCAAGACGGAAGTGGGTCGCGCGCTCGCCGAATTCCTGTTCGACGATGAGCAGGCGATGATCCGGATTGATATGTCGGAATACCAGGAGAAACACACGGTCTCACGGCTGATTGGCGCGCCTCCCGGTTACGTGGGTTACGAGGAGGCCGGGCAGCTCACCGAGGCCGTGCGTCGACGGCCCTATGCGGTGGTCCTGTTCGACGAGGTCGAAAAGGGTCACCCCGAAGTCTTCAACGTGCTGCTGCAGCTCCTGGATGACGGCCGGCTCACGGACGGCAAGGGCCGCACGGTGGACTTCAAGAACACTGTGGTCATCATGACGTCCAACGTGCGCGACGAGGAGACGCTGCGCGCGCACTTCCGTCCGGAGTTCCTCAACCGGATCGACGAGATCGTGTTCTTCGACGCGCTCACCAAGGCCGACATCCGCAAGGTGATCGACATCCAGTTGCGGTCGCTGCTCAAGCGGCTTGAGGAACGCAAGATTGTGCTGGAGATGACTGACGCCGCAAGGGACCTCCTGGTGGAGGAAGGGTACGACCCCGTGTATGGCGCACGTCCGTTAAAGCGCACGCTTCAGCGGCGGGTGCTGGATCCGCTCGCGATGGGCGTGCTTCAGGGCGACTTCAATGAAGGCGACACGGTGGTCGCCGACGCTGAAGACGGCCACGTGGCGCTTCGCCGTTCTGAACGCGATTAGCCGGTGCCCCACCTGTAGTAATATGGGCACCCATATGAAAACAACCATCGATATTGCAGACGACGTGCTGGCCCGGGCGAAGCGGGAGGCCCGGCGGCAGGGCAAGACGTTGCGAGAGGTGGTGGACGAGGCCCTGCGCCAGCGCCTGGCGCGCAGTTCCGCCCGCCCCCCGTTCCGCCTGAAGAAGCACCCCTTCAAGGGGGAGGGTCTGCAGCCCGGTGTGAGCGATTGGGATGTGGTGCGCGACCTGATCTACCGGATCGGATGACGCGCTGATGATCGCAATCGACGCCAATATCCTCGTCTACGCTCACCGGGCCGATTCGCCGTGGCACATCGCAGCGGACAAAGTGGTGACGGCACTGGCCGAGGGTCAATCCGGCTGGGCCATTCCTTGGCCGTGTCTGTACGAGTTCTTCGCGATCGTGACCCACCCGCGCATCTACAAGCCACCCACGCCTTCCAAAGACGCGTTGATTCAAATCGATCGCTGGCTGGAGTCACCGACGGTGGTCCTGCTGCACGAAGAAGACGGGTATTGGAACACCCTGCGCGCGCTGCTCGAACGCTCACGCGTCGCCGGTGGCGCGGTGCATGATGCGCGCATTGCAGCGTTGTGCCTGCGACACGGTGTCTCGACGCTGTACTCCGCCGATCGGGACTTCAGCCGGTTCCCCGATCTCGCTACCGAGAATCCGCTCCTGCCGTAGTACGAGCAGACAAAACGGATTCAGTCCGCCCGTATTGCTGACACAGGATCGACACGAGCGGCGCGGCGCGCCGGCAGCCACGCAGCCAGTAGCGATGCTGCCGCGAGCGCGGAACCCGCAAGCACGAACGTCAGCCCATCATGCGGCGATGTCTCGAAGAGAAACGCGGCAACAAGCCGGCTGGCCAGATACGACCCCGCGATGCCGGCCCCTAGTCCGGCGGCAATCGGCGACGTCGCATCCCCGACGATGGTGCGAACCACCATGCCGGGTCTGGCGCCGAGCGCCATGCGCACGCCAATCTCCGTGGTGCGCCGGCTGACGGCAAACGCAGTCACGCTGAAGATGCCGACGAGCGCGAGCATGGCGCCCACGGCGCCGAGCAGGCCAAGCAGCTGCATCCGGCGTCGGGGCACGACAATGCTGTCCGATACGAAGTCCATGCCGGACCGGACCCGGTCGACGACGACGGGTGGACCGAGGGACTCCGCGGTTGCGCGAAGACGGTCGGCGAGGCCCGTGACGCTCCCGCGTGGACGGACAAACACCACCAGTCCCCTGTCTCCGAGCGACTCAGTCCCCTGATACAGCGTGTACGCGTTCGGCCGTACCGGCAAGCGCGCACCATCCTGAAGCGTGTCGGCAATGACGGCGACCACCTCAAATGGCCGGACCTCGTCCGCCGAATAACTTCTGAACGGCACCAGGCGCCCAATCGCCGTCTCGCCAGGGAACAGCACGGTCGCCGCCTTTTCGTTCAACACCACGACCAGTCGTCCTGATGTCTGATCAGCGGCCGAGGGGAGCTGGCCGGCCCGCACGGGAAGCCCGATGGCCTCGAAGTAGCCAGGGGTGATAACACGGGCGTCGAGCCGGATGGGGTCGCGGCCGGGCAATCGCGCCAATCCTGGACGTCGACTGCCACCGATCGGCAGTTGATTCCCTGCGCCCACCTCGGCGACCTCTGGCAGCGCGCGGACGACGTTGACCAGTGCCGGATAATACGCACCGGTCGATGCGGGACTGACGTCAACCGGGGACACTTCGAGCGCGAGGAATGAGTCCGGATCAAAGCCCAGCTCGACTCCCGCTAGCTTCACGAAGCTCCTGACCATGAGTCCCGCGCCGGCGAGCAGCATGACGGCGAGTGCGACCTCGATCGCAATCAACGTCTCACCGCCCCGGCGCGAAAGGCTGCCGCCACCGCCGCGATCGGAGTTCGCCAATGCGTCTGTCAGTCGGACTCGAGACAGGCGAACGGACGGAAGCGTCCCGAAGATCACGGCCGTCAGAACCGAGATGGCTGCCGCGAATGCCAGGACAGGCGCATTCAGCGCCGCCGTCGCCGTGGCCGGAATGTCGAGGGGAAGCAGCGCGATGAGCCCATCAAGCGACAACCAGGCCAGCAGCAGGCCGGCCGCTCCGCCGGCGATTCCGAGAACGACGCTTTCCGCCAGCAACATGCGAAAGAGCTGCATGCGCGATCCACCGAGTGAGGCGCGAACGGCCAGTTCCCGGCGGCGCGTTGCGCCACGAGCCAGCAGGAGGCCCGCGACGTTGACGCACGCCAGCAGAAGAATGGCCGCGACCGCGGCAAACAGCGTCTTCAGTGTCGCCCGCGCCCCACTGACGGTATGTTCATGCAGTGACGCGATGTCCACGCCGACTACCTCACCGTGTCCACCCGCGCGCAGGTCTTCGGCCAGAATCGTACGCGCCGCATCGTGTGACAGGCCTTCGCGCAGTCGGAGAATGACGTCGGCACCGGTGCCGCGGTTGCGTGAAGGCACGTTCCGGAACGGCAGCCAGATCGCCACGTCAGGTTGGAAACTTGGCGGACCGATGCCGATGATCTCGGCCGGCCTGTTATCGATGCGCACGGTACGGCCCAGGACCGCCGGTTCGCCGTTGAGCCGCGTCTGCCAGTAGTGATGACCAAGCATCACCACGAGCGGCTGTGATTGCTTCATTTCGTCGGCCACAAACGTCCGTCCCGCAGCCGGCGCGAGGCCCAACATTTCGAAGTACCCCTCGGACACCGCCGACACCCGCAGGCGCTCCGGTACGCCGGCGTCAACGATGAGGCGCGATGCCCCGCGGTCGATGGCGCCGTGCGCCGCCGCCCGGCCGCTCGCACGCCACGCCCGCACGTCGTCCAGGGACGGTCCGATTTTCGACGGGCCATCGGGAGATGTCGCGATAACGTGGATGAGGACGAGTTGCTCAGGCTTGGCAAACGGCAGGGGCCGGATCCACGTCGCATGAACAACCGTAAACAGCGTCGTCGCTAGTCCGATGCCAACCGCGAGTGTGGTAATCGCAATCAGGCTGAAGCTCCACTGCGTTCGGAGGGAGCGAAGGCCGTGGCGAAGGTCGTGAGACAGGTGTCGTATGGGATTCCTCCCGACGTTTTCTCGATCGTAGCGTGGCGTGCGAGTGCGGACGAGTGTGCGGAGAGTCTGCGACCAGTACCAGGCCCAGACGCGCAGGGATCCGTGCGAGCGCCGGCGCTGGACGAATTCCTCGTCGAGGTCGCCCAGGATCGGTTCGCGCACATCGGCTGGGAGACCGTGGCAGAGCAGCCATCGCGCCAACCGCGGCGAAGGCGAACCGCTGGGCATCATGAGCGGCGCTTCGAGCGCCCGTCGGCGAGCGCCGTGACCTGCGGCATGAGGCCGCGCGCCATCGTTTCCACGTGGCACATCGAGCGCTGAATCTGCCGCGCGCCTTCGGTCCGAACCTTGTAGTAGCGTCGCCGCATCCCTGTGCGCTCGGGAGCGGTCTCGCCCTCGCGTGATGAGACCAGGCCCCGAACCTCGAGCCGGCCCAATGTCGTATAGACGGCCCCGGCCGACACGTTACGACCAGTCTGATCCTGGATCGCACGCCGGATCGTCACGCCGTACGCGTCGTCTCCGAGGCGGACAATCGCCAGCAGGAGCATGAGTTCAAATTCACCGAGTGTCTGCGGCATGCGATAGATACACTGTGACTGTCCAGGGCATTACACGAGAGTCACACTGTGCCTGTCAAGGGGACGGTCGCGCTGCGAAAACACGATGCTCCTGCGCCGCAGCCACCGAGATGACGACGGCGGCACGTTTCACCAACTACAAAATACTCAACACCTCGGCGCCTCGTGTGATCCGTCGTGGGCCCTGGCACGCGCCTAGCTCAGGGCCGTCTCCTGATGACCTTGAGGGTCCAGATGCTCTGAGGGGGGTTCGGAGCGAACGTGAACGGGTAGCTCCGCGGTGGGAGCGACGCGACCTCGATCGGCTGCCCGCTCGGGCTGCCGGCCGTCGAGCCATCGGGATATTCGGTCTGGAGTTGCGCCAGTTCCGCCGGCTCACAGGTCCCCGTCACAGCGCTCCGGGGTGTGGCCGACGGTCGAGAGGGCCACGTGCCGCGCCAGTCAGCGCGATCGACGTATTTGAGGTACCCGTCCCGCTGGCCGGCCTCGATGCGAAGTTCGACGTCGGCCAGGCCCTGTCCACTGATGTTGATGCTGCAGACAACATCTTCGCCGGCCCCATTCCGCCTCGTTCCGCAGATCGTGATGTTGGTGAATCGTGTCAGGGTGCCGACGTACTCGTTCGGATCGTTGCGGGCCGCAGGTTCGTAACCAACCAGTGTGCCCGTGAGCACGTCCGTGCCGGCCGCCGCGCAGTTCCTGTCCAGCAGCGAGCCCGGCACACTGAACTCCACGTCATACTCGACGCGGGTGCGCCCCGTCTGTGCGGAAGGTGCCGCAACGGTCCAGATCACAACCGCGGTCCAGGCCACCCTGCTCCGCCGAAGCCACGTCTCGCTCATGCCTGCCTCCGCGCGCAGTCTAGTCGAGTGCCGTGGCTCAGGCAAACCGCTGCGTGCGGGCCTTCGTGGCAGGATTGATCCTCGTCCAGCAGTACAATTGTTTCATGGCGGATCGACCATCAGCGCTCGATACCTGGTCCGAAGAACAGGTGGCGCAGGGCCGCGCGTGGGTCGCGGCGTGGAAGCGGGCTGGTATTGCCCTGGAAGAGGTTCGGCGCCGTGAGTTGCGGGATCTGGACACCACGGCCACCATTGCCATGCTCTGCGGCCCGGCGGACTATCGGGTGGCGCCGCGCGCTCCAAAGCCCACGTCCGGTCTGGTCGAACAACAGCGCCTGTTTCGCCGCTTTCAGCCTCGATGAATGCCCTGATTCAGGCGGCCGCCGACTTGCAGGCGATTTGCGTCGCGCACCACTGGAAGTTCTGCTTTATCGGTGGCATCGCCGTTCAGAGATGGGGGGAGCCGCGCGAGACGGTCGACGTGGACTTGACGCTGGTGACCGGCTTCACCGATGAAGCGCGTTTCATTTCCACCCTGGTCGCCGCCTTCGAGGCCCGAGTGCCGGAAGTCGAGGCATTCGCGCGGGCCAATCGTGTGCTCCTGCTCCGCGCGGATTCTGGTGTCGGCCTCGACATTGCCCTCGGTGGCCTCCCCTTCGAAGAGTCCGCTGTTGCCCGTGCCAGTCTCTTCACCTTCCCTGGAGACGTTCCCCTCAGGACGTGTTCAGCCGAAGACCTTGTGGTCTTCAAGGCCTTTGCCGATCGCCCCAAAGACTGGGTGGACGTTGAAGGTATCCTCATTCGCCAGTCGGCGACGATGGATTGGGGCTACGTCAGGACCCAGCTCACGCAACTCGCCGAGTTGAAAGAAGCGCCGGAACTCGTGGACAAGCTGGAACGCCTGCGACGGGCGACCGACGGCTGATCGAAGCCGCTCAGCGCCTCGAAGCCGGTGACACCGTCGATGAGATCGTCGAATGGTTCGACGTGACGCCAGAACAAGTGAAGGCGGTCATCGAGTTTGCATCGCGCCGTCTGGAAGCCCCCGCGGCTCATGTGGCGACTGCGATCAACGCTCCGACGCCGGGGAGCTTTACCGAGGTCGACATTCCGCAGGATTGATCCGGGCGACCCGCCGTGGATGGCGGCGGGTTGCGTTCCACGCTCGACGATGAGAACGTCGTCACCATGGCATCCGACAACGATGCACTCGAACAAGCGCTCATCGAGAGCCTGAGGACGCGGCACGCCGATTTGGCCGCGCTTCTCGCCAAGCACTCGGACCACTGGCGCTTTGAAGACCCGATTTACCGCTTTTACCACCAGAGTTTCAAGGTCTTCGGGCTCCAGTCACAGACCAAAGGGATCGTGGGCATGCTCGCGCAGTTGGTGCCGGGACGGCCGCTGAACTCGTGGTTCACGACCATAGTGGAGCGTGGGACTGAGCGAACGTTTGCGATGGGCGACAACGCAAACTGGACGTGGTCACCCGCCCGATTCTGGAAGCGTTCTTCCACGCGCGGTTCTTCTTGGAAATGGCGGTTCGCTACTCGGAACTGGAGTCACCGCCGCGCCCGCTTCCGAGCGGCTACGCGGCGATCCTGTATCTGTACGACCTGAGATAGGTCAGGCGTCTCGGCTACCCCATCTTCTGCATCGCGGCGAGGAACTCAGCGTTCGACTTGGTCTTGTACAGCTTGTCGATGAGCAGCTCCATCGCTTCGACCGGCGACAGCGGATTCAACACCTTGCGGAGCACCCAGATGCGGTTGAGGTCGTCCTTGGTGTGCAGGAGCTCTTCCTTGTGCGTGCCGCTCTTGATGTTGTCGATCGCCGGAAACACACGCTTGTCCACCAGCTTGCGATCGAGGTAGATTCCCATGTTGCCCGTGCCCTTGAACTCTTCAAAGATCACATCGTCCATGCGCGAGCCGGTGTCGACGAGTGCGGTGGCCATGATGGTAATCGACCCGCCTTCTTCGATGCTGCGCGCGGCACCGAAGCCATCGAACGACAGATCGTTCGACGCACCATGACGAGTGTGGTGCCGCCACGTAGGACAGGCGCTTCAACGCGCACGAACGTCATCACCTGCAGGTCGATCCGTCCAGCGTTCCCTAGAAAGATTAGGCATCCCCAGCTCACGGGCGAGGTCCTGCTCATCCACCACGAAGACATCCACACGCCGGCGAGCCAGTTCGGCGAGAAACTCCGCGCGAGTCAAACCGGCGGTCTCTGCGGCACGCGTCATGGAGAGTCGGCTCTGTTGATACCAATGAATGGCTGCCGCGAGACGCAACTCGCCCGCCACCTCGTGGGGTATCCGCCCATGGGCGACAGTACCAGCAAGCAAGCGGCTGGGCTGGGGCTTGCGATTCGGTCAGCGACGAGGCCACCCTGGACGAGAGCAAGGCGGCTGCCGGCCCGGCGTCACGTGGCAGTGAGAGGGGATCGCAATTTTTGCGTACTGGTGAAGGAGCCGGGACCTCAGAACCCAGCACCTTGAACGCAGAACCCTGAACCCCGCGCGCGAAGCGCGGCTACCCCATCTTCTGCATCGCCGCGAGGAACTCGGCGTTCGACTTGGTCTTGTAGAGCTTGTCGATGAGCAGTTCCA
>JBKJQX010000188.1:0-4344 GCA_046594875.1 Vicinamibacterales bacterium
GGTCTTCGCGGAATCAGCACGCGCGCCGGTCTCGGCTGCGTCATAGTCGGCGGCCTCGACCAGTTCCGCGCCATAGGCGAGCAACCCATTGCGCTTCGCATCGGGTGCGCTCACCGACAGATGCACGCGCAGGCGCAGACCAAAATCCCGCGCGGCGATCGCCATGGCGGTGCCATGATTGCCCGCAGACGCCGTCACTACCGTGGTCACGTCCGGCTGCTCGATGTGAAGCACCTGCAGCGCGTTGAGCGCGCCACGGATCTTGAACGACGCGCCAGGCTGAACAGATTCGATCTTGAGCCACACGTCCGCCTTCACCCGGTCCGACAGCCACGCCGACCTGAGCATCGGCGTTCGCCAGACGCGGCCCGTTCCGCTCATGCGGATGCCCGCAAGACGCCGAGCCGCCGCCTCGACATCGGCTCGTGTGGGAACGCGGACTCCGGGATAATGAGACATCGGTAATCGATTATGCATGTGTGGACAACCTCGGCGCCCCCCTTCTACAAAAACGGCTACGTTGTAGCCTGCGAACGCACCCGCACCGCCATCGTCATCGACCCTGGTGATGATGTGGAGGAACAACTGGCGGTGGTGAAGAGGGAGGCGGTGTCGGTCAGCATGATTCTGTTGACCCATGCCCATCTTGATCACGTCACCGGCGTCGGAGCGGCGAAAGCCGCGTTGGGTGTGCCGGTGTGGCTGCACAGCGACGACCTGTTCCTCTATGAGCGCGCGGCTGAGCAGGGGCGGATGTTCGGTCTGCACGTGAATCCCCAGCCCAAACCCGACCGGTTTTACGTGGAGGGTGAATCGCTCGCCTTCGGCGACTATGTCGTGGACATCAGGCACACGCCGGGGCATTGCCCTGGGGGTGTTTGCCTGGCCATTGGCAGGGCGGGCCAGGACGGCCGGGAGTTGTTTGTGGGCGACACGCTCTTTGCCGGGTCGATCGGCCGGACCGATCTTCCAGGCGGCGACCTGGAAACGCTGCTCGCGTCAGTCCGCAACGAATTGTTCGTTTATCCCGACTCGACGCTTGTGCACTCTGGCCACGGCCCCGACACAACCATCGGCGAGGAGCGCCGAACGAATCCGTTTCTCAGGTAGTTCTCACACGAGGCATTGAGGACTGAAGGTTCTTCTTACTAAAAGATCTCCTTCAGATCCTTCAGGGCTCGTGTGAAATCAGCCCTCAGTTACTGTAAATGTCACGCGACCGACGCCGAGGACGTCGTCGGGGCGGAGGACGGCGCGCGCTGTCGGCGTGCCGTTCACGGACGTGCCGTTTGTGCTGCCGAGGTCTTCCATCACCAGTTGCCCGGACGCATCGGCAGTGAGCCGGCAGTGCACGCGGGAAACGAGCGGCGCCTCGAACACAAAGTCCGCGAGTGCGCCACGACCGATGGTGCGCGCCGTGCCAGGGGTGAGCCGCAGCAGGCGCGGCGTTTCGTCGTTACTTTGGAGAATCCAGCCAGCCATGGCGCTAGAGTGTAGACGAAAACTACCGCTTTGCCGGCAGGACCTCTTTCAGCCACGAAATAAGGGCGTCGGTAATCTCCGGCGACACCGTCTTGACCGGTAGCGACGCATATTCCTCCACCTCACCCGTCCGGGCGGGCACCAGAAGGTGATTCACGCCCGGCACCACGACCTTGCGAGTGACGGCCGGCGGATTGCCTCGCCGGGCGTTCGCCAACGCTTCGAGCTTGTCTGCCTGGTCGGGCGGCACTTGGGCATCGAGCGCGCCCTGCAGCAGAAGGATCGGCTGATTGGTCCGGCGCACGACCTGAGCGGGGTCAAACAGCAGCCAACTCCGAAACCAGGCCGTGTCCGACTGACGCCTCAGTTCCGGTGGCACGGTCTCCCAACCGGTGCCTGAAATGACGGCATCCATGATCCTGTTCTGCAGCGCGATCTTCTCTTGTTTCGCACTTTCCGGTTCCTGCAGTTTGCCCAGCGCCCGGCGCTGCTGCATCAACGTAATCTCTCGACCGGTTTGTCCGGGTGCCGCAAGCAGTCCCAGCGCGCGAACCTGTCCGCGCATCTGACTGCCCACCAACAGCGCCACGCTCCCGCCTTCGGAATGTCCCACCACTGCCACTCGGTCGGCATCCACATCCTTGCGCCTGCGCACCCAATTCACCACGCCGCGCAGGTCCTCGGCATACGCTTCGATCGAGGTGCTCTCAATGCGCCCGCCGCTCTGGCCCACGCCGCGTTTGTCGTAGCGCACTACGAAGAACCCGGCATCCGACAATCGCCCCGCCACCTGGCCGAGGATGGGAATCCCGAACACGGTTTCGTCGCGGTCCTGAGGACCCGAACCCGACACGAGAATGACAACGGGCGGTTTGGCGACGCCTTCGGGCTTCGTAAACGAGGCCGCCAGGCTGAAGCCGTTGGCAGGAATGAAAGCCGCTTCATCACGCGGGTGGCTGAACGAATCGAGGCGCGACATGACACCCGACAGGTCGTCACGCACCACGGCCAGCGAGGCCACGGGAATGGCCAATCTGGCCAGCCGGCCGCGCTCGTCTACCCAGACTTCCACCTGCAACGCCCCACCTGGATTCTGGAACGACAGGTCGAACTGCCGCAGTTCGTATTTCGTGGTCGACGTCTCCATCCGGCGCGGCGTGATCTTCATGACCGTGGCCTGCACCTCGGCCTGGGGCGCTACATAAATCGGAAAGGCCGATCCGGCTTGCGCCTTGTGCAGCCGCAGCGCCAACACTTCGTAGGCGCCGTAGAAGTTGTTCGGCAGCGCAATCGTGTCCGCCGACACCCGATGAGTGAGCCGCGCCTGTTTGCCCGCCTGCACCACGTCCGACGTTGCCGTTCCGCCGCTGAATGCCGTATTCAGCAACAGGCCCTGGCCGCGCATCTGGCCCGAGACTTCAAGCGACTGCGTCTGCCAGTCCGCGCCGTAGCGCGCGACAAACTTGTCAAAGCTGAACTCAAGCGGCGGTCCGGTGCGCCCCGTGGCGGTCACCACCCAGCCGCCCGAAGGCCGCGTGACCGTGACTTCCTCCGAGCCGATGCGCTGGCCGCGCAGAAACACTGTGAACACGGCCCCGCCGGTCTGGTCTTCTTGTCCGGCTTGCGCTGATTGTCCGGCCAGTGCAGCGCTCCACATTGTGAAGGCGACAAGCCCAACGCTAAGATGCCTGAACCACTGCTTCATGACTCCCCAGTATCGCACCATCGCGACAGGCGCCGGATGGCTCGACGTCAGCGCTCGAGGCCGCCTGCGATTTGACGGCCTGGACGCGGCGTCGTTCCTGCACGCTCTAGTCACTAATGACGTCGCCAGCCTCCCTGTTGGCCGGGGCGTTTATGCCGCCCTGCTCACGCCGCAGGGACGAATGGTCACCGACATGCGCCTGTTGAGGGTCGCCGAGGGCGTCATGGCTGAGGTCCCCGAGGGCCTTGCCGCGAGCCTGGCCGTCCGTTTCGATCACCTGATCTTCGCCGAGAAGGTGGCCGTTATTGACGACAGCGGCGACACACGCGCCTTGTGCGTGTTCGGCGGTCGCGCAGCGCAGGTGGTGGCCGACGCCACCGGCGTTCCGGTCGCCCGAATCGCGGAACTCTCGATTCTCGACCACGTCACGCACGACGGCCTCAGGGTGATCCGCACAGACGACGTGACGCTCCCGAACTATGAAGTGTGGATGCCCACTCTTCGATGGGACTCCACTGTGGCTGCGGTGACTGCCGCCGGTGCCGTCGACGTGCAGCCCGTCGACACAGCGGGACAGGCCTCAATCTTCGAGGCCCTCCGCATCGAAGCTGGCCACCCGCTGTTTGGCATCGACATGACAGCGGACACCATCCCACTTGAAGCAGGCCTTCTTGATTGCGCCATCAGTACTACCAAGGGCTGTTACGTAGGCCAGGAAGTCATCATTCGAATCCTGCACCGCGGAGGTGGACGCGTGGCGAAACATCTCGTCCAGCTTCTGGCGGATCCGGACGTGACGGAAATTCCAGAGACCGGCACACCGGTGTTCGACC
Source organism: Vicinamibacterales bacterium (assembly GCA_046594875.1). Lineage (GTDB taxonomy): Bacteria > Acidobacteriota > Vicinamibacteria > Vicinamibacterales > SCN-69-37 > SYFT01. Next base: position 4,021 of record JBKJQX010000188.1, read on the forward strand.
AGGGTCGCGAAGTTGGGGCCATCACGAGTGCGGCGCTTGGGCCAGCCGCCGGTCGTGTGGTGGCGCTCGGCTACGTGCATCGCGACAGCGCCGCGGGCGGGCGCCCTGTGACTGTGGGTTCGTCGCTCAGTCGCTGGACGGTTCAACGTGAACCAGCACATCCGCCACCCACGGCAAATCCCGCTTGAGGGTGGCCCGCACGTGCCCGCCAACGGCATGTGACGCGGCAACAGTCATCAGTGGGTCCACTTCGATATGCAGGTCGATGTGATACTGCAGTCCGGTCTTGCGTGCAAACATTTTGTCGATACCAAGGACGCCCGG
>JBKJQX010000002.1:0-42002 GCA_046594875.1 Vicinamibacterales bacterium
GAAAAAGACGTCGGGTGTCTTTTTGCCTGACGTTGCCAAAAAGACACCCGACGTCTTTTTCGCCGCCACGGTCCCCGACGCCGCTTCCACCGTCAGCGTGCCATCGGCGCCGAACCGTGCACGGATGAGTTGCGGCTGACGGTAGGTGTAAAACACCCAGTCCGTAGCGGACTCGGCGGTCAGGGCCACGGGCGCGGTGGGCACGGCGCGAAAGCCTGCGAGCCGGCGCGGTCCCCAGATGTATTGCAGCACCGGGCCGCCACGTTCGAAGCGCAAACGGATGGTCACCGCCGGGTCACCCTGCACGACGTTGGTGCCCAGCAGTTCCACTCGCTGGTACTCGCCGAACTGAGCACGCCATTCCTGCCAGAAGCGCGACTGGTTCGTTTCAACCGTGGTGAAGGGCCGGCCATCTTCGAACTTGAAGGCTTCGTAGATGGGCCGGAAGTCGCCCTTGGCAGCCGCATCGACCAGCGGCAGCGTGCGTTTCTCGAAGTCGGCAAACCGGCCTCCCGCTGGCGTCAACGCGCCGACGGCGCCAAACAGCGTGGGGTCGTCGGCCTCGATGTCAATCGCGGTGTCGGTGGCGCGCACCACAAATCGCGCGCCGGTCTCGGTCGTGTACGTTCCAGCGAGCGCGTCGCGCTGCGCCCTGGGCACGTCCACGGCCACGGGCGGCATCACCACGGGCGCGTCGTTGAAGTACAGCGCCTCGAGTTGACGTGGCGCGAGTTGGGTGGCTGGAATCACTGGCTGGTTGGACATTGCAATGATCACAACGCCTTCATCGACATAGCGACGAAAGTCGGTGAAGAAGAACCCGTTTCCGCCGTTATGCGTGATGACCGTGCCGCCCCGCCGCGAGGTCTGTACACCCCAGCCGTAGGCGTACCGCTCACCGCCTCCCGACGGCGTATGGCCGGTCAGATACTTGGCGCGGGCGTCTGCCGACAGGACCTTCGAAGACTCCAGTGCGAGGTGCCAGCGATACAGGTCGTCCAGGCTTGCATGGATGCCACCATTCGCGCGCAGGTACCAGCCCGGACCATCCGGCAGCCAGCCGTTTTTGTAGGTGCGTCCCCACGCCTGGCCGTCGGCGCGGTAGCCCATCGGCAGGCGCGTCAGCGGCCACGCCGGCGCCTGATAGCCCGTGTCGGCCATGCCGGCCGGCAGGAACAGTTGTTCGCGCAGGAACGCTTCGTAGCCTTGTCCTGACACACGTTCAACAATCGCGCCGGCCAGTGCGAAGCCTTCGTTGGAGTACTCGAATTGTTCGCCGGGCTTCGCCACCAACGGTGCGGCGAGTACCCGCGCGACCAGAGCGTCGCGTTCGATCGGTTCTTCGTCCATGCCGCCGAGATCGCCTGAGAACCCGGCGGTGTGCGTCAGCAGGTGATGAATGGTGATGCCCGCCTTGTCTTCGGGAACACCCGGCAGGTATTTCGAGATCGGGTCGGCGGTGTTCAGCTTGCCGACCATTTCGAGTTTCATGATGGCCGCGCCCGTGAACTGCTTGGTCACCGAACCAATGCAGGAGACCATGTCCACGGTGTACGGCAATCCGGTTTCGCGATTGGCCAGGCCATACGCTTTCTTCAGCACAACTTTCGCTTCGGTCGCCCAGTTGCCGCCCTTGGGAACCGAGGCGATCAGCACGGCGCCCGAGAACCCGTGTGGCACAAGGCGCGACAGGTACTCGTCCACGCGCGAGGCCTCCGCGCCTTGCCGGATCTCTCCAGTGCGCAGCGCCGGCATCTGCCCCTGTGCCTGGGTCTGGACGGCCAGCGTGGCGAGCGCCACTGCCACCACCGCTGCTCCCACTGTAGTCGTCATTCTAGCCATAACCATGCTTCGTGTACTCCCGAGTCTATCTGACAGGGTCATTATGAAGAATCTGTGAAGGCCTTCATGGTATTCTGCCCGACCGAATTTTCCTGGAGTCCTCATGGTATTGAACAAAGCTGAACTCATCGCGTCCCTGCAAAACGAAGTCAGAATTTTGCTGCACCTGGCGGGCAAAATCGACCGTGCGAAACTGGACTACCGCCCCACACCGAAACAACGCAGCACATTCGAATTGCTGAAGTACCTCTCTATGATGGGACCGGCACTCGTCGAAGTCGTCAAGGCCGGGGCGTTTGACCCGGCCGCGTGGACGCGTGCCGAAGAAACGGCCAACGCCCAGGACTTCGACCAGACGATCGCAGCGATCGCCTCGCAGGCCGGCACGTATGCAACGACGCTGGCCGGGATGTCCGATGCCGACCTGCGCTCGGAGATTGAGATGTTCGGCACCACGGCGTCACGTGGTTCCATCCTCGTCAACCTCGTTCTGTGCGGCTGCGCCGCGTACCGCACCCAGTTGTTCGTCTACCTCAAGGCCTGCGGCCGCGAAGAACTCAGCACCATGAACCTCTGGGGCGGCATGGACGACCCGGCGCCCGCCTGACACGGCGCCGCATGACCTCACACCCCGGACCTCCGGGCAGCCTGCTGAACCTCGACGCCTCGCGTCCGCCCGTTGAGCCGGTAGACGCCGCGACGCTCGTCCTGCTGCGGGATGCCAGCGACGGCATCGAGGTCTTCTGCGTGGAGCGCAATCGCAAGAGCCGCTTCATGGGCGGGGCCCTGGTGTTCCCGGGCGGCAGGGTGGAGGCGAGTGATGGTGACCCGGTGTGGAGACCGTTCCTTCTGCCGCCCCACCTTCGGGCTGACGCGGTTGGCGGCCCTGCGGTGTGGCGCGAAGACCTGGCGCTGGCCGCCTGCCGTGAGTCGCTGGAGGAGGCCGCGATCCTCCCGGTGAGTGGCAGGCTCACTCACGATCAGGCGCTGGAACTGCGGGCAGCGCTCGCGACGGGGGGTGATGCACTCCGAGCCGCGCTCACCGCCCGCGGCCTCCGCATCGACCTCGCATCACTGGTGCCCTGCGCGCGGTGGATCACGCCGGCGGCCGAGGTGCGCCGGTTCGACACGCGGTTCTACATGCTGCGGACACCGGCCGGACAGGAAGGTGCCCACGACCAGTACGAGACCATGGCGAGTTTCTGGGCCACGCCCCACGAGGTGCTGGCACGGTGGGAAGCACGGGCCGTGCAGTTGGCGCCACCGACGCATCACACGCTGTTGCGCCTTGCGAGAAGTCGGACGGTTGACGACGCGTTGGCGCTCGCGGGTACCGCACCGCTGGATCCGGTCTGCCCGGCGCTCGTGAACTACGACGGCACGATCGCACTGACGCTGCCAGGCGATCCCGATCACCCGCAGCCCGCGCGCATCATCGAAGGCCACACCCGGTACGTCCTGCGCGACGAACAGTGGCGCCCGGAAGGGCCGCCGCCTTGACTACTTTTCTTTGAGCAGCTTCTCGATCAGCTTCGACAACATCTCTTCATTCACGTCGTCGTAGCCCACCATGATCAGGCGGATGCGGCCCTGTTTGTCGATGATGTGAATCTGCGGAATGCCGCCCACTTCGTAGGCCTTGTCGTTCGGATTGTCGAAATACGTGTAGTTGCCGTCGGCGCCGCGGACCGGCGGCTTTCGCTGGTCTTCCACCGCCACCGGCACGTTGAGGCCTTCGTGCGCCCAGTACTCTCGGTCGCGTTCGAACTCGACATCGGCGGTCAGGGGCCGCTCGGCGCCAAAATAGCCGTACAGCTCAGTGGCGAGCACCACCCGGAAGCCGCGCGACCCGTATTTCGCCAGCAGGCGCTTCACGCCGGGATAACTCTCCTTGCACGGCCCGCACCAGTGCGCCGTGAACTCCAGCAGCGTCACGGCGCCCGGCATGGCGATGGTCGTGTTCGCCGGCGCATTGAGCCAGCGTGGCGCGCCGATGGGCGCGGCCAAGGTGCCGACCAACGCGTAGCGCGCCATCACGGGCGCGAGCATGAGGTCGGCGTTCCTGACGTCGCTCCAGTTGGTCTTTGCGGCGGTCAGCAGTTGCTGCGCGCGGGGAGTGTCACCACGCCCGGCCACGGCCTCGGCCATGTTGATGTGCGCCGAGACGATGGTGCTGCCGTACTGTGTGCGTTGCTGAGGCGTGAAGGTCTTCGCGCGCTCGATCAACCACGTGGAATGTTTGATGATCCCGTCGTCAATATCGTCGCCGCGGTAGAAACCGTTCATGCGCGCGTGAGCGCTGAGTTGCGGCTCAAGGAAATCGCCCTTCAGGCGATCGAGTTCGTCCACGAACCGCTCGAGACGTGCATTGCGCTCGGGCGACTTCGGTTCGCGCAAGCCCGTCAACACGGCCTGCGACAACACGTCGGCACGCACGTTGACGGGAAGGGTCTTCGACGCAAGGGCGCGGTCGAGCGCGGCTTTCGCCAAAGCCGGCTGCGCCGACTCGCCGTAGAGTTCGATCAGACGCGCCAAATCGGCCTCGGCGATTGTCGCGACGCTGAACTGCGCCGCGCACGCCTGAGCCATCGCCACCTTGTCGGATTCAATTTTTCGAATGAGCTCGGAGGTGATTTGTTTGGCGGCGCGTTGTTGCGCCTGGACGAAATCTCGCGCGACCTTCACACACGCAGCGGGCGTCGTGGGTTGCGGCGCCGACGCCTGGGCCAGACCAACAACAAGCAGCAGAGGCAGGAAGTTCATAGGCATCTCACATTCCGCGCTGGAGGAACGACACGAAGAACGCAGCGTCTCGGGTCAGGCCGCCAAACGCCACCACCGGCACACCGCGCGGGTCCAACACTGCGTAGTATGGCAGCGCCACGGTGCCAAAGGTATCCCGCTGGAGGTTCTGAAAACGAAGGTATTGCTCGCCCCTTCCGTCGGTATATAGACGCAACCGCACGTAGCGCGACAACTCCCGCGAGACCTCGGGTCTGGTGAACATGTTGGCCTCCATCCACCGGCAGTTGGTGCAGGTATAGCCGGTGAAGTCCACCAGGATGGGCCGATTCTCTTTCGCGGCCTGCGCCAGCGCACCTTCATAGTCGTTGACGATCCACGCAAGCTCCCCACCCTCGCCGCCACCCAGTTCGCCGGGCGGCAGGAACGATTCGAGTTCACCCAGGCGCTGCCCCACCAGACCGGTGCCCAGCCATCCCGTCAGCACCACGGCGGACACAACCACGGCCCAGCGCGGAAGCCCGGGCCTCGAGAGCCGTGGCGCATGCCCCAGTCGCATGCCGCCAGCGAGATACACAACCAGCGCGACACCGATGACGAGCCACAGCGCGATCACCACGTCGCGCGTGAAGATGCCCCAGCCCCAGACCAGGTCCACGTTGGACAGGAACTTGAGCGCGGCGGCCAGCTCCAACAAGCCCATGGTCGCCTTGACTGACAGCAGCCACGCGCCGGAACGCGGTAACGACGCCAACGCCTGGGGTGCCCACGCCAGCAACACAAACGGCGCGGCGAACACACTTGAGAACACGAGCAGGCCGGCCATGGGCCATTGCCAGTCGCCTTGGGCCGCCACCACCAGCAGCGTGCCCAGGAACGGCGCGGTGCAGGTGAACGAGGTCAGCGTGAACGCGAGTCCCATCAGCAGGGTGCCCACATATCGCCCGCGCCCGGAATCGACTGAGGCCGCGCGCGTCAGGAACTTGGATGGAAGCGCCAGCTCGAACGCGCCGAAGAGATTCAGCGCAAAGGCGATGAACAATGCGGCGATCCCGAGGTTGAGCCATGGGTTTGCGGCGAACTGATTCAGCCCCGACGCCCCAAAGCCGACGGCGAGCACGACGCCGACCGCCGTGAAGGTGAGGACAATGCCGATGCCGTAGACGAGCGCCTGGGTCACTGCCCGGCGCCGGTCTCTTTCGGCGCGTCCCGTGAAGTACGACACGGTGATGGGCACCATGGGGAAGACGCAGGGCGTGAGCAGCGACAACGCGCCCATCAGCGCGGCCAGTCCGAGATACGCGCCGAGCGTGCTGGCAGTGGCGGAAGCGGCCATGTCTTCCACGAAGGTCTTCGGTGCGCCGGTGACCGCCGTACGGGGTCGCGACACGGGTGTGGCATCGGCGCCGGTGCCCGGCACCATGAGGATCAAACTCACGCGTTCGGTTGCCGGTGGCAGGCAGAAGCGGTCGGTGCACGTCTGAAAGGTGATGTCGAGGTCCAATGTCACCCGTCCGGCCGCGCCTGCCGGCACCGTCAATGGCACATAAAACGTGGCCTCTTCTGCATGGTACTGGGTATCGATGTTGAAGTTCGCGTCGGGCGCGGTGATGGGAAGCGGCGCAATGATGCTGCCGGCGATCTTGAACGGCGACTCTGGCGGCACGGTGATCACCAACGCCTGCGGTCCGCCGCCTTCCTGGGTCAGCGCATAGAGGTGCCAGCCCGGATCGATCTTCGCGTCAATAACGGCTTCGAAATCCGCCCCCGCCTTGACGACAGCCGCCGGCTCGACCCGGGCAGACCATTGCACCACGGTCTGGGCCGACGTCGCGTGAAGGGTCGCAGGGCCCAGGAGTGCGGCGAAGACGACGACCTGTGCGAGTCGTGACATTACATGAGCGTAATCGATCACTGGCAGCGCGCTCCCGACAGGCGTCGTCGGGTCGTCGACACATTCGCGCCGAACTGCCGGGCGGATCCGGCCCCAGCCTGCAGTTCAAGGCCTTCTCTGGGGCGCCGCGCCTGATGAGATCGATCACGCTGCCCCAGTTCCCCAGTTCCTAACTTCCTAATTCGTGCTAGCTTCCGAGGGAATGAAGTGCGTCCTCGCTGGTGGTTCTGGGTTCCTCGGCCGCGCACTGTGCGCTGAGCTCATCACACGCGGCCACGAGGTCGTCGTGCTGACCCGTGGCGCGGCGCGCGACGATCGCGGCGTGCGATTTGTGACCTGGCCAGGAGAGGATGTTCCGGGAGCCTGGCAAACCGAGTTGGACGGCGCGGGCGCGATTATCAACCTTGCGGGTTCCGGCATTGCCGACAAGCGTTGGACCGGCGCGCGCAAGGCGGACTTACGCGAGAGCCGCGTGCTTGCCACCCGGGCGCTCGTGGCGGCCATCCGCAAGGCGACGAACCGGCCCGGCGCCTTTCTGAGTGGTTCCGCGGTCGGGTTCTACGGCCCGCAAGATGACAATGGGTCGGAGCTTGATGAAGCGGCGCCGCCGGGGTCCGATTTTCTGTCGTCGCTGGCGGTCGATTGGGAGGCGGAGGCCCATGCCGCCACCGCGCTGGGTTGCCGGGTCGTCATTCTCCGCACCGGCATTGTGCTGGACCGCAGGGGCGGCGCCCTGGCGAAGATGATCCCGCCATTTCAATTCTTCGTTGGTGGCCCGATCGGATCCGGCCGCCAGGTGATGTCGTGGATTCACCTGCGTGACTGGGTCGCGCTGGTCGTGTGGTTGCTTGAACATCCCACGGCCGCCGGCGCCTTCAACGGCACCGCGCCCAACCCGTCCACCAATGCCGAATTCTCGAAGGCGTTGGGCGCCGCGCTTGGTCGGCCGAGCTGGCTGCCGGTGCCGGGTTTTGCGCTGAAGATTCTCGTTGGGGAGATGGCCGGACCGGCATTGCTGGCCGGACAGCGCGTGGTTCCTCGGCGCGCCCTGGACGCGGGTTTTTCGTTCCAGTACCCGAACATCACCGCCGCAATGGCTGATGCGGTGCGATAATCCCGGCACCCGCGTCCTGCGGGCAGGAGAAGAGACATGACGAATCGTTGGCGTTCACTGCTGCTTGGTGGTCTCAGTCTTGGTGTGGCCTGTGCCCTGTTGTCGGGCCTGTTGCCCGCGCGAATCGACGCGCAGGCGGGGCTCAACGGCGCGCCGGACCGGCGCGCCACTGAAGGCGCGGGGCCGTTCAACAGAATGATCATCAGGAACGTGATGATCATCGACGGCACGGGCGCTCCGCCCTACGGCCCGATGAACGTCATCGTCTCCGGCAATCGCATTCAGGCCATTCAAGGCGCGGGCACACCTGGGCTGCCCCAGCCTGCGGCGCCTGCGGGACGAGCAGGAGGCGGCGGACGCCAGGGCGCCGCGCCGGCTGCCGACCACGTCATCGACGGCACCGGAATGTATCTGATGCCCGGCTTTGTGGATATGCACGTGCACGCGGGCGGCGCGCCGAAAAACGCCGACGCCGAGTACGCCTACAAATTGTGGCTGGGCCACGGCGTGACGACGGTGAGGGGAGTTGCGTTGGGTGGCAACCAGTGGAGCGCCACCGAGCGTGAAAAGAGCGAGAAGAACACCATCGTGGCGCCGCGCATCTTCAACTACCAGCGTCCGGGAGGCCTCGGAGCCCCTGACTCCGCTCGCGCGTGGGTGCGCGAGAATGCGCACCTGATCGACGGCCTCAAGATCGGCGCGATGGAACCGGACGTGATGGCCGCCGTCATCGACGAGGCCCACAAGAACGGCCTGGGCACCACCGCCCACCTGCAGCAGGGCGGCGTGGCGCAGATGAACGCCATCGACTCGGCCCGGCTCGGTCTGGACACGGTCACGCACTTCTACGGCCACTTCGAATCGTTGCTCAAGGACACGGTGGTGCAGGACTGGCCCGTGGACATCAACGCGAACGACGAGCAGCATCGGTTCGGTCAAGTCGCCCGCATGTGGAACAAGATTCACCCGCAGGGGTCGCCCGAATGGAAGGCGTACCTCGAAGAGCAACTCAAGCTCGGCACCACGTTCGATCCGACCTTCACGATCTACTCGGCCGGACGCGACGTGATGCGCGCGCGCGAAGCGGACTACCACGACAAATACACGCTGCCGTCGCTGATGGACTATTACCAGCCTAGCCGCGTCAACCACGGCTCGTACTGGTACGACTGGACCACGCACGACGAAATCGCGTGGCGCAATTTTTATCAGGTGTGGTTCCAGTTGATGAACGACTACAAGAAGATGGGCGGGCGCGTCACCACAGGCTCCGACTCGGGCTTCATCTATCAGACCTACGGCTTCGGATACATCCTCGAGCTCGAAATGCTGCAGGAAGCCGGCTTCCATCCGCTTGAGGTCATCCAGGCCGCCACGATGAACGGCGCGCTGACACTGTCGGAATGGCGCAAGACGCCCGTGGAGTTCGGCGTGGTGAAGACCGGTAAACTCGCGGACCTGATCCTCGTCGATCAGAATCCCCTGCAGAACCTGAAAGTGCTCTACGGCAACGGCGCCGTGCGGCTCAACGACGCCACTGGCAAGGCCGAACGCGTCGGCGGGATCAAATGGACCATCAAGGACGGCATCGTCTATGACGCGAAAGCCCTGATGGCCGACGTGGCCGCGATGGTCGAGAAACAGAAGGCGACCAGAAAGTAGGCGCACGTGGACTTCCGCTTCGAGGAGGCGCTGCCGGTTCTTCGGCGCACTCCGGCCACATTGCGAGCCTTGTTGCTGAACCTGCCGGCCTGTTGGACCGACGCAGTGGAAGGCCCGGACACGTGGAGTCCATTCGACGTGGTCGGGCACCTGATTCACGGCGAGCGCTCGGATTGGATGCCGCGCGTCGAGCACATCCTGCAACACGGCGAATCGGTTGCCTTCCGGCCGTTCGATCGTGATGCGATGTTTACCGAATCGAAAGGCCGGTCACTGCCCGAGTTACTGGACACCTTCGCCGATCTCAGGGCCGAGAGCCTCGCCCGCCTCTCGGTTCTCGGCCTGACGGACGCGGACTTGAACCGGCGCGGAACACATCCCGAGTTCGGTGCGGTGACGATGGGACAGCTGCTGGCAACGTGGACGGCTCACGATCTCGGACATCTTGCGCAAGTGACTCGCGTCATGGCGCGGCAGTACACCGAGACCGTCGGACCATGGCGGGCATACCTGTCGCTCCTTCGGTCCGCCTGACGCGGTTGACATGAACGTCGTGTTGTTTGAACCGTCCGAGGTACGTTTGGATGGTCAGGTGGACGTCTCGGGACCGCGCGCGCGGCACATGCTGAACGTACTGAGAGTGGCGCCAAGCCAGACCGTACGCGTCGGTGTGATTGATGGCCCGCTCGGCGTCGGAACCGTTGCAGTGGCCGGCGGTACCCGAGTCCAACTCAACTGCGTCTTTGAATCTGAGGCACCGGAGCGTCCGCGCGTGGATCTCCTCCTTGCTGTGCCACGACCCAAGGTTCTGCGCCGGCTATGGGCGCAGCTGGCTGCTCTGGGTGTGGGGCAGGTCATCCTGACGAACGCCGAGAAGGTGGAGCGCGACTACTTCGACAGTCACGTCATGATCGAGTCGGGATATCGACCGCTGCTCATCGAAGGCCTCCAACAAGCACGCGACACACATGTGCCGAAGGTCTCCATCCACAAGCAGTTCAAGATTCTCGTCGAAGACGAACTGGATCACATCTTCCCGGCGGGTCGCCGATTGGTGGCGCATCCGGGAAGCCACCGTTCGTTTCAATCCGCGCTGACACCAGCCGTTCCCGGTCGTGTGCTCATCGCGATTGGCCCCGAAGGCGGCTGGAACGACTTCGAGCTCGGCTTGCTGACGCGGCACGGGTTCGAGCCCGTGAGCACCGGGCCTCGCGTCCTGACCACCACAACTGCGTGCATCGCCGCGCTGACTCTGGCGCACAGCTACTTCGGCACCGTCCACGCGAGCAGCAGGGCCATCTGAGGAGTCACGTTCCTTCCCTTCTCTGCAGAGAGCCTCAAGCCCGAGCCCTCTCGCATGTAGACGGGCGGTGTTCCAGTGACTGGACGAACCAGGACATTCGGGCCCGCGTTGTCGGAGGGACGGGGCGCGGCCGCGGACCGGTCTGATTCTCGAGCAGATGTCCCACCTGCTCCAGATAGCGGGCAGCGCCTGCTGGGCGGTGCCAAGCGACGGAGGGCCGGCGGCAAGACCCCTGAGGCCTGCCGCCGCCAGTGCCGCAACATCTCTGCGCAGGCCGCGCAGTCTACGACGGATCAGTTACCGAGGCATCAGGACGGTGTCGATCACGTGAATCACACCGTTCGACTGGTGGACGTCGGCGATCGTGACCTTCGCCTGGCCGCCCTTTTCGTCGGTCAGGATCAAGTCCTTGCCGCTCATGGACGCCCACAGGAGACCGCCCGCGACGGTCTTGATCTCGGCCTTGCCCTTGCCGTCCTTGATCATCTTCGCCACCGCCATTGAATCCCACGTGCCGGCCACCACGTGATAGGTCAGTACGCCGGTCAGCATGCCCTTGTTCTCGGGCTTCAGCAGGGTCTCAACCGTGCCCGCGGGCAGCTTGCCGAACGCCGCATTCGTGGGCGCGAAGACCGTGAACGGCCCCGTGCCGCTCAGCGTCTCCACGAGGCCGGCGGCCTTGACCGCAGCGACGAGCGTGGTGTGGTCCTTGGAATTGACCGCGTTCTCGATGATGTTCTTCGACGGAAACATCTCGGCCCCGCCCACCATCTTCGTCTTGCCCATCTGTGCGCCCACCGCTGTCGTCGCCACCACCATCAGTCCGATTGTTGCCAGGGTTTTGATGTTCATCGCTCTCTCTCCAGTTACTGCCAAGCAGAAATCAGGGCCGCGCGTCATGCGTCCTGCCCTCTCTGGAACTAGTCTACGGACCGGCTCGGGGACTGGATTGGCTGGACGCCATCAGCGTGCCACGTTGGTTGCGACCCGCCGCCGCGCGAAATGGCCGGGCGTCGGCTTCGAGCCCATGCGGCTGGCGGTGGGACCAGTAGCGCGGCTCCGATGACCGCCACCTCCATGTTGATCCAGGGGATGACCCCACCCAACACGCAGACCAAGACGGCTCCTGCCAGCACGCTCATGTCCATGTGACGGTTCTCTCCTGGCGCGCCCCGCGATAGACGAAAACGAAGCTCACGAGCATGACGACGTGCGCGATATCAATGTGGTTGAACCACACGCCGGCGGAAAGACCCGCGAGATAGACCACCCCGGTCAGGATCGAAAGCGAGAGGCCGATCGCCACCAGTTGCGCACCGCGCACATCTCGCGCGTGGAGGGCTTCGTGGACAATCACGGGAATCAGGCCAACCGCAGAGTGGAGGATGAGCAGGATGAGCTCGGGCCCCAGCATCAGGTTGGCGACGGCGAATGCGGCCAGTTGAGCGCCGATGAGCCGCCGGTAGCCGGCTCGCCTTGGGGCCGATGTGCAGGACTCAATCGTCGCACGCGGGCCGTCACCAGGCTGCCTCGGGGCTGGACAGGCGACAGAGGCGGTACGTGCTCCGGCCCTTCAGCGCGTCGACGAGGCCGATGAAGTTCAGCGCCTCGTTCCGTTCGACAGCCGCGAACGAGAATACGACGACCCCGACAACGAGCCGAATCGTCGTCACCAGGTTCGCCCATGTCTTCCAGGTCTCGTTTGTCAGAGCCTGGTCCACCGTCATTCTGTAGGGTGATGTCGCAGCAGAATCAGTCATGGTCAACTCTCCGGTCAAGAGAGTGAGCGACCACAACGTGAGAAGTCGTGAGGGAAGCCTAAGGAAAGGCTGAAATAACTGCCCGACGACGGGTGCCGCGGGGACAGGGAGGCTCTACAACACCCCGTGTGTGTGGAGCGCCACGATCGCCATGGCACAGAGATAGACCGCGCAAAATCCGCCGACCACGGCTGATTCGATTGCGCGCCGCAGCGGGGGCGACTGGACCGCTGGTCTTTGGGACCTCGAGAGCGCCCTGTGACATCTGGCGCGAACGCGTTCGGCCCGCATGCCATCCGAGTTCGGCCGAGGCAGTTCCGCCAGCACGTCCTCCACCGTCGTCCAGTCGTCTCTCACGTCGTCACCTCTTTCAGGGCGGCAATCTGGGCGTCGGCTGGCGCATCCAGTCGGCGTGCCAGAAGGGCGCGAGCCCGACTCAGGCGCTGTCGGAACGCCTCTGGTGAAATGCCGCACACCTCGGCCGCTTCCGCGGGCCGGAATCCTTCGACGCTGACCAGCAGCAATACTTCGCGAGAGGCGGCAGGCAGCGACGCGAGGGCCGACTCGATGCGCCGCGCAGTCTCGTTGGTGGCGGTTTCCTCAAACGGTGACAATCGGTTCGTGCCGCTCGGCCAGAGTCCCATCAACGTGGCGGCGTGGGAGTCTTCCAGCAGTCGTGAGCGTTGGTAACTGAGGTACAAGTTGCGGGCCACGGTGAAGAGCCATGGGGCCAGCCGTGTGTCGGGGCGAAGACGCTTCGCGTGGACCACCAGCCGCAGCCACGTCTCCTCCAGGAGATCCTCGGCCACGTCGCGGCGTCGTGAGAGCCGCATCAGAAAACTGAACAGCCGCCCGTTGAGCTGGGCGTGCATCTCGTCAAACGCGGCCGTATCCCCGCCTTGGAGGCGGCTCAAAAGCGCCGAGTCGGAACTTTGGTCCATCAGTTTCATAACGCGGGAATGCTGGAATTGTGACACCCGTCACGCCTTGACCTCTCCAGCGTTATGCATCTGGAGGTATCAACTATGAACGTCCTGTCAAACGCCAGCATCATGGCCCTTCTCAGCATCGCCGTGACCCTTACCCCCCTGATCATGGGAATCACCTATGCCATCCGCCCGTCGGAGGGCCGGCTGGCGCTCATGCGGCCGTTGTCGCTGGCAGGTATCTTCTCCGCCCTCACCGGCTGCTGTCTCGGTCTGATCAATGTGCTCGTGGGCCTTGGGCGCTCCCCAGCGCTGGCCGACAACCAGCTCTGGCAAGTTGGGCTGGCCGAATCACTCGTCTCGCTGTTTATCGGCTTCGGCGCTCTGACGGTGGCCTGGCTATGTGTCGCGCTCGGCCTTCGGCGACAGGCTGCCTACATGTAGCCCCTCGGCGCGGGCGGAGAGTGGATCGGGCTCGACAGGTCGAACGCCATCCGCGCGCGTTGCACGCGCCTCATTCGTCAGTGTGCGCATGAGGACCATCCACCACGAACGGATGTAACATCCTCAGCTGGAGGAACTGCCCGTGTCCATCCATCACCGTCTTACATCCGTCATCGTCGTTCTCGCCACGTTCGGTGCACTGGCCAGCGGTCAGTCTGCCCAATCAATCATCGACCCTGCGTCAGACATGCACTGGCGCCAGATTGGCCCGCATCGCGGGGGACGCGCACGCGCCGTCGCCGGAGTCCCGTCGCAGCCGAATGTGTCCTACATCGGCTTCGATAACGGCGGTGTCTGGAGGTCCACGGATTACGGGGCGACCTGGACGCCCATCTTCGACCGGGAGTCCACGGGCTCGATTGGCGCGATTGCCGTCGCTCCATCCAATCCGGACATCATTTACGTCGGCTCGGGTGCGGGCATCATCCGCCCGGACCTCGCGACAGGCGACGGCCTGTACAAATCAACGAACGCCGGCAAGACGTGGACGCGCATGGGGCTGTTCGACAGCCAGATGATCGCGGCCATCGCCGTCGACCCGCGTGATCCAAACCGCTTCTTCGTGGCGGTGCTGGGCCATCCGTACGGGCCCAACCAGGAACGGGGCGTGTTTCGATCAACCGACGGCGGCGCCACCCTCCAGAAAGTCCTCTACAAGGACGAGTACACCAGCGCCAATGAGGTGCACCTCGACCCGGCCGATCCGAACACGGTGTACGCCTCGCTGTGGGTGCAACAGCAGAGTTACATCGAGGGCGGCGCATTCGGCGGCACGGGCGGAGGCATTTTCAAGTCTACCGATGGCGGCACCACCTGGAAGCCGCTCACTGATGGGTTGCCCGACATCATCCAGACGAACTTCGCCATCGCGCCGAGCAACCCCAAAGTCCTTTACGCAATCGTCGCCGGGCAGGCACCGGTCACCCCCGGTGGCGGTGGCCGCGGTGGTGCCGGAGGTTCGGTCGGGCTCTACAAGTCGATTGACGGCGGCGATCACTGGTTCCTCGTGGTGCGCGGCATGGACGGTCGCGGCACAGGCGCCGCTGACAACCGGCCACTCGCCCGCATCGGCGGCGGCGACCTGCCGACGCTCACCATCGACCCCAAGGACGACAGCGTCGTCTACAGTTGCTCGGTGGTGCTGTGGCGCACCGAGGACGGCGGCCTGACGTGGACGGGAGTCCGCGGCGCGCCCGGTGGCGACGACTACCAGAAGGCGTGGATCAATCCCAACGACACCAACATCATTGTCGCGGTCAGTGACCAGGGAGCCGTGGTGTCGGGCAACCGCGGCGAGACCTGGAGCACCTGGTACAACCAGCCGACGGCCGCGATGTATCACGCCTCCACGGACAACGCGTTCCCGTATCGCGTATGCAGCGGCCAGCAGGATTCCGGTTCCGCGTGCGTGGACAGCCGCGGCAACGACGGCGAGATCACCTTCCGCAACTGGAGCCCGGTGGGCATTCAGGAGTACGGCGAAGCCGCGCCCGACCCCAAGAATCCCGACCTTGTCTACGGCAGTTCGCGCAACAACGTCACGCTCTTCAATCGCAAGACCGGCCAGATCAAGAACGTGGGGCCTGACATCGCCGGCGACACAGACGCCACCGGACGGACATTCAGCCGTAACGTGCGTACGCAGCCGATCGAGTGGTCGCCTGTCGATCCCGCGCTGCTCTACTACGCACAGAACGCGGTGTGGAGCACCCGCAACGGCGGCATCAGCTGGACTCGCATCAGCGGAGACCTGACTCGCCAGACGTGGGCCGTCCCCGCCAACACCGGCAAGTACGGCGCCACCGTCACGGCAGCGCCAGCGGGAAGCATCACGGCGTTGTCGCCGTCACCTCTCGACGTGAACACACTCTGGGCGGGCACCGACGACGGTCATATTCAGATGATGGCGGGCCCGGCGCGCACGTGGACCAATGTCACACCGGCGACGATCAAACCGTGGACGCGCATCTTCAATATTGAGGCAGGGCACTTCAGCACGCTCACGGCCTACGCGGCGGCCAACACGCTGCGGCTTGACGACCTGAACCCGCACTTCCTGCGCACCCACGATGGGGGCAAGACCTGGACGGAGATCAACAACGGCATAGCGCCAGGCGCCGCGGCCAACTCGATTCGCGAAGACCCCAGGCAGCGGGGCCTGCTTTACGCCGCAACCGACACCCAGGTGTGGGTGTCGTACGACGACGGCGACCACTGGGAATCATTGCGCATCGACATGCCCGCCATCTCCGTGCGCGACCTCACGGTGAAAGACGATGAGAGCTGTTTATGTTCGGACCTGATCGCGAGCACACACGGCCGTGGATTCTGGATTCTCGACGACGTCACGCCACTCAGGCAGGCAGCGGCTATCCGTGGCGCGCAGCGTGCGGGCAACGCCTATCTCGTCAAGCCCGTGACCGCAGTGCGCGTGCGCTTTGGCATGAATCCGCCCACGCCGTGGCCGCTCGAAGTGCCGGCCGGAGAGAACCCGCCGCCGGGAGCGATTCTCAACTACTACCTGCCAGTTGACGCAGCCGGGCCGGTGAAGCTCGATGTCCTTGGCGCCGGTGGCCGCGTGGTGCGCACCTACTCGAGCACCGAGGCGGTGCTCTCACCCAACGCCGCGACCGATCCTGTGGCGTACAACAAAGTTTGCCAGGCGAATCCTGCGGCGCCAGACTGCTCCGTGCCGCTGTACTGGGCGGCGCCGCCGATGATGATCTCCACGCGTGCAGGCATGCATCGTGTGTGGTGGGACATGCGGCACGATCCGATTGCGGGCGATGCCGGTGGCAGAGGCGGCGGTGCCGGTGCGGCCGTGCCGCATCGTACGTATTCCACGGTGAACGCGCCCTGGGCAGCGCCCGGCGCCTACACCGTTCGTCTGACGGTGGATGGCAAGAGTTACAACCAGCCGCTGACACTGCGCATGGATCCGCGCGTGAAGCTGTCTGCGGTGGACATGGCGACGCTGACCCGGTTGACGCGCGAGATGCACGACGGTGCCCTCGCGGCCCGCGCCGCGTACGACCAGGCGCGCGCGCTCAGCGCGAAGCTGGGCTCGGTCAGTGGCGAGGGCATCACCGAGTTCAAGGCCCGGGTTGACGCGCTGGCGCCGGCAGCGGCGGCGGGTGGTGGCGGCGGTCGTGGTGGCGGTCCCGGGGGCGGCGGCAACACCGCGGCGGCTCAGACGCTGCAGGGCGTCAGCGCCTCCATGCTGGCGGCAGCCATGAGCATGCAGGCCGCCGATGTTCCTCCCTCGGCACGTGAGATCGCGTCGTGCACAGCGGCCCGGGCCCAGTCCGTGTCAGTCATGGCGCGCTGGAAGATGCTGACCACCGACCTCGCGGCGCTTAACGCGAAGCGGACAGCAGCGGGACTGCCCGCGGTGACGATGAGCCAATAGCTGCGTTAGAACGCGACGATGGTCTCGAGGTAACCGAAGATGAGGCGCCTCGGCGATGGTATGACGGCAATCACATCACCAGTCGGCCCGTTTGGGCCATAGTTCCCGATGGCATGGACATGAACACCCAAACACCAATAGGCCAGTCCGCCATCTCCGGCGTGGTCGTGCGCTCCCATCAGGAGGACCTTGTCGCCGTGGCGGCACGCCTCGCACACCTTCCGGGTATCGACGTGCACCATCTGGAAGCAGCCACCGGGCGCGTCATCATCACGCTTGAGACTGACTCCAGCGATCAGGAGGAAATGCGGATGGAGTCCGTGCGTCGCGAACCAGGCGTGCTGAGCGCCGAGCTCGTCTATCACTACGTCGATCCACAGGGAGCCGGCTGATGGATGCCACAAGACGTCGTTTCCTGAAGACCGGCATTGCCGCCGCCACTGGCGTGGCTGTTGGGCTGCACCTGCCCGAACACCTTGTGGCCCTCGGTCAGGCCGTCCAGGCCGGCTGGTCGTGGGACAAGGGAGTGTGCCGTTTCTGCGGTGTCGGGTGCGGCATCCAGATTGCCACCGACAAAGGGCGCATCGTAGCGATCAAAGGTGATCCCGACAGCCCGGTCAATCGCGGCCTGCTCTGCGTGAAGGGATACGCGAACGCGAAGATCCTGTACGGCGACGATCGGCTCACGCAGCCTCTGCTTCGTATGAAAGACGGCCGCTTCGACAAAGCCGGCGACTTTGTCGCCGTATCGTGGGCGCGGGCGTTCGACGAAATGACCGTGCAGTTCCGGCGCGTGCATCGCGAACTGGGGCCCACGGGTGTGGGCATCATGGGCTCGGGCCAACACACGATTCAGGAAGGCTACGCCGCCGCCAAACTGGTCAAGGCCGGCTGGCGCAGCAACAACCTGGATCCCAATGCACGGCACTGCATGGCGTCGGCCGTGGCCGCCTTCATGCAGACCTTCGGCATCGACGAGCCCGCGGGCAACTATGACGACATCGAACTGACAGACACGGTGGTCACCTGGGGTGCCAACATGGCCGAGATGCACCCGATGTTGTGGGCCCGCGTCATCGACCGCCGGCTCAGTCATGCGCCAATGCGGCTCATCAACCTCACCACGTTCACCACGCCGACTTCTGCGATGGCCGACCTCGAATTGGTGTTCAAGCCACAGACCGACCTGGCGATCTGGAACTACATTGCGCGCGAGATTCTTGCGCGCAAGGCCGTCGACCAGGCGTTCGTCGAACGCCACTGTGTGTTTGCCACAGGCCACAACGACATCGGGTTCGCGCTGCGCGACGCCGACTCGCGGGAACAATCGCAGGGCCACCGGAAGCAGGCCGGACAGCACTGGCTGATTTCTCTGGAGGACTTCCGACAGGGCGTGGCGCCCTACACGCTCGACTACGTCGCGCGACTGGCGAAGGGCGATTCTGCCGAACCGCTGAACGCGTTCAAAGACAAACTCGTGCAACTGGCGGATGCGTACGCCGATCGCGCGCGTAAGGTGGTCTCGTTCTGGACGATGGGGTTCAACCAGCACACGCGCGGGACCTGGGTGAATGAACAGGCGTACATGGCGCACCTGCTCACTGGGAAGTTCGCCAAACCCGGCAACAGCGCGTTCTCGCTGACGGGACAGCCGTCGGCGTGCGGCACCGCCCGCGAGGTGGGGACGTTCTCGCACCGGTTGCCGGCCGACATGATGGTGGACAACCCGGCCCACCGCGCGAAGGCGGAGGAGATCTGGCGCTTGCCGGCCGGCACCATCAATCCGCAACCCGGCAGCGACATCACACGAATGATGCGTGATCTCGAAGATGGCACGCTCAAGTGGTTGTGGGTGCAGGTCAACAACCCGTTCCAGGCCACGGCCAACGCGAACCACTGGATTGAAGCCGCACGCAAGAACGACGCGTTTGTGGTGGTCTCGGACGCCTATCCGGGGATCTCGTGCAAGGTGGCGGACCTCATCCTTCCGTCGGCGATGATTTTCGAAAAATGGGGTGCCTACGGCAACAGTGAGCGCCGCACGCAGATGTGGCGGCAGCAGGTGCGCGCGCCAGGCGATGCGCGATCCGATTTGTGGCAAATCCTGGAATTCTCCAAACGCCTGACTATCGGGGAACTGTGGGGCGCCCACGGCGCTCTGCCCAGTGTGCTCGACGGTCTCGGCCCGTTCGCGTACGGGCGCGACAGCACGTTGTACGAAGTGCTGTTTGCCACCACGGCCAATCGCAACGTCGCGTGGCCAGATCCCGTGGCGGACGGTCATCCGAATGACACAGTCACGCACCTGCGCGAACGGTGGTTCCCGGAGAAGGCGCTGTTTGAGGAATATGCGATTTTCGGTCGCGGTCACGCCCACGACCTGGCGCCGTTCGACCGGTATTTCGATGCGGATGTGCGCGGCCTGAAGTGGCCCGTGGTCAACGGAAAAGAAACGCAGTGGCGATTCAACGCCGACCACGATCCGTACGCCGCCAAAGGCTCGGGCTTCGATTTCTACGGCCCGGCGATGAAACAACTGCCGCGCGGGAACCTCAACGGTATCACCGACACCACACCAGTCGCGCTGCCGGGCAAGGCCAAGATCTTCTTCCGGCCATACGCGGCTCCGCCCGAGATGCCTGACATGGAATGGAACCTCTGGCTGAGCACGGGACGCGTGCTGGAACACTGGCACTCGGGCACCATGACCCGTCGCGTACCCGAACTGCACAAGGCCGTGCCATCGGCCCTGGCATACATGCACCCGGATGATGCTGAGGCGAGAGGGCTGGCGCGCAACGACGCGGTGTGGATTGAATCGCGTCGAGGGCGAGTGAAGACCCGAGTGGAAACAGCGGGGCGTTACGGCCCTCCGAAAGGGTTGGTCTACGTGCCGTGGTTTGATGAAAACGTGTTCATCAACAAGGTCACGCTGGATGCCGGGTGTCCTATCTCGCGCCAGACCGATTTCAAGAAGTGTGCCGTGAAAGTCTACAAAGCTGAGGAGGCGCGATGACGGCCCGGCGCATGCTCCTGGCGTTCCTGGTGGTGGCGGTGGCCGTCGTGGCCTGGACGTTGTGGCGTGTCGGCCCGGATGACGTCGCCGGTCCGGGAGTACCGGACCTCGCTCTTGGCCTGCGGAAAACGGCGCTGACTGACGATCGTGTGCCGCCATTGGTCGTGTTCACGGACGCCACGCCCGGCGGTAACGCCAAGCTGGCGCGCGCCTTTGATGGCGCGCCGCCGCTCATCCCGCACAGCCTTGACGGCTTCGTGCCGATTCGGTCGTCTGAGAACACCTGCCTGCTTTGCCATCAAACCGGCAGCACCGATCCTGCCGATCCGCCGCAGGTGCCCCGCAGTCACCTCACCGATCTTCGCGCTGCACCCGACGTGGTTCGAGAAACCGTGGCTGGTGCGCGCTGGAACTGCACCGCCTGTCACGTCATGCAAAGTGATGCGCCCGTGCTGGTCGGCAATCGTTTCGGATCGACGGGACGGTAGACCGGCGCTTGAGTGAGCGGGCGCGCACGATGCCCGGCTCTGTCTCGCTCAAGAGTTTCACATCTGGGTGGACTCTTGTTACGGTACGATACTCGCATGGACGCCGCAGCCGCGAGACGCAGCCGGATGCAGGTCCGGGTGTTCCGGTCATTTGCAGAACACGATCGGGGCGATGCGGCCTACTGGGCAGCGCTGCCTCCAGGGGCACGTACACTCCAGGTCTGGCGGCTCAGTGAGGCGCAGTGGCGGCTCAAAGGAGAGTGGCCCGGTGAATCAGGACTTTGTCGATCTGTTGCGCGCATTCAGCGACCATAAGGTCCGCTTTCTGATCGTCGGCGCGTACGCGCTCGGGGTTCACGGGCGACCTCGGGCGACGGGCGACCTGGATGTCTGGGTCGATCCAACTCCGGACAATGCCGAGCGAATCATGTCGGCGCTGCGGGCCTTTGGCGCGCCATTGAGCGACGTCACACTCGACGACTTCGGCCGTCCGGGCATTGTGTTCCAGATGGGTCTGCCTCCGTACAGAATCGACATTCTCACGGCATTGTCAGGCCTGACGTTTCCCGACGCGTGGCCCGACAGGACGCAGGCAGCCTTCGGGCCCTTGACGGTCGACGTGATTGGACGAGACGCGTTCATCGCCAACAAGCGCGCGACGGGAAGGGCGAAGGATCTCGGAGATATTGAAAGCCTGCTGTCGTCGCACTCCGAATGACTTCCGCGGTTTGCGAGCGCCATGGATCAGTAGATCACCGTCGTGGCCGCACCCTCCCGGATGCGGAGTGTGGTCCGCGCGACACCAGGTCGAGCCAGGCGCCTCGGTCATGCCGCTGTTAAAGGTCACGGTCGGCCGCTGGCCCATCGTGGCGCGTGACGCGGGTCCCGTGCGCGTGGCCGGCACCCGTCGTCCATACCGGGGCTCTCCCGTTTCCGCCCATGCTGGTCGGCCATCGTTTCGGCACACCGGGACGACAGAGGCGTGTCTGGATTCTCGATTACCGATTGGAGAGTCCGGCCTGTTGCTTGACCCATTCCACCAGCCTCGCGTCTGGCGCGAGCGCTCGGGTTGTCATGATGTAGCCGAGCCCTTCCAGGCGCTTGCGAATGCCGGCTTCGATGCCGCCATATGAGAGCAGCACCGGAACAATCAAGACCTTGCGCCCTTCGGCGATCCGCCGCGATACGAGTTCGCGCAGCTCCCGTGTGGCCGCGTCCCTGATCTCCGCCGGCGCGTCGTCTCGCACCGTGATCGCGTCAATGCCGGCAAATCCTGCAGTCGCCCCCACCGTCGCGGCAATCTGCCTCAGATGGACCAGCCAGCGTTCGTTGATGTCATTGTCGGTGGGACCGTGAGCCACAAGCACCACGGCCTCACCAGCCGGATGCCGGCTGATCTCTCGCGCGCGCGACGACACGATCTCGGCGACAAGGGGATGCGCGTCAAGCGCGGTGGTCATCCTGATCGGAACCGTCGAGACGATCGGCTTGGTGCCATCCGTCGCGGCACCGTGGCTCCCGTGATCACCAGCCGCGCCGTGCGACATGGTGGCGAACATTCTCAACTCGGGGGGCATGTCTTTGCGCAGGCCCAGCAGGTACTCGGTGGCGGTGATCACCGAACTGTGCGAAGAGACAAAGAGGGGCACAGCCACAATCTCGGTGACGTCCGCCACGCGCAGGCGATCCACAGCGGACTGAATGTTGGCGCGTGTTGCCATCCCCAAGGCCACTTCCGTCGGGGTCGTGCGAGCGACCTCAACACCGATGGCTGTAACGTTCGCATCCCATTCGGCCGAGCCTCCGTGAGCCAGAAGCAGAACACCCACGCGCCTGGCAGGCGCCGCCTGCGAGGGGGACAACAGCGCAGCGGTGCAGAAGAACAGGGCAGAAATCAATGAAAGGTGCGGCATGTGGTGCGATCAGCTTAAACCGGACAAAGAGGTCGGTCAATTTGCAGGGAATCACCCCGATCGCACAGCGGTCACGTCCAGCCTGTCGCGTGATCATCGTCGTGGCCGCACCGGCCGGATGCGGAGTGTGGTCCGCGCCACACCATCGCGGGCGGCGCCTTCTTCGATGGTCTCGATGCGCGAATCACCATCGTGCAGGTAGTGCACATGCGCCATCAGGAACGAGAACCCCATGCGCGATACCAGGTCGAGCCAGGCGCCCTGAGCCGTCTCATCAGGCGCCTCGGTCATCCCGTTGTTGAACGTCACGTTCGGCCGCCCATCGTGGCGCGTGGCGCGGGTCCCGTGCGCGTGGCTGTGGTCACCACGATGCTGGCGCTGGCCTCAGGTGCGCTGACCGAAGCCCAGCGGGCAGACTGGATCAGGCACCTTCTGGGCTAGGATTCCCTCATGACACGCACCCCTCGCCTCCTTCCGGTTGCACTGACGCTGGCCGTGGGCCTGCTGACCACATGGCTCCATGCGGCGGGCAGAGACGTCACGTTTTTTGCCATCGGCGATCCGCAGATCAATATTCCGCGCTGGGGAGTGGCGGGCACCGAGCAGACAATTGCGATGATGAACGGCCTCCCAGGCAAGGACGGGCCCTTTGGCGACGTGGTCGCGGAACCTCGGGGTGTCCTGATCGCCGGAGATCTTGTAGACGCCGTCTCCAATCCGGCGAACTGGGAACTCTATAAACAGTTCTTCGATCCCAACGGCGTGGCGCGGCTGCGATTCCCGGCGTTCGAGGGCGCAGGCAATCACGACCTCGACACGAAGCAGGCCGTGGGCACGTTCACCTACGTGCAGCAGGAACTCATCGCCCGCAATCGCACCAGACCGGCGAACCTGAAGCTCGACCCACACGGCTATCACTACTCGTGGGACTGGGACGACGTGCACTTCGTGTGCCTGAACGTATTTCCCGGATCCGTGCCGCGAGCCGTCTACGACAGGGACGCGCCATGGAACGATCCAAAAGGCGCATTGGCGTTCCTCACGAACGATCTCAAAGCCCAGGTGGGCAAAAGCGGCCGGCCGGTCGTGGTGTTCTGGCACTACGGGGTGCGCGGCTGGGGCCTGGAGAAATGGTGGCTGCCTGCGGACCTTGACGCGCTCGCGGGCGCGCTCAAGCCGTACAACATCGCGTTGATCGTGCACGGGCACGAACACCGCTACGAGCACTACACCTGGAACGGCATGGATGTGGTGATGGCGCCGTCCACGCAGTTCGATCCGGATCCGGCGCAGGGCACCACCCAATCTCGGCCGAAGGGCTTCGTCGTCGGACGCCTCACCGGACGTGAGCTCCAGATCGGGTATCGGACCCCCGACGGGTGGGACGACAAGTGGCGGAAGCCGCTGGGAAAGAAGACGACGGTGAGCATACGCCCGAGCGCCTTCACAAAGAGGCGAGCGCCGGCACTTCCTGGCGCGTAGCGCGACCGGCAGAGTCAGCGCGGCAGGAGCGATCCGCTGTCCACCGAGGGATCCAGACGCGAGCGAAAGAGCCAACAGGCTGGAGCGCGACACGCGCATCGGTGCCGAAGGCTGGCTGCAGGAATCCAGTGCTGGATGTAACCGACACAGACCCCGGGTCGAAGACACCAAGTGGAGGCTCGGTCATGATCCAGTTGTCATCATTTCGCCCATTGCTGCCTGGCGCAGCGCTTCTATTCGCTGCCGCCTGCGCTTCGGCCACGGCCCCGGGCTCTGACAATCCGGGCGCCACTGGCGTGCGCGATGACGCCGGGTTGTTCCGGTTGATCACGCAGACCGATCCCTTCCAGGGCTACACCGTGTTTCCGCTGGCTGATGAGTTCGCGATGGGCAGGCTGAACGGGTCGGAGGCGCATGCGCCGGTGGTGCGGGTGTCGCTCAACGCGACCGCCGCAGGCGCGCTGCAAAATGGGCGATTCCCGCAGGGCGGCAGTTTCCCGAATGGCGCCATCGTGTTCAAGGAAGTGCGGCCGTCAGCGACCGGGGCACCAACCCTGTACGTCGTGATGGTCAAGGACCGTGACAACGCACGGGCCGGAAGCGGATGGTTGTGGGCAGAGTACACACCCTCTGGAACAACAGTGTTTTCGGTCGATCGCCGGGGAAGCGCGTGCATCAGCTGTCACCAACGCGACGGCGGGACCGTGCGCGACCTGGTCCGGACATTCGAACGCCAACGGTAGCTGCCGGTGCATCGTTGGAAACCGACAAGCCGGTCGCGTTGTTCTTTTCGTGCGCCAGGATCCACGGTCTCGACGTCGCGCACGACGACAGCCACTTCGACGAGTTAGTGAAACTCCAGGCGTGACGTCCCGCTGAGTATGCGGACGCATGGCCCCTCGGCCTCGACATCGACCCACAACAGCGGCGGCGCGCGGCCCGCACGAGGCACCGGCACCACGACCGACAGTCACTCGCCTACTTCACACTGAAGAACACCACGTTCGGCGCGTCGCTCATCGCGGCCGCGATGTCCGGGAACCCGTCTCCGTTGAGGTCGCCCAGCGCGATGCCGTAGACGGCGCCGCGACCATCGCCGAAGCGCACATCGGCGAAGCGGCGGCCGTCCCCGGCGTTGAACCACACCGCGCCGGGCGCACCCGCGTGTCCAATGACGATGTCGGCGTGGCCGTCCCGGTTCATGTCGGCGATGGCAATCGCGCCGACCGCCATTTTCGGATCGCCAAGGGCGCTGCCTGCGACCAGCGCGCCGCGACCGTCGTTGAGATACACGCGCGTGCCGGTGCGTTCGTCTCCGACGACCAGGTCGAGCCAGCCGTCGCCGTTCACATCGCCGGCCGCCGCCGCGCGGGCGTTCGTCACCGCGGGACCAAACGCCATCGTCTTGCCAAACCCGGCCTTGCCGTCATTGAGGAAGATCAGGCTCTGACCGCCGTCACGGTGCGGCACCGCCAGGTCGATGACGCCGTCCTTGTTGAAGTCGCCGGGTACGATGCTCGTCGCTGATTCCGAGGGAAGGACGAGGCACGGCGTGGCGTCAAAACGTCCCCGGCCATCGTTCAGGCACACATTGCTCGTTCCGCCGCGATTGGCGGCAATGATGTCCGGCCGGCCGTCGCCATTAAGGTCTGCGACCGCGGCATTACGCGTCGCCCAGGCGGGCGCTCCCCAGGTGCCCGCGCGTCGGAAGCGGGCCTTGCCATCGTTGAGGTACACCAACTTCTCGTCAGGCTTGTCGTTACTGAGCACGAGGTCGAGCGTGCCGTTGCCGTCGACGTCCGCCAGGACGGCGGAATAACTGCGGTCGGCGGTCGGCGCAAGGCCGGTCGTGACGAACACACCGGACCCGTTGTTGAGCAGGACGCGGTCGATGAGCGGCCAGTGACGCCCTTTGGCGAGCACGAGGTCGAGATCGCCGTCACCGTCGAGGTCACCCATGCTCACGTTGGCCGACGTCTCCGACGTCTCCTCGAGATTCACGGCCTGCGGAAAGTGCCGGGGTTCCCCGCTGCCCGCACGTCCGCCGATGGCGTACACGGCATGCTCGGTGCGCACGTACATCGCGTCACCGGCCAGGGCCGGTGTGGCCATGACGGTGTCGTTCATCACACTGGTGGCCAGGATCTCGAACTCGCGCCCGGCCCGAATCGTGAACACGTCCCCCTCTTCGTTGGCGATGTAGAGGCGGCCGTCGGCCGCGATCGGCGACGCCGAGTAGCCGCCGGGCGCGATTCGCGCCTGGTAGATCTGCCGGCCGGTGCGCGGTTCAAACGTCGTCAACACCCCGCGCGTCGACACCACGTACAGGATGCCCCGGTACAGCAGTGGCGTTGCCATGTACGGGCCATCGCGCAGGTTGCTCCACGCGATCGCGTCGCTCTGGATCGCGCCGTCCTTGAGCGTCAGGTCCCCGCGGGATCCCGGCACCACGGCGTAGATCGGCTTGATGGGGTTGTAGCCATTGGCCACGAAGATGAGCCCCTCGCCGGCGATCGGCGTGGGTGTGGTGTTCGTCGAACTGGGACCCAGGCGCCACAGTTCCTTCCCGGTCGCCGGGTCGTAGCCTTGAATGTAGGGGGCGGCGTTGATGACCAACTCCGCGTGACCGCCGGTCTCCACAATTGCCGGCGTGGACCACGAGGGATTCGCGTCCCGCGATGTGCGCCAGACTTCGCGCCCCGAGGTCACGTCCAGGGCGCTCACGTATCCGCCTTCGAGCGAGTCACAGAGCACAAACACCAGTCCCCGATGGAGCACCGGGGAGCTGGCGGTTCCCCACGTGTACTCGGGGTTGTTGTGTTTGCCGGCGTGAATGACACCGAGGGCTTTCTTCCACACGAGATTGCCCTTGAGGTCGTAGCAGTAGACGCCCTCCGAGCCGAACATCACCACCACGTAGCGGCCGTCGGTCACCGGCGTGGCCGACGCGTAGCTGTTGTGGGGATGACGAGGAATCGCCGGCGCGCCTTCGAATGCCAGGCGATCCCACACCACGCGTCCGGTCGTCCGATCGAGTGCGTACACGCGCCACTGGTGGGCCGCCTTGTCGGTGCGGAAGTCCTGTTCGCCTTTCAGCACTTTCTCGAACACCGAGTTCGGGTCGCTGCTGATCGCTGACGTCACAAAAAGCAGATCGCCCCAAATCACTGGACTCGAATGCCCGAGCCCCGGCACCGGCGTTTTCCAGAGGACGCCCCGGCCGGTCTCAAGGTCCCAGCTCACCGGTGGACGCTGTTCGTCGGCAACGCCCAGCCCCTGAATCCCGCGAAACTGGGGCCAGTGCTGCGCGTCCAACCCCGCGCTGCCTGCCATGGCGCAGGCCGCGCACAGCAGCAGGCTCACACCCCTCTTCGGTCCGATCTCCACGGGTCCCTCCTCTGCGGATCCTAGCGCCGCCAGGCTGGATGCCCGGCCCGGAAGATGGTGAGCGAATTTCTGACTCGGGACACTAGCGCAAGGCGACGATTGTGGCGCTCATCGCGAGCATCAGCACGGCGGGGAGTGACTTCATCACCGGGTCGCCGACCTTGACGTGCATAGCAATCGCGCCAAGCATGAGCGCGGCCACGAGGCCCGCGGCCTCCCGAACCGGAAGCGCCATCCACACGCCGGCCAACAGGACCACGGCTGCGCCAATCTTGAGCGCGCCCACAAGATAGAAGGCAAACCCGGGAAGGCCGTACGTGGCAAATTCTTCCTGCAGCGTCTGCGCAGATCCGCCGCGATAGGATGTGGAGGAGCCGCCGCGCACCAGCCAGACGTTCAGCAGCCCCAGCCCAACGATGATCTGAAGCACACTCTGCAGTGACAACCATTCCATGACCCTGCTCCTCCAAAGACTGACCGGACCAGTGACCGACCCCGCCGCTTCAAGATCGACCCATCGTGATGGCGCTGTATTATGCATCGATTGTCGTGTCCGCGGTGCTGCGATCACGGCGGTGAATCCGTAGCGGTTCGTGCCCGCCCCTCGCGATCGCGGGGTGCCTGGCGAAAAGCTGATGCGGATAGACAAGCGTGATGTCGTTCATTCAGACGTCGCTGAATGCCGGTTTGGTCAGATGGAACGAGGCCCGTATAATTGCGGGCAAAGGTGACTCATGTTCAGACGTAGCGACTATTTCATTCTCGCAGCCGCATTCATTTCTTTCCTCTTCTCGGTCGGATTGTGGTTCTCGGGGATGCGGGAAGAGGGGATGTTCGTCGGCATCTGGGTGCCGTCGATCCTCTCCTTCGGAGGTTTTGTGCGCCAGTCAACACGTCCGCGGGGGAAATGACGTGTCCTCACTGTGGATTTTCGCGGTCGGTCTCTTCGCTACAGGCCTGTGCGTGGCGTTTCTCTTCTTCTCGGCGAGTGAGTTGCGTCGGCTCAGTCACGAGTCAGACGAGCGAAGCGTCGAACCACCGGCGCCAAACCGATCGACGTAGACCGCTCACCTGACCCGCGGTCGGGCTCAGGCCGCCAGCGTCTGGCCATTCAGCCAGGCGACCCGCATCGCCTATTGCTCGCGCAAGGCTTGAGCGAGCGCCGCGACCAGACAGTCGGCGTCGCCGACCGTGAGCGGCATCGGGCCGCGGACCTTGATCACATTGTGGTGCGGCCCGTCCGTGCCGACCAGCACGCCGAGTGCGCGCATGCGCTCGACCACCGCGGC
This sequence comes from Vicinamibacterales bacterium, assembly GCA_046594875.1. GTDB lineage: Bacteria > Acidobacteriota > Vicinamibacteria > Vicinamibacterales > SCN-69-37 > SYFT01. The sequence continues at coordinate 28,732 of JBKJQX010000002.1, forward strand.
CGCTTCCGTCGTCGCGGGCGCCAGCGTCGCGCGATCTCGCACGAGTTCGACTCCGATGAAGAGGCCGGATCCGCGCACGTCGCCGATGAGATCGGCGGACCTCTGCAGGCGGCGCAACTCGGTCAGCAGGTGCCCGCCCACCTCCAGGGCGTGCGCCTGCAGCCCCTCGTCACTCGTGGCGCGCAACGTGGCGAGTGCGGCCGCGCATGCGGCCGTGCTGCCGCCGAACGTGCTGAAGAACTCCATCCCATTGTCGAAGCTGTCCGCGATCGCGCGCGTGGTGACGACAGCGCCCATCGGATACCCATTGGCCATCGGTTTGCCCAGCACGACGATGTCCGGGATGACGTCGTGGGCGTCAAACGCCCAGAAGTGGGTGCCCAGCCGGCCAAATCCGGTCTGGACTTCGTCGGCGATGCACACGCCGCCCGCGGCGCGCACACGACGATAGACCTCGGACAAAAATCCCGGCGGCATCATGATCTGCCCGCCCACGCTCGGGCACGTCTCGGCGATGTAGCCGCAGAGGCCACGGCCGCGCGCGAGGACCGCATCAATCACCGATCCGACCGCGCCCGCGTACCGGTGCCCGGCCTGCGGATCATCTGATCGGTAGACCCCGCGGTACACGTCGGGAATCGGCGAGGCGTGCACCCAGTCCGGCGCGCCGGCGCCGCCCGGCCCCGCGTATTTGTACGGGCTGATGTCCACGAGCGTCGTCGTGTGCCCGTGGTAGGCGGCGTCCATGACGACCAGATCGCGATGCCCGCTGCGCGCGCGCGCGAGGCGGATCGCAAGCTCGTTTGCCTCGCTGCCGGATGCCGTGAAGAAACAAACGTCAAGCGGCCGCGGGAGCCGCGCCGTCAGTTCGGCGGCGTACTCCAGCGCTACCTCCTGCAGATACCGGGTGTTCGTGTTGAGCGTGGCCAGTTGCGCAGCCACGGCCGCCGTCACCGTCGGATGGGCATGACCCACGTGCGGCACGTTGTTGTAGGCATCGATGTAGGTGCGGCCGGTCTCATCGAACAGGTACTGCTTCCACCCGCGCACGATCTGCAGGGGATGTGCGCCGTACGCCAGACGCACATTGCCGCCGAAGTGCCGCCGGCGTAGCGTCAGCAAGTCGGCCGGGCTCGGATGGTGCACGAACCGTTCGGGCGGAATGCCGAGGAGCAGGTTGGGATCGGGCGAGAGGCTGAGCCACGTGGCGCGCTGGCTGGCCGGCGCCACGCCGTTGACGTTACACGGCACGTCCAGCATGTCGGTGATGATCTGCACGTGCGCGTGCGGCCACCAGTCGCCGTTGTCCGGCGGCGCGCCCAGCGCGGCGAACCGCTCGCCGGCCGTGATCGGCCGGCCGACCCAAAGCCCCGCCAGCGACTGGCGATCGAGGTGGCCGTAGAGCGTGTAGAACGTCAGCGGGTCGCCCGCGGCGTCGGCCACGTCATGCCGCAGGACGATGACCGGCCCGTAGTCGAGTCGCGCCGTCGCATCCTCGAAGCCGTGGACGACGCCATCAATCGGCGCGTAGAGCGGTGACCCCGCGGGCATCGTCACATCGAGGCCGATGTGGATCGTGCGGCGCTCATCGGTCACCGCGCTGGTGGCGGCGTCGGCGAACGCTCCGGTCGCGTAGATGAGCCGCGCTTCGTCGTAGCCGCCCACGCCGATCGCCGCGCCCGCGGCGCGCATGGCGGCGTGTACGCGACGGGCGAACGGCTCGGCGGCATTGTCTGCCGGGTGACTGGCAACGAGGGTGCTGGCGGCGCTCAGATCCAGACCGAATACCGGCGTCGTGCGGAGGTCGTGACCCGTGAGGGGGGCGATGTGGTCGGCATGGTCGCGCAGCCATTGCACAACGCGAGGGGCGTGCGGCACAGGCGGCAGACCGCACGCGTCGCGCAAGCGGTAGTGCGCCAGGCGCGGGTGGATGGCGGCCAGCGCCGGCAGCGTTCGACGAATCGGCGCTTGACTGATGCCGAGATAGTCCAGGTCTGGACGCAGGGCCTGCTGGGCTGCGGCCACACACACGCTGAGGCAGAGGCGCAGGCTCATCAGGCCGTAGAGCGCGGCGATTTCGTCTTCGGTGAGCGGATGCACGGCATGGTAGCCGCGCGCCACTGCTGCGGCCGCGCCCAGCGGATCGGGTTTGTCCAGCGCTGCGTAGGCCATCGCCACCGCGAGGTCGTTCACCGTGTCGCCGTAGACCATGTCGCCGAAATCGAGGATGCCGGTCACGCGTTGCGCGCGCGGATCGACGAGCACGTTGAAGTTGTTGGCATCGCCGTGGATCACGCTCCGGCGAATTGCCGGCCCGCGGCGCGCCGCGGCGTCCTGGTGGACGGCAACCAGCGACGCGATCAGCTCGTGCAACTGCGGGTCCTGCACCCGCGCCAGGTGCCGCGTAATGATTGAGGGTGCCAGGGCCAGGTCCCAGTGGAACTCCCGGTGGAGCGCGGGGTGATCGAAGGAGGCGAGCGCGCGGTCCATCAGCCCCACGGCTCGTCCGACATCGGTGAGGAGCGCGTCGGTCTGGCGCGGGGTGTCGCCGAGGGGCCGACCGTCGAGCCATGTGATAAGCCGCACGAAATGGCGGCCGACGCGCGCGATGTCGTCGCCCGTCTTCGAGGGGAGCGGCACCGGGGTCACGCCTGCGGCGGCCAGGTGGCGCATCGTCGCATTCTCCGCTTCGAGCATGCGCCGGTCTTCGCCCGCGTTGGCAATCTTGAGCACGACGCAGGTGCCGTCGACGGCGTGCAAGCGGAAGTTCTGGTCGCGCTCGCTGGGCAGCGCCGTGGCTCGGGCGGTCAGGCCGAACAGGTCGCTGGCGATGCCTTCAGCCGCGTCGGGGGTCAGGCGAGGCGCATCGGCAACGGAGGTCACCACCCCTCCGCGGCGCGCCAACGAGCGCGAGGTGCAGACGCTCCGGCCACGCAGCCGCAGACTGAGACCCGGATACTCGGCAGGATCCGGAGCGCTGGGGACCAGGCCCCCAGGGAAATCGCGGCGGGCTCTGGCCGCAACACGTGATTCGAAGCGGTCAGCCCGATCACCGGGCGCCTGACAGGGCCAGTCCCCGAACCGGGCTGATATCGGCCACGTAGATGCTGCGCCCGTGTGTGGCGATGACCAGCTCGCCCTCGCGAGGATGCACCACCAGGTCGTGCACCGGAATCGTCGGCAGGTTGGCGCGCAGTGACATCCACGTCCGTCCCCCGTTCACTGAGGCATACACCCCGGAGTCAGTGCCCAGGTACAGGATGCGCGCGTCTTGGGGATCCTCGCCGACGACGTTGATGGGTTCGGCCGGGAGGTTGCCGGCCAGCGACGTCCACGTCTGCCCGTAGTCGCGCGAGACGTACAGAGACGCCGTGAACTCGTTGTAGCGATACCCGGTCAGTGAGACATAGACGGTGGCTTCGTTGTGGCGCGACGCCACGACACGCGAAATCCAGCGTTCCGGCAACGACGCGTCGATGCGCGTCCACGTGGTTCCTCCGTCGCGCGTCACATGCAACCGCCCGTCGTCGGCACCGGTGTAAATGAGATCGGCGCGCAGCGGCGACTCGGACACGCTGGTCAAGGTGCCCCAGGGCACATTGCCCTGCGCCGCCGGGGCACTGGTGAGGTCGGGACTGACGGCTGTCCACGAATCCCCACGATCGGGCGATTTGAAGAGGCGCTCGGTCGCGTAATACATCGTGCGGGGGTCGTGCGCCGAGAAAAAGAACGGCGTCATCCAGTTGGTGCGATACGCCGGACGGCCGGGCGGCGCCTTCGGGGCAATGGCCTCACTCCGTCCCGTGGACATGCGCTTGCGCCTCAACTCCCCGAATTGATGTTCGTAGTAGTAGACATCCTTATCGGACGGATCGCGGTAGGTAAAGTACGAATCGCCGCCGCCCCACTGGTCGAGGTAGACATGGGTCCACTGGTCGCCACGGTCAGCAGCCATCGTCTGCGTCGACACACCAAACAGGGCGGCGTTATCCTGCGTCCCGCCGTAGATGTGGTACGGCGTGTCCATGTCCACCGACACGGCGTAGAACTCGCCTATCGGGATGTTGTTGAGATGCAGCCATGAGGCGCCGCGGTCGTAACTCAGATGCAGCCCCCCGTCGTTGCCCAGCAGCATGTGGTCGCCATTCTCCGGATTGATCCAGAGATCGTGCTGGTCAAGGTGCAGCACCGTCGACCCGTGCGGTAGCAGGTGAACCAGCGTTCCCTGAATCTGACGGTAGGTGCGGCCGCTGTTCTCCGACACCATGAAGCGGTTGTTGGGCAGATATACGACGTCTTCGTTGTCGGGGGCCACCTGGATCAGACAGAAGTCCCAGCCGGTCGCCACCGGCTCAGTATTGACCTTGCGCCAGGTTCCGCCACCATCGTCGGACCGATACACTTCGCCACCGATCCGGTCCGGCGCCTGGGCGCCACCGCGGCCTCGCCCGCCGGCCGGAGGCGCGGATGGCGGCGCGTAGTTGTCGACGAGCGCGTACACCACGCGGGGATTGGCACGCGCAATGGCGAGGCCAATGCGGCCGATGGTCGCGCCAGAGGGAAGCCCGTTGCCAAGCAGCGTCCAGGTGGCGCCGCCGTCCGCGCTCCTGTAGGCCCCGCTGCCAGGTCCGTTCGGCGTGTGGCCCCACGCCTTGCGCGACCGATCCCACATCGACGCGTACACCACGTCAGGATTCGACGGGTCGAGCGCGAGATCGATCGCCCCCGTGCGCCCGTTCACGTAGAGCGTGCGCTGCCACGTCCTGCCCCCATCACTGGTGCGAAACACCCCGCGCTCTTCATTCTCGGAGTAGAGTCGTCCGATCGCGGCAACCCAGACACGGTTGGAATCCTTCGGGTGCACCAGCACCTTGGCGATGTGATGGGAGTCGGTCAGCCCCATGTTCGTCCAGGTCGCGCCGGCGTCCACTGACTTGTACACGCCGAACCCGGCGTACGAACTGCGGGCCATCAGCACTTCGCCTGTGCCCACCCACACGACGTTGGCGTCAGAGGGCGCGACGGCGATGGAGCCGATCGAGGTGGTGGCTTCCTTGTCGAAGATCGGCGACCAGGTCGTGCCGTTGTTGATCGATTTCCACACGCCGCCTATGCCGGCGCCGGCGTAGATGGTGGAAGGCCGGCCCGGAGCCACGACCACGGTTTCGATGCGCCCACCTTGTAATCGGGGCCCGACCGCGCGCCATGCGAGGTCCGCAACCGGAGACTCACGTGCCATCTGCTGGTGGCGCGCCCAGCCCTCACGCCGCGCGTCCGCGCTGGTTGCCGCCACCGAGAGACCTGTGCGAGGCCCGGTGCCGGGCGCCTGGCCCCCGTCCGAGGCCTGCACCACCCAGCCCGCAGCGATGAAGACGCCCACCCCGAGCGCGTTCCACACCACCAGCCCACGCAAATTTTTCATCCACATGGCCGAGAGAATACCGCTCTTTGCCCCCGCGCTGGCACTCTCCGCCGAGCGCCTGGCACCGTCCCGGCCTACCGCCGGATCGTCTGCAGGATGCCCTCTTCCTTCATCAGGGCTTCGATTTCCGCAACCGTCCGCGGCGCGCCGGCCGAGAGCACCTCACGCCCCGTTGCGGTGATCGCGACGGTGTCCTCGATGCGGATGCCAATCTCCTCGTCGAACCGGAAGAGCTGAATGTCGCAGGCGAAGACGAAGCCGGGCTGCAGCACTTCGTCGGGGCCGGCAAACGTGCCCATGACGTCGTGGGTCGCCAGACCAATCGAGTGGTTGTAGCCGCCATAACGGATGATGCTGGCGAAGTCGCTCGCGAACCGCTGGAGCCCGTTCGCCTTGAGCGCCTCTTCCATTTTCTGGCCCACCTGGCGAAGTGTAATACCGGGCCGGTAGTTGTCGATGGCCGCGTTGCGCACAACGAGCGCGGCCTCATACAACTCGCGCTGTCTCGCCGAGAATTTCCCTGACACGGGAAAGGTGGTGGAAATATCCACGTGATAGTTGCCGACATCGGGTCCTGCGTCCAGGATCACGAAATCGCCGTCGGCCAGCACCCGGTCGTAGGCGTGATAGTGGCCGTAGGCGTGGTTCTTCCCCGACATGATGATCGTGTAGTAGGCCAGCCCTCGGCTGCCGCCCAGCGCGCTCACGAAATCGAATACGGCCGCCAGCGACCGCTCCGCGACGCCCGGCTGGGTCGACCGGATGAAGGCCTTATGGCCCTCGACGCCCACCTGCGCCGCCTCGCGCATGATGGCCAGCTCGGCCGGTGACTTGTACTTGCGCTGGTTCCAGACCAGTGACGAACTGTCGCGGACATCGGCCTGAGGGAACCGCTCGCGCAGCAGCTTCACGAACTGCAGCTCACGCGTGAGGCGTCCGTCCCACACGTCCATGGTCATCGATCGCTGCAGCGCGTTGAACTTCTCGTTGCTGTTCTCGGGACCGATTTCCTCGGGCCTGAACAGGGTGTAGACGGGCGTGTTGCGGCGGACCAGGCCGGCGAGATACCCATTGAAGCCATCGACTGGCATGACACGCTCGATGCCGGTGACCTTGGTCGGTGCCCTGACGAGATCCACCGGAAGGCCCATGCCATCGGCGGCCTTCTCGTCCATCGTGAAGAACAGCACGCTTTCTTTCCGCATGCCGTCGACGACCAGGACGGCGTCCGGCACTTCCACGCCGGTCATGTAGAAGAAGTCGTGCCCCTGCCGGAACGCCACGTCACTGGCCGGGGTCGTCGCTCCCAGGAAGATCGCGACCCCGTTGCCGATGTCGCCCATCAACCGGCTGCGCCGCGTCGCGTACTCCGCCGTATCGAGTGCGCGTGCTGTGGGCGCCGCAGGACTGAGCGACACGGACACACACACCAATGCCACCGCCAGAAGACGTCGTCTCATCGCAGTTCTCTCCTTGGCGGCGCGCCGTCATGCGGCGCCGCCGGCCATGGGCGCATCATACTCGGGATGCCCGTCCGCTACTGTCCGAACTGGCGGCCGGTCGTCGCGCTCCAACGCGGATTCACGACGTTGTTGAAGATGGATCCGAATTGATAGCTGAAACCCACGAGCGTCCGGTAGCGATACCCGGTCTGGAGACGCCGCACCCGCAGGAGCACTTCCTCGTCGGTGGCGCCGCCGGCCGCCAGATAGATCTGGTCGCGCACGCGCGAGTAGCTGCCCTCGACGTTCAGACTGAACCCGCGGAAGAGCCGGACGTCGGCATCCACGAAGAAGTCCAGATTGTGCTTCGAGAGGTCGTGCAGAAACCCCGAGTACGCCGCCGAGGCGCGCCATGTGCCCCACTGCTGGCGCAGCGCGAGGATGGCGGCCAGGCGGTTGTCGAACAGCGTCTCGTCGTCCTTCCCGAACAGCGTTGTCTGGTAATACTTCACGCGGGAGATGCCGACCGAATACTGCAGCACCATCGACCGGCGCGTGGAGTCGGCATACGGGAAGTAGTCCCACTCGACGCCGAACGCCTGGCGCATGTCCCGCTTCTCGTTGGACTGCGTGCTCGACCGAATCTCGAAGCGGGCCAGCGCGGCCCAGTGATTGCTGCCGAGGCTCTTGATTGCCGCCCCGCTGACGTTCCACGAATCAGACTCGCTCTTCACCTCGCGACCGTCGCTCAGCGTGAACTCGCTGTTATTGAGGTCCAGGTTTCCGTTGAAGGAGAACTTCCACGCCGGCGTCGTCCGGTTTCCGGAGAAGTTGCTGCGAATGCGATCGCTCTTCTGACGCTCCTCGCCGTTGAGCTCAACGCTCGATCCGAGTCGAAAGATCCATGAGTTCCAGCGGTCCTGCGCCGGCGTGGTCGTGGTGGCCTGGTTCGCCGGGCGTGAATACTGGAGCGAGAACCGTGAGGCCTCCGACGTGCGCAACAGGAACGGCGTGAGTCCCAGCGCAAACGTCCGGGAGACCCCGCGCCGCCGCTCGTCCTCGGTGTCCGACCCGCTGCTCGGGAACGTGAGCATCTGACGCAGGTCGCCAAACGTCCGCTGCCCGATGAAATCAAACGTGTACTCCCGGCCGCCCGACGCCGTGTTCTGCGTCGAAATCAGCACGTGCACGTCCGCGTCCTGCCGCGCGTTCACGTAGCTCACGTAGGTGATGTCCTGCCGCAGGTTGTTGAAATCACACTGGGAGCAATCGACAAAGACCTTCACCGTGGTCTGCGCCGCCGCCGGCCCCGCCATCATCACCAGAGCCGCGGCCAGCACCGCCGCGACCCGTCCCGTCACAAACCGTCGATACGCCATGTTCTTCCCTATACGCCCCTCACCGGGCGTCCGTTGCCCCACAAGGTCTCATTGTGCCCCGGTTTCCGGGCCTCGGCGATGAGCGGCACGAGGTCCGGCAGTCGCTTCGACCTCGGTTTGCGGTAAGGTCTGACCGATGACATGCGCGCACGCGAAGATGTGGCTGGCTGCGCTGGCCTGCGGCGGCCTCATGGGCTGCGGCGGCGGTGCCACGCACGAACGCTCACGGCCGCGCGCCAATATTCTCATCATTACCATCGACACCCTGCGCGCTGACCGCCTGGGCCTCGGATGGACGCCGACGCTCGACCGTCTGGCGGCGGCAGGCCTGCACTTCACCAACGCCCGCAGTGTGGCGCCGCTGACCGGACCCGCGCACGCCACGATTCTCACCGGTCAATTGCCGCCCTCGCATGGCGTCCGGCTGAACGGCCACGCGCTTGCACCCGGCGCATCCACCATGGCGCAACGACTCAAGCAGGCCGGCTATCAGACCGCCGCAGTGGTGGCCGCCTTTGTGCTCGACCGTCGCTTCGGATTGAGCGTCGGATTCGACCAATACGACGACGCGATCAGTCGCGACCCCGGAGCCGTCGATCGATTGCAAGCCGATCGACCGGCATCGCAGGTGGTGGATCGGGCGATCGCTGCGCTCGACCGTCTGTCGGCAGATCAACCGTGGCTGCTGTGGGTGCACCTCTACGATCCGCACGCGCCCTACGACCCACCGGCCGGCGCACGCGCCAGAGCGCAGGGCGACGGCTACAACGGCGAAATCGCGTATGTGGACCAGCAGGTGGCACGCGTGCTGGCGGCCACGGGCGCGCGATCCGATGCCGCCCGGGTGGTCACGCTGATCATGGGCGACCACGGAGAGAGCCTTGGCGACCACGGCGAAGCGACGCACGGCATGTTGCTGACGGACGCGGCCCTCCGAATCCCGTTGATCATCCATGTGCCTGGGCGGCCGGCCGCCATGCGCGCGGACCCTGCGAGCCTTCTCGATGTCCTGCCCACGGTCCTCGCGCTCTGTGACCAGGCGCTGGGAACGCTTCAGGGTCGCGTGTTGACAGGGGCGCCCGCACCGGAGGCCGAGACGTATGCAGAAGCCACTTATCCACTGGTGGCTGGATGGGCGCCCATGCAATCGCTGGTGCAGGACCGATGGAAGCTGGTGCGTGCCGAACGGCCGAGGTTATTCGATCTTGCGGCTGACCCCGGGGAAACGACCGACCTGGCCGCGTCGAAGTCCTCAGTCGTGCGAGCCATGAGCGGCCGGCTTGACACCATTGGCAGCGTTGACGCCGCGGGTGCGGCTGGCGCACCGGTTTCTTCAGACACCGTCGAGCGCCTGCGCGGGTTAGGTTATGTCGCGCAGACCGGATCTCCCACTGGCACTGGAAGCGGGATCTACTCAGGCGACATGATGGCGGACTGGACCGCGTTCGAGCGCGCGCAAGCACTCGTCGCCGAAGGGCTGGCCTCGAAGGGCCTGACCGCCCTCGCGCGCGTGACCGCCGCCCACCCATCGTCACCACTGTTTGCATCGGCTTATGCACTTGCGCTCGCGTCGGCGGGCCAATCCGCACAGGCGCTTGCCCAGTTCCGCGCAGCGGTGAAGCAGTGGCCGACCAACGCCGAGCTGTACCACGATCTGGCGGTGGTCGCGCGCAGTCGCGGTCTTGGTGCCGAGGCGCTTCGTGCGGAGGACGCGGCGCTGGCCATCGACGCGGGGCTTTCTTCTGCGCACCACGGTAGGGGACTGAGCCTCACGGAGGCGGGCCGACATGCGGATGCGGCCGTGGCGTTTGCGGAAGCCGCGCGTGTTGACCCGACCAACGCTGTCTACCACACGGATCTGGGGAACGCCCGTCGCGCGCTTGGTGATCTCGATGCGGCGGCTCTGGCGTATCGCACGGCTCTGACGAGAGCTCCGCTGTTTGCCAACGCGGCCAACGGACTTGGCGCCGTGTTGGTTCAGCAAGGCAAGGCTGCCGAGGCGGTGCAGTGGCTCGAACGCGCCGCTCAGGAGGAAGGCTTCATCGAGGCACAGCTCAATCTTGGCATTGCCCTGCAGGAGTCCGGGCAACTGTCGCGCGCGCGGGATCAGTATCGAAAGGTGCTCGTCGCGAGGGGCCGTCACCCGAAGGAGAAAGACGCGGCGCGAACTCTTCTCTCGCAGTTGGAGAAACGATGAAGCGAGCGGCCCTGCTGTGTCTGTTGACCACGATCGCGGCGTGCGGCCCACCCGCATCGCGGCTTGTCGGCCCAGCCAAGCCGGTGTCCGTGTTACTGATCACCATCGACACGCTTCGTGCCGATCACGTCGGCAGCTATGGATCGACAGGGGCGCGAACACCGGCGCTCGATCGCCTCGCGGCCGAGGGCGTTCAAGCGGAGCACGCCTGGGCGGCGGCGCCCCTCACGCTGCCTTCGCACGCCAGCATTCTCTCTGGCCTCTACCCGCCATCACATGGAAGCCGTCACAATGGTGTGGCGGTGCTCGACACCGTCCCGACATTGGCCAGCGTGCTCAAGGCCAAGGGACTGGCCACGGCGGCATTTGTTTCAGCGTTCCCCCTCGATCGCAGGTTCGGTCTCGCCCGCGGGTTTGACGTGTACGACGATGAGATGCCACGCCCCGAGGGCGGCGCTCCGCTGAATGAACGTGCGGGACGTGACACCGTGGATCGCGCCACGGCCTGGCTCGCGTCACATGCAGCGCAGCCGTTCTTCCTCTGGGTTCACCTGTTTGAGCCACACGCACCGTACGGCGACCCATCAGCCGGGGGAAGTCCCCGCGTGCGATACGCCGCCGAGGTGACGACGGCCGACCAGCAGGTGGATCGGTTGCTGCGAGCCCTGGGGCCTGCCGACGCCCACACGCTGGTGGTGGCCACATCCGATCACGGCGAGGCGTTCGGCGAACACGGCGAGATCGGACACAGCGTGTTTGTCTACGACACCACGCTGCGGGTGCCGTTATTGCTTCGCGGGCCGGGTGTTCCCGTGGGAGTTCAGATCAAGGGCGACGTTTCGCTGGTCGATGTCGCGCCAACGATCCTCGATGTCTTCGGTGGCGTCATAGACGCGGACGGCCGATCACTTGTGCCGGCCTTCACCTCTGGCCGCGCCGACTCGCGTACGATCTATGCAGAGTCGTTTGCGCCACTCCTGGACTTCGGGTGGGCCAGCCTTCGAAGTGTCCGTGCCGACGGATGGAAGTTCATCGCGGCACCAGCACCGGAGCTCTTCGATCTCCGGCAAGACCCGGCCGAAACGCGCAACGTGATAGCGGCACAGGCCGCTCGAGGCGCCGACATGGACGCGCAGGTATCACGGTGGAGCGGCCCTGAGTTGTCGGCGCCTGCCAAAGTGTCCACAGACGCGGCTCGCCGCCTGCAATCGTTGGGCTACCTCCAGGGATCGCCATCGTCAGTTGGCGCTGGCCGACGCGCGGACCCCAAAGACCGGGTGGCCGTGGCCTCGCGCATCGCAGAGGTGACGTCGGGCGAGGTGCAGGGGGCAGCGTTAATCGCTGCGCTCAACGCCATCCTTCGAGACGACCCACGAAATCCACAAGCGCATCTGCGTCTGGGCTACACCTATCTGAACGACGGCCACTGTGCAAAAGCAGAGCCCCACCTGCGCGCGGCCCTGGACGCCGGCGTGCCTAGTGCTGACGCGGGTCTGGGCTTGGCCATCTGCCGCAGTCAGGCGGGAGATGGCCCTGGCGCTCGCGGGGCGCTACTGGCCGCTCGGGCTTCCGAGCCAGGCAACCCCGTGGTGGCCGCCAATCTTGGTTTGTTGGCCCTCGAAGAGAATCGGCTGAATGAGGCCACGCATGAACTGCGCGTCGCGTTGGACCGAGACCCGTTGCTGCACGAAGCCCGGTTTGGGCTGGCGCGGGCCTTGGCCCGGGCTGGAAATCGTCCGGCGGCAGCGGCCGAAGGACAGGTTTTGCTGGGTCTGCTGCCGGCATCTGCCCCCCAGCGGCCGGAAGTGGAACGCTTCCTGCGGGCTCTCCGATGATGGGTAGTGCCGCGATTCTGGGTTGACACCCGAGGCTGAACTCCTCATATTCGAGCACCACCGGAGTATTCGTGCTCGACGAATACCCATCACAGGAGGAAAACATGCGTTCAATTCGTACGGTTGCGTGGGCCCTGGTCCTCGCATCCATCGTCACCGTGACGATCTCTGCCCAGCAAACAAGCGGCACTATCACTGGCAGCGTCACGGACGCGCAGGGGGCCGCTATCCCCGGCGTCACTATCACCGCCACCAGCCCAACCACGGGATTCTCGCGCACTGTTGTCAGCGACCCGGACGGCACCTATCGCCTGAGTGCATTGCCGATTGGCCAGTACAACCTGAAGGCGGTGCTCAGTGGCTTCACGACTGTGGACACGAAGGGCATAGTGGTCAACGTGGGACAAATAGCCGCGGCGGACTTCTCCCTGAAGGTGGCCGCGATGTCCGAATCAGTGACGGTCACCGGTGAGGCGACATTGATCCAGACGACGTCATCGTCGGTCGGAGGCATCGTCGACATCGCCCGTATCGAATCGCTGCCGCTCAATGGCCGCCAGTTCGCGAACCTTGCGGCGTCCATCCCCGGTGTGGGACTCGGCGTCCACTCTGACCCCACAAAGAGCACGCAGTTTTCGCCCCAGATCAACGGCGGCAACGGCCGCAACGTGAATTATCAGATTGACGGCGGTGACAACAACGACGACACGGTTGGCGGCCTGCTGCAGTTATTCCCGCTTGAGGCGATTCAGGAGTTCAGGTTCGTCACCTCGCGTGCCAAGGCCGAAAACGGTCGAAGCAATGGCGGCGTGATGAACATCGTCACCAAGAGCGGCACGAATTCGCTGCACGGCAGCTGGTTCACGATGTTCCGCGACGACAAGATGAACGCCATTACGACGACCGAGAAGAACGCCAACGCCAAGAAGCAGGACTATCGCCGGTATCAATACGGCGGCAGCCTGGGCGGCCCGATTGTGAGAGACAAGATTCACT
>JBKJQX010000011.1:0-13193 GCA_046594875.1 Vicinamibacterales bacterium
GCATGCCGGGCCCGCCGCTGATCAGGTGGGACAACTGCCCGCACTCTTCGGCCTTCCGGCTGAGACTGAGCAGGGTGTCGGGGGCACGGTCCCAGAGCAGTTGCTCGACCCGGGCCAGCCAGCTGCTCGGGCGGCGTTGCGCCGCGTCGATTATGGCCAGACAGGCCAGTCCTGCGGTCACGGGCGATTCGGCGCGGACATATGGATAGCTGCCGCCGTAGCGGTGTCCCGGCAGTGGCGTCCATCCGACGTCGAACGTCGGCAGCGATTCCTGACTGCCGCGGGCATCGTCGTCCGCGAGTGCGTTCTGGTACTGGAGGAGCCGATCCGTCGCGAGCTGGTAGAGTGCGTGCCGGTCCTCGCCACGAGGTGTGAGTTCGTCGAAGAGATCCCGGCTGAGCGTGAACAACTCACAATCGGTGTCGGCGATCGCGTCCGCCATCCGGGGCGAGCCGTACAGGAGTTCAATCTCGCCGATCACATCGCCGTCGCCCCGCAGGGCGAGCTGCCGCCGGGACTGGTGCACCGTCGTAATCAACCGCAGCCGCCCGCGCCGAACGATATAGCAGACGTCGCTTGGCGCATTCTCGCTGTACAGGCGGTCTCCGCGCGCGATGCTCACGCGGCCGAGGCGGTCGAACAGCAGTTCGGCCGCGTCCGCATCCAGGTGGGCGAAGACGTTCAGCCGTCCAAGGAACTCGAAGTCCTGCTGCCGGGTCAGCCGCTGCCGGAGCAGGGGCCCATCGGTGGCCGGCAGCGTGGCCACCCACGCGTCGAAGTCTGTCCGGGCCAGGACGGCCAAGGTCAGCCCCGCACGGGCGCGAATCGTCTCGGGCCACGGCGCCGATGCCATCAACGCGTGATGGCCGAACGTGTCGCCCGGGTTGTAGAGACGAGGCGAGCTGGCAGGACCCTGTCCTGCGACGGTCGCACTGGCCTTGCCTGCCAGCACGACGTACAAGGCGTTGCCCGCATCTCCGGCGCGGACGACCGTGTCGCCCGGTTCACAGGTGCGAAGGGCGCACAACCCGGCAAGACGGTCTCGGGATTCAGGCGCGAGGTGACGAAAGGTGTAGAGCTTTGCCAGGGCCTCACCGAGATCGACAGCGGTGACACGTGGCGGACGCGCGGACGGGGGAGGTGGGGCAGCCAGGGAGATGGCGGGATGTTACCGGTCTGTTCCGCATTCTGTAAAGCACCGCAGACGGCGGGGGCACGGCAGCCGGAGTTTGCCGTGCCGCCTCAATCCCTCAATCGCGCCACACCGAAATTCCGCAATCCCTCAATTCGCGCAATCCATCAATTCCAATCCGCAATCTCCGATCAGCCATCCGTAATCCCGATCCTCAATCGCTCAATCCTCAACCCTCAATAACGTCGATCGAATATAAGATCTCCCCATGTCTGCTCTGATGCTCGACTGGCAAGGTGATCTCACGTTCGTCAACGGTGCCGGCTCGCCGGCGATTCGTCTCGAAAGCAGCACGCCCGGCGTGGCGTCCCCAATGCATGCGCTGGCCTACGCGGCGATGGCCTGCATGGGGATGGATGTGGTGCACATCCTGCAGAAGGGTCGCCACGAACTGAAAGGCCTCAAGGTGCATTTCGACGGCGAGCGTGCGGCCGACTACCCGAAGCGCTACACGGCGATGCACCTGCGGTTCGAGGTCACAGGCGACATCCCCGAAGATGCCGTGGAGCGCGCGCTGGCGCTCTCGCACGAGAAGTACTGCTCGGTGTCCAACTCCATCCGGACCGACATCGCGTTCACTACTTCATTCACGGTTTCCAAGTAAGGGGACGGGTGTCGATCTGTGGAAGGCCTTGGAATAAAGACGTCGGGTGTCTTTTTGGCTGAGGCCAGCAAAAAGACACCCGACGTCTTTATTTCGGAGCCTGCCGCAGATCGACACCCGTCCCCCTCCATGCCTCGGTCCCCAAGACGCCCCTACATCGATTGGCTGCGTGGGGTTGCCGTGCTGTTCATGATCGAATGGCACGTGGTGGATGCCTGGAGCACCGATGCCTCGCGACAAGGTGGCGTCTTCACGGTACTGGCGCTCATCGGCGGCACAGCCGCGCCGCTGTTCCTGTTTCTTGCTGGCGTGGCCATCCCGTTTGCCGCCGCCTCTCATCAGCGAAAAGGAAAGTCACTTCGTGAGGCGGCCTGGGCTGTACAGAAGCGCGGTTGGCAGGTGTTTCTGTTCGCGCACATCTTCCGGCTTCAGTCGTTCCTCGGCAATCCCTGGGCCCGTGTGGACAGCATCTTCAAGCCCGACATCCTCAACATCCTGGGTCTTGGCATGGTCGTCACCGCGTGGTGCTGGGGCCGCAGCGACGCCCTGAAGCGCCGCGTCGCCTGGCTGCTGGTGCCTGCGGCCATCCTGGTCGTGATCACTCCGCTCTCACGAGTCTGGTGGTGGCCGACGCTCTTGCACCCGCGACTCGAGGCGTACATCAGGCCCAACGGCGGATGGGGCCAGTTCGCGATGTTTCCCTGGCTGGCCTTTGTGCTTGTCGGTTGTGCCGTCGGCGTCTGGATTGCGCGCTCGCGCCCGGCCACCGAAGAGCGCCGCTTCCACGGCCAGCTCGCCTTGGCCGGCGCGGCCACCGTCGTCGTTGGCACCATCGCCGCGTTCGTGCCTTCGCCCTTCAACTCGAATTTCTGGACCACGTCCCTGTCTTTCTTCCTCATCAGGAACGGGGTGATGACGATGGGGCTGTCGGGAGCGTGGTGGTGGATGTCGCGCGCGAACGCGCACCGGTGGAGTCCGGTGGTGCTGTTCGGCCAGACGTCGCTGTTCGTCTACTGGGTGCACGTGGAATTGGCGTACGGCATGTTCAGTGCCGCTTGGAAGCGATCGCTGACGCTCGGCGAGACGGCGCTCGCGTATGTCGCCTTCACCGCCCTCATGCTGGCGGCTGCGCACTGGTGGGCGCGGCGCACCGAGCGACCCTGGATACCAGAACACATGAGGGCGTGACGGTCACGCGACGACACGCGCTTTTGATCAATACTGATAGAATACTGACATGACTCGCAAACTCGTCAGGACCGGCTCCTCGCTCGCCGTCACGTTGCCGAGTGACATCGTCAAGGACTTCAAGCTGAAAGCTGGCGACGAGGTCGAAGTGTCCGTCCACCCGCAGACGGGCGCCATCGTGGTGCGGACCGCCGTGCAGTTCGTCGAGGGCGGCAAGGTCACCGATCGGTTCAAGAGCGCCTCGAAGCGAGTGCTCGACAAGTACGACGCAGCGTTTCGCGAGCTCGCGAAGTGACCATCGGCTATCTGTCGGTCGCGCAGGCACTGTCCCTGCACGCCGGCCAACTCCGTCGCTATGGCGGCGCCAGCGGACTGCGCGATCGAGGCGGCCTGGAATCCGCGCTGGCCCGGCCGGCGATGACGTTCGACGGCGAGGATCTGTACGCCGAGCTGGCGGCCAAGGCCGCCGCGCTGTTGCACTCGCTGGCGCTGAATCTTCCGTTCGTCGACGGCAACAAGCGGGTCGCGGCGCACGCGGCGCTGATCTTCATCGAGCTGAACGCCGGGGTATTCACTGCGACGCCCGCTGATTTCGTCGAGACGACGCTCTTGGTCGCCGAAGGGCGGATGACCGTGGAGGCGCTGGCCATCTGGTTCCGCCAGCGCCTGCGGATGGACGAGGCCCGGCGGTAGGTCGCGCAGTATCCACGTTCAGTCGGTGACGAGATCGAATACTTCCAGGAGTGCGCTCGACACGGCCGCAAGTTGTGCCGGAGGCAGCCGATGCAGCGGCCCCTGCACCAACCGCACATTGTCGATGGCTCGCACCTGATCGATTAACGCGTCGGAGTCCTTCCGGAGGCCGCCGGCCGCCCTGACGCGAACGCGAAGGGGCTCAGCCGCCTCCGTCAGTTGGGTGGTCAGCGGCACCACCAGGGTCGACGGGTGCCCGGCGTCCATTAGCGCCTGCGCCTGCACGATCACCACGGGACGCGTCTTGCCCGGCTCCGTCCCACGTCGCGGGTTCAAATTGGCCAGCCAGATTTCGCCGCGCTTAGCCATCGACGTCCCGCTCGATGGCGGCGAATTCGGCATTGACTCGCATGCTCTCGCCGCGGACTTTGCGGGACGCATCGCCCAGGCGCCTGGCCCGCGTGCGGGCCTGAGTCTCTCGATTCATGGCCTCGACTGCACGCCGAATGTACTCGGCTCGGGTCAGTCGTAGCGCCTCGGCGCATCGTCCGGCGGCCGCCAGCAGGTCTTCCGGAAGTTTTAATG
Organism: Vicinamibacterales bacterium; assembly: GCA_046594875.1. Classification (GTDB taxonomy): domain Bacteria; phylum Acidobacteriota; class Vicinamibacteria; order Vicinamibacterales; family SCN-69-37; genus SYFT01. Next base: position 4,263 of record JBKJQX010000011.1, read on the forward strand.
AGATAGCAGACATTGATACTCCCGTCGAATATTCACGGAAGAATACCACGATGTTGCGACGGTTGAGTCGCTACTTCGGCATCCTCAACAGTTGCGTCCAGTTCGTGACTACCGTCAACGGCACGGCCGCCGAGCCATTTCCCAGACCGCCAGGTGGGACGGACAGCAGGATGCGCTGCCCGTCGGAAGACACGTCGTAGCCGTACGCGCCCGCGCTCACGGTCGCCACATTGAATGTCAGCGGGAACAGCGGCTGCGCCTTGCCTGGAGCAAACTCTTGATGGGTGGTCACGGGCACGGCCACCAGTTGACCGATGCTATTGACATACAACAGTTCACGCCCGTCGCGCCGCCACCGCGGCATGATGCCACCGGCCGTCGAGATCGGCCATTTGCCCTTCGACGCGTCCGGGAATGGTTGCACGACGACCTCGTACGTGCTGGATTCATTCGTCGTGTACGCCAGCCACCGGCCATCGCGCGAGAGCGAGGCGTGAGGATGGTCGAATCCGTCTTCCAGATACGGCACGACCTTGCCGTCGGCCTTCGACAAGACGTACAGACTCCGCGTGCCGGAGTTGGCTTTGGTGAACACTACCAGCTTGCCGTCACTGGACTCGTCGAGGGGCACCAGAGATACGTCACGGGTGCCATCGCCCAGAAGCGCGGTCATGGGGGTAGCGCCGCTCGCTACGCGCTCCGCGATCGTCACGCGCCCATCGTCGGCCTCCGACGCAAACACCAGGCGTCGCCCATCATCTGACCAGGTGGGACTTCCTGCGCGGCGTGACGACGTCAGGGGGGCTTTGACGTTGCGCTCCAGGTCGGCCACCCACAACTGACGCCCGGTCGCGCGGTCACCCGCCACTTCGACCAGCGCAACACGGGCGTCATCTGGAGAGAGCCGAATGCTGAAGGCCGAGATCGGCGGCCCCACGGCGCCCAACGACTTTCCGCTGCGATCGAGCCACGTCAACCGCCGATCGGCCAGCCCGGACTGCTGGTCGGGATTGCTGCTGTAGACCAGCACACCCGCATCGGACACGGTGAAGCCAGCGCGGCCGTTCCCACGCAGATTCACCATCCCACTGGCCAGCACCACCGGGTCGCCGGTGAGCGTCCGCGTCTCCATATCCATTCGTTGTGCCAGCAGATTCTCACCGACGACGTAGAGCAGCAGGTCCGGCTCAGCGAAGCGCGCGTAGTCGGATTTCACCACCTGGTGTCTCGCTGCGGAGTCGAGGGCTCCGGCAAAAATCGCCCATCCGCCTCGCGCTTCGGTCTGGGCCTGATAGATGAAGTGGCGTCCGTCTGGAAGAAACTGCGGCCACAGATGGGCGATCTCCGTTGTCGTGCTGTCGAGCGTGGTGACCTGTGTTGGCACTCCACCGTTGGCCGAGACACGCTGAATGCCTTTGGTGCCTTGCGAGGAGACCAGCAACACCCCTTCGCTGTTCCAGGTCCCGCTGGCATTGTTGGATGGCAGGTCACAAATGGTCCGCACGGCGCCGCCGGTCATGTCCACGGTCCGCAGCCGGCTGCTCCGCGACAGGCCACCGGCCTGCAGACCCGTCTGCACGAAGAACGCGAGTTGACGGCTGTCAGGAGACCAGAAGGGAGACTGCGGTTGATTGGCGTCAGGCGTGCTCTGGGTTCCCGCAACCGGCAGCACCTCCATTGAGTCGAGGCGCCGAATCCAAAGCTGATCCGCCTCGCCGGTTTTCGACGTCGCTGCAAATGCCAGCGACCGGCCGTCCGGCGAGATCGCCATGCGCGGCGCTGCGCCGATGAACCGCCCTTCACCCGGTGGCGCGACTTCGAACCGCGCCATGGGCAGCGTGGCGTCGCGTTCGGAACTGGTGGGCCATGCCAGCCACACGGCCGTGGCGGTCGCGATGGTCGCCACGGCCGCCCAGATCGTACGCTCTCTGCGAGTCACGCCTGTGGATGGGGCCGGGGCCGGTGATGGTTCGGACGACGAGGTGTCGTCGAGCATGTAGCGCACGACCGAGAGATCCGGAATGCGCGATTTGCGGTCCTTGGTCAGACAGCGCGTGAGGATCGTGCGGATGTTGACCGGCAGATCCGCGGGCAGCGCCGCCCAGTTCGGTTCGGTCTTCATCACCGCGGAGATCATCTCGGTGACGTCTTCGCCGTCGAACGCCTTGCGGCCCGACAGCATCTCGAACAACACACACCCAAACGCCCACACGTCCGTGCGTTTGTCCACGGCCCGGCCACGCGCCTGTTCGGGACTCATGTAGGCGGCGGTGCCCAGGATCATGCCCATCTGGGTCGCGCGAGCGGTCAGCGTCGGGGAATTCGCGGAGTCCCCCGAGCCCGGAGTCCCCGAGTCCATGGCTTTCGCCAACCCGAAGTCCAGCACCTTCACAGTGCCATCGTCGCGCACCTTGATGTTCTGCGGCTTGAGGTCGCGATGGATGATGCCTTGATCGTGCGCGGCTTCGAGCGCGTCGATGATCTGGCGCGCGATCGTCACCGCCTCGTCGGGCGGCATTCCTCCGGGCTGAATCACCTCCGAGAGGTCGCGCCCCTCGACCAGTTCCATGACGAGGGCGGAAAAGACGTCGGGTGTCTTTTCGGGACCACTGCCCGCGGAAAAGACACCCCACGTCTTTTCCGGCATCTCGATGCCATAGATCCCCGCAATGTTCGGGTGGTTGAGCGACGCCAGCACCTGGGCCTCGCGCGTGAAGCGCGCGACGCGATCAGCATCCAGTGCAAACGCCTCGGGCAGCACTTTGATGGCGACGTCGCGGTTCAGCTTGGAATCGCGCGCGCGATACACGTCGCCCATTCCGCCGGCGCCGAGCTTGGCGATGACTTCATAGGGACCAATACGGTCGGCTGGCTGCAGGCTCATCTGGGGTGGCGCGATTATAGCGGGATCATCACGACCCGCTACCGAATCCGGTAGTCCTGCACCTTCCGCTCGCCTTCGGCGATCGTGACACGAACCGCAGCGGATACCAGTGATTCGAGGAATGACGCCTCGCTGAGTTGGGCGGGATCGAGGTCGGCACTCACGGCCAGGTAGTACTCGCCGGGAGGCAGTCCGGTGATGGTGAAGCGGCCATCCGACGAGAGGCGCGAAACGCTGCTCACGCGTCGCGGCACGGTCCACAACGCGCGATCGGTGGAGAAGGCCACGATCGAGTACTCCGACGTCGGCTGACCGGCCGCGTCGAGAATCGTGCCGGTGATCGACGTCGGCCGATCGGTCATCGTGACCGTGAGGTCCGCGATGGGCTGTCCGAGACGCACCTCGATCGGCGCGTCGAGTGTGTCGCGTCCGTCCAGCACGGCCGACCGGAGCGACCAGGTCGGCGGCAGGGACGCACCGGTCACACGCCATTTCCCGGGACCCACGCCGTCGAAGATGAATGTGCCGTCCGGCCGCGTCGTCGCGATCACGCGTGTCGGCACCAACGAGGCGTACGAATCGACAGGCGTCGCGCCCAGTCGAACGTTTGCAGCCGCGCCAGGACGGGTACCCGCCGGCGGCACAATCCGGCCTTCGATGGCCGCACCGCGCTCGAACTGCAGCACCAGGCCGGACAGATTCTGATCGCCCAACACGAACTGGGTCTCCGCGAAGTACGGCATGGGGTCGCCCTCGCCCGATCCGTTCTCCGCGGCGCGGCCCATGAGCGTGTAATGGCCGGGCGGTAGCGCCGACAACGTGAACCGGCCGTCGGGTCCAGGCATGATGACGCCGCCGCTGCCGATCCTGGAGCCCGTCGCGGTGTTCACGACGGCCACCATGATGTGCCGCATCGGCGCGCCACCCGCTCCAATCGAGAGTCCCGACACGCTGAGCGCCCGCAGCGGACCGATCAGAATGTCGGCGCTCGTCCGCTCCTCGCCGACCGCAAGCGCAATCAGTTGCGCGCTGTCCGCGTCGGGCACGCCGGGCAGATATCCACCGGAGAGCGAAACCTGCGTCGGAGGTGCGGCCGCAAGCGCCGCCGCACTTCGACCTGCGCGCAGTTCCCGAAGAACAGCATCCACGTCTGCGCTGTTGGTCTCGCGCACGTTGCTGTAGTTCATGGCGGGGATCGAGCTGAAGACGGCGTACTCACCGGGCGGGAGGCCGTAGATCCGATAGCGGCCCTGATCGTCCGTGGTGGCAACCGGCACGCGCAGGTTCGGCACGTCGGACATGCGGCGGCCGCCATTCACGACGGTCACCTGCTTCACGCTGACCTGCGCTCCACTGACCGGTGTCCCGAACTGATCACGCACGGCTCCGGCGACCACAGCGCCGCGTGACACACGAATTGTGATGTCCGGTGCCGGCTGACCAGCAAGGACCGCAACGGGCGTTGCCGGCATTCCGCCCGGGCGCTTGTTGCCGTAGTAGGTCTTGACGTAACCGGGCTTTTCGACCACCAGCGAGTAGCGGCCCGGCGGCAGTTCGGCGAACGTGAACCTCCCGTCGTCGTTCGTGACCACCTGTCGCGACCCTCTGAGTTCAGCAGCCGTCGCCGTGACGATCGCATGCCGCAGCGGCCGGGCCGGGGTCGCGTCCGTCGTGACGACGCCTGTGAAGACGACGGTGACGGGCAGTGTCTGCGCAGGTGGCGTGCGTTCCACCTGCTCATCCGCATGTGGGCCATGCGGAATGAACTCGTCTGCCTCCAACGGTGACGGAGCCTTGACCACAGGCGCAGTGACGGTGGTCAGCGTCACACTCATGGCGGCACCGGGCTCCACCCGAATCGTCTCTGCCGCGGCGGCCAGTGCTTCCAGGAATTTCGTGTCCGGGAATTCGGCCGTCGCATCGTCGGCGATGGCGGCGATGAAGTACTCACCCGGCAGCACAGGCTTAAGACTGAAGGTGCCGGTCCTCGACACACGCGCGCTCCGGAACATCCTCGCGCCAGTGTAAACATCCTGCCAGCGGGTGCGGTCTGTCGGGAACAGGACCACCCCGGCGTCGGCATCGGGTGAGCCGGCTCGCCTGCGCGCGGTTCCCACAATCTCAGCCGGACGATCCGTCAACTCGACTGTCACGTTCGTGAGATCCTTCGCCTCGATCGCGATCGGCCGCTCGGTCATGTCCTTTCCGCCCACCGATACGCTGAGGAACGCAGAGGCTGGCGTGTCGCGGACCGTCAAGATGTACCGCCCGGGAGCGACGTCGCGCATGGCGAAACCATCCTTCGCATCGGGGTTCACCGAGTACGGCCGGGGAGGGAAGCTGTGCGAAATGGGATCGAGCGGCGACACGAAGACCAGCAACTGGCGCATCGCGTCTGGGGCGGGCCGTGTGCCACGGAACACGACGCGCCCGGACACCTGTACGCCGAGCCCGAGCTGCAGCGCGATGTCGGTCACGTCCTGATCGCCAACGACAATCGCTTGCTCTGCGGATGCGCCCACGCGGTCGGCCGCCCGCGGCGGTCCCGGCGGCGGCAACACCACATCCGGCCCGAACCGCGTCGTTGCATACCGCTGGGCCACCACCCGGTACGATCCAGGCGGGACCAGCGGAAACACGAACCGGCCGGCAGCGTCGGTGGACGTTCTTCCGAGATCGAATGGAACGGAGCGGGCATCGCTTTCATGCGTGAACAAGCGGACGCCGAAATCCGCCAGGGGGCCCAGGTCGTCGGCGAGGGTTCCGGACACGGCGACCGCGCGCACCGGCGTCATCGATATGTCCACGCCCATGCGGGCCTCGCCGGCATTGACCGTCACCGGCGTCGCCATGGCGAGCGACGTCGCCGAGGGTGCGAAGGTCGTCTGGTAGATGTGCAACGCGTCATTACCCGGGACCGGGGGCAGTGCGTTGGCGTTGGGCCACGCCGTCGTGCTGATCAACGAACCGCCGACCGCGATCCCTCCCTCGAACGTTCGTGCCCCGGTGTTTGCCAGCTTCGCGCTGAGCGGCCTGTTGGGCGTGGACGCGAGCGAGTCATTCGTGGCTGCCGGCATTGCGGAGTGGGTCTGCGTGACGACCACCACGTAGTCACCCGGCACGAGCGTGCCGAAGTGATAGGCGCCGCGGTCATCGGTGCGCACAGTCGGCCCGTTCTGCAACCGGGCATCGGCGCTCAGTCTCGGTGCGGCCACCACCACATCGACCAGTGGTTCGCCCGCCTCGTCGAACACATGCCCATCGATCGATCCACCCTGCCAGAGTTTGATAACCACATCGTCGATCTGCTCGTCGTCTCCAAGATCGATCGACTGGAGCAATCCGCCTGGCCGCCGCTGGCCGTAGCCTCCGTTGAGATAGGGCCCGACCTGCGGTCCGAAGCCGGACCACAGGAATCCGCCGCCCTCAACGTTGGCACCGATCGTCGCCCGCAGTGTGAAGGATCCCCTGGGCACGTTACGGTAGAGGAAGCGGCCCTGCGCATCGGTGAGCACCCGGATGCTGCTGCCGAGTGACGCGCCGGCGAGCGTCACAATCACGCTGGGAATCGGCGTGTTCGAGCCCGCGTCGACGACGCGGCCGACGATGAGGCCTTTCGGGGCCGCCCCGCCTCGTGCGGGCGCTCCCGGGACCTGTGCACCGAGACCAGCCGCCAACAGGGCGACCGTGAGTATCGCGAGAGTCATGAGGCGGATCATAGCGGACACGCCGTCGCGTTTCATGGCAAGCCGCGTTTCACCAAGGACCTCGATCTCTTCGTCGAGTCGAGCGCCCAGAATGCCGCGTGCCTGATCCAGGCGCTCACCGACTTCGGCTTCGCCGGCCTCGGTCTTGAGGCCGCAGACTTCATGTCACCCGACCACGTGGTGCAGCTCGGTATCGCGCCCAATCGCGTGGACTTGGTGACGTCGATCGATGGTGTGACATTCGGCGAGGTGTGGAGTGGCCGAGCGCACCACCTCAGGTCGTTGGTGCTTCAACAAGAACTCACGCACGACAAAGAGAGACCGTTCGGCAGCGAGATCCATCGGATAGCCATAGACGTCAAGGCCGCCGATCATCTCCGACAGGTCCTGCCCCTCGACCAGTTCCATGACGAGGGCATTCGACTCAATCCCGTAGATCGCCGCGATGTTCGGGTGATTGAGCGAGGCCAGCACTTCGGCTTCGCGCTGGAAGCGCATGAGGCGATCCGCGTCGGTGGCCATCGACGGGGGCAGCACCTTGATCGCGACCGATCGTTTCAGATGGCTGTCGGCCGCACGATACACCTCGCCCATCCCGCCCGCGCCAAGAGGCGCGACGATTTCATAGGGACCAAGACGGGTGCCGGATGTCAGTGGCACTGCCTCATTGGCCCATTGCCTCATTTCTTAGGGGGGGCGATCTTCCGCAGGTAGTCGAAGAAGTTGGACATGAACACGAGCTTGTCCTGAACGACAGCCTGGTCGCGGGTCACCGCGGCGGCGATCCGCTTGCCGTCGGGGTGAAGATCGTACGGGGAGGCGTCGCCGATCGCTCGGATGCTCACCGGCGACCAGGGCTGGGGCTTGTCCGCGCGGAATGAATCGCCGACCACCGCGAACGGCGCGAACATCACCCTTCCCATACTTACGTAGAGCAGTTCGGACGCGGTGCGCGACCATCGTGGCCAGACGCCGGTGTCCGTCGAGATCCGCCATGGACCGCCGGGGCCGGGGAACGGGCGCACATACACGTCAAAGCCGCTGCCGACGCCGGCCTCGTTCGAAGAGTACGCGATGAATCGCCCGTCCGGTGAGAACATCGGGGCGTACTCAGCCGCCGGTGTGGCCAGAAACGGGGTGGGCTTGCCTGGCGTCCAGCCCTTCGCCTCGTCGACGTCCATGGGCAGGATCATGAGATCGCCACTGCCGGACGGACCGGCTACCGTGGTGCCATCAGCAGCGATGAACGCCAGAAACTTGCCGCTCGGATGCCACGACATCGGTCGTTGATCGGCGGGGCTCTCGGTCAGCCGGGTCACCGCGCCAGTGCCGTCTGCATTCACCCAATACAGGTTGCGCGGACCGCCGGGTTTGGCCCGATCGGACCCGAACACGATGCGCTTGCCATCGGGCGTCCAGACCGGAATGCCGTCGCTGCCGGGGTCGAAGGTCAGTTGCGTCGGCGTGTCGCGCGCCAGATCGTAGATCCAGATGTCGCGCTGCTTGCCGTCGTCAAGGTCCAGTGCCAGCTTCTGACCGTCCGGCGAGAACCGCGGATGCACCCATTCAGTCTTCGCCGCACGAAGCACCGACGTCTTGCCATCACGCGCCAACCAGTCGATGGGATTGATGACGTTGGACGTCGCCACGCCCGGCACGTACACCAGCGTGCCCTCGGACGAGAACGCCACCTGCGCGCCCCCGGAACTCGGAGACGACGTGAGGCCTTCAATCGCCGGCACTGCCGGGCCCATCGTCTCGAGGCGCACCGGATCGAAGGGCACCGCGAAGAGTGTGCCCTGCTGCATGTAGATGAGGTGGCCGCTTGGCACATAGCGGCCGTAGTACGCGTGGGGCACGACGACCTTCGCGGAACCGGCCTTCGCCGACAGGTCAGCGGAGATGGACGCGACGACGATGTTGGCCGCGTCGAAGCCTGTGGTGCCCGAGTGCTCGGTGTAGAGCACGGCCTTGCCGCCCGGCAACGCGTTGGGCCAGCGTTGCGTGGTCGCTCCCTGACTGAGCGTGCCGAATGCCACCGGCGTTCCGCCAGACGTCGGCACCCGCAAGAGCGTTGTGTTGTTCCCACTCGTTGGACTGAAAATGATCGTGTCGTCGTCCGCCCATGTGCCGCCGCGCCCGTTCTCGGCATCGCACAGATTGACGGCCGCGCCGCCGCTGATCGAGACCTTCTTCAGTTTGCCGCCGGCAAGAAACCCGAGCCACTGCCCGTCCGGTGAGAAGAACGGGTAGTTCGCCCCCTCGGTACCGCCGAGCGGTGCGGCCTGCAGTTCTTCGAGCTTGCGGATGAACAGCCGCGTCTGACCGCCCTGTTGCGCG
>JBKJQX010000091.1:0-8391 GCA_046594875.1 Vicinamibacterales bacterium
CCTGTGGCTGTGCCGCAGGCCAGTCGCGCAGCGGCCAGGGGGACGGACTCGGGGGCCACGGCCACTACTGGCCTTCCGCCGTGCGGGGCTCGAACAATCGCTTGATGCGTCCCTCGAACCAGTCGAGCGACTGGGTGCCGGTCAACTTGTAGTCCACCGAGCCGTCGGCCCGGATGAACCAGGAGATCGGCAGCGGGTTCGCGCCGTAGTGCTCCTGCATCTCGTCGTGCCCCAGCCCCACCAGTACGGGGTAGTTCATCTTGAACTCGGCGGCAAACGGGCGCAGGTCCTCGGGCTTGTCATCCACCGAAATCCCCAGCACGATGAAGTTCTGGGCTTTGTACTTTTCCACCAGCTGAATAAACGCCGGGATCTCGTGTTTGCAGGGCCCACACCATGTGGCCCAGAAGTTGATGATCATCGGGCGGCCCTTGAAGTCGGACAGGCGCACATCGAGCCCGTTCATGTCCTTCAGGGTGTAGTCGAGTTTGGCCATCTCCACGCCTTCAGGCGGGGCGGCGCCCTCGTCATGGTCATCCATCGCGCAGCCGAGCGGCCACACGGTCAGCGTGGCGGCCAAGCCGAGCGCCACCGTCCAGCGGGCCACCCACGGCGTACTGAGTTTCATCACCTCCACCTTATCGCGTCCGGAGCGGTGGCCACAAGTCACCCTCGGGCTGTCCCCGAATGACGACGCGGCGTGAGCGCAGCGTGACTTTTACTGGGATCTTCACAAGGCATGACCTTTGCTGTCGCAAGAAAGCAGCCTGAAAGCCGGCTAATTCCTGAGACCGCTGGCCGGGGCATCCGGTCGGGGACCGGAGCCGTAACCTACGTGAGACTTGTGTAAGAATCGAAACGTGTGCGACGAGATGATTCCCGAGGTAACCCTATGGTGATGCGCCGCTCGCGCATGACGACTGTCCTGTTCCTGGCCCTGGCCGTCCTGACCATTGGACTGGCGCCCGCAATCGCATCGGCGCAGACGCCGTACGTGCCCTACTTCGGTAAAAATCGCGTCAAGTACGACAAGTTCGACTGGCACATCTACGAGACCGACCACTTCGAGATTTATTACTACCCGGAGATCGAACCGCATCTTGAACGGATTACGGGGTATCTCGAAAGCGCGTACGTCCGCATCAGTTCTGAACTCAAACACGACCTGGCGACCAGGGCCAAGGTGGTCCTGTTCAAGACGCAGAGCGAATTCCAGCAGCAGGACATCTCGGGCAGTGAACTGCCGGAAGGCGTGCTGGCGTTTGCCGAGCCGTATCGCGACCGCCTGGTGTTGCCGATCGACGAACCGCCCGACCAGCTCTACCGGCTCATCACGCACGAGCTGACGCACATCTTCGAATTCGACGTCATCCCGCGCGGCCTCCTGGGGTCGGCGATCCCGCTCTGGGTGGATGAGGGCCTGGCCAACTACATGGCCGGGTACTGGAACGTGCTGGACCTCATGCAGGTGCGCGATGCGGCGCTCTCGGACAACGTGCCGCGCATGAGCGAGTTTGAGAGCCAGCCGCTGTCGGGCCGGCTGCCCTACTCGATGGGGCACGCGGCGTTTGAGTTCATCTCGAGCCGCTGGGGCCAGGACGGACTTCGGCAGTTCCTGTTTTCGCTGCGCAAGAACGTCATTGGCGGCGGTGAAAGCGCGTTTGAAGAGGCGCTCCGCCTGAAGCCCGAGGAATTCGACGAGCAGTTCGACCGGTACATCAAAGACCGGTTCAAGCCGTTCCGCGACAAGGAGCGCCCGGCCGACTACGGCCGTGACCTCGCGCCGCGCCGCGACCGCACGCCGTACGTGTCGGTGCTGTCGATTGAGCCCTCCCCCATTGGCGACGTCATCGCTGCGGTCGTGGGCAACACGCGCGACCAGGAACTGGACATCATCCTGATCTCGGCCAAAGACGGCCAATTCGTGAAGAACCTGACGAAGGGCTTCGACAAGGATCGCGGCTTCGAGTACATCGCCACGGCCGGCGGCCTGCGCGGCAATCTGGTGCCGTGGATTACGTGGTCACCCAAGGGCGATCGCCTCGCGTATTTCGCGCGGACCGAGAAGTCCAAGACGCTGGTCATCCAGGATGTCGTGAGCGGACGCACCGTGCAGAAGCTGGCGCTCAACACCGTTGACGGTCCCGAATCGCCGGCCTTCAGTCCCGATGGGACGCGCGTGGCGTTCTCAGGTCTGCAGGGCGCCACCGGCGACATCTTTGTGGTGGATCTGGCCACCGGCCAGGTTACCAACGTCACCAAGGACGCGTTTGCCGACTACGCGCCGTCGTTTGCGCCCGACGGCCGCTCGCTGGTGTATTCGGCGCGCATCAGCGGCAACGACAAACTCTTCCGCGTGGCACTCGACGACGGCGCCAAGACGCAGCTGACCTTCGGCACACACGACGACACCGGCGCGAAGTTCCTGGACCCCAAGACCGTGGTCTTTACTTCGACCGCCACCGACCCGGCGGTGATGCTGACACCCGAGGTGGCGCGCAACGGCAACATCCCGAACGTGTGGTCGCTTGACGTGACGAACGGCGAACTGAAGCAGTGGACGGACGCGGCCACCGGCAACGTCTCGCCCGTGGCGCTGCCCGAAGGCAGCGCGATGAAGGTGGCGTTCGTGTCCTACAACAAGGGCCAGAACGGCATCCACATCATCAATCGCGAAAAGCCCCTCGTCACCGTCCCTTCGTCCGACTTCGGTGCGCCGGCCCCCATCGTGGATTTCCAGCCGCCGATGAGCCACACGCTGCTCAGGCAGAACATGCACCGCAAGGGCGCGTTCGAAAAGATGACGCTCGACGGCCGGCCCCCGGTGAACCTGGGCGTGACCAGCGGCGGCGACCTGTTCGGCGGCACGCAGATCAGTTTCAGCGACGTGCTGGGCGGCAAGCAGGTCAACTTCTTTGCGGCCTCCGTGTCGCAGTACCGCACGCTGTCGTTGTCCTACATCAACATCGAAAGCCGGCTGCAGTACGCGTTGCAGGCGTTTTCACAGGACACGTTCTTCTACGGCCAGCTCGACGGGTACCTCTACCAGCTGGGCCTCACGCCGTTCATCGATCGCGACCTGGCGCAGGCCGTGCGTACCCAGCGCGGCATGACGGCCTTCGGCATCTATCCGTTCAACCGGTACTCACGCGTGGAGCTGTCGGGCGGCTACGTGTACCTGCGGGAACGGTATGAAGACCCCGCCCTGCAGCAGCTCTCCGAAGACTACCAGGAGCAACAGTTCGGCACGCAGTTGTTCCAGTCGGGGCACATGATTCCGCTGGGGCTGACGTTTGTGCACGAGACCACGGTGTTTCGCGAGTACGGCCCCGTGGCGGGCAAGACCGCCAGCATCGGCGTGTCGTGGTCACCCAAGTTCAGCAAGTCGCTGTCGCGGCGCACGGTGGACGTGGATGCGCGTTATTACAAACGGCTTGGCGTCAACGGCGTGCTGGCGTTCCGCGCGCGGGGGCTGCAGAGCTGGGGCGACAATCCCGAGTTCCTGCCGTTTGGCGGCAACTCCGAAATGCGCGGGTACGAGTACCTGGAGTTCCTGGGCCACAAGGCGTTCTTCGGCAACGTGGAACTCCGCATTCCCCTGATCGAGGCCATGCTCACGCCCCTCGGCGTGCTGGGCGGCGTCCGCGGAACGTTGTTCTTCAATGTGGGCGGCGCCGGCATCAACGGCCAGTCGTTCAGCCCCTGGACTCGTGACCAGGAACTGGTGACGCCGCTGCTGGGCTTCGAGTTTAACCCGGCCACCGGCATCTACGACCCGGTCTACGACACCAATACCTATGTCGTCTCGGGGTTCCGTCTCAAGGACGCGCGCGCGTCGTATGGCATCGGCCTCCAGAGCTTCCTGCTCGGCTTCCCCATGCACTTCGACTGGTCGTGGAAGACGATGTTCAACCAGGACTACGAGAATCTGATCTTTGCTTCACAAGGCGGCAGCGAGACGTTCCGCAAGCGCAAGTTCTCGTTCTGGATCGGATACGACTTTTAGCATCGACCATCGGTTCACCGTGCATGTCAACACCATCTGACTCCTACACCGAGATGGTGCAGGTCGTGCTGCCCAACGATGCCAATCCGCTGGGGTTCATCCTGGGCGGCACGGTCATGCACCTGATTGACATCGCCGGCGCGATTGCGTGCCACCGTCATACGCGCAGCCTGCTGGTGACGGCGGCCGTGGACGGCCTGCAGTTCCTGCACTCGATCAAGGTCGGAGACCTGATCATCCTGCAGGCGCGTGTCACGGCGGCATGGAAGACCTCGCTCGAAGTGGAGGTCGAGGTATTTTCGGAAGAGACACTGACCGGCACGCGCCGCATGACCAGCCGCGCGTACCTCACGTTTGTCGCCATTGACCGGGACGGCGGCCGCGTCCCGATCCCGGCGCTGACGCTGTCGACCGACGCCGAACGCGAAAAAGCGGCGGAGGCCGACGAACGCCGTGCGGCCAGACTCAAGGCCAAGCAGCGGCTCTCGCGTTAGAGCAGGCTGCTGAAATACCCAAGCTCACACGAGGCGTGAAGGAGATCAGCTGTTGCCCGCGCCGTCCGTGGCCCAGGTACGACAGCCGCGCCGCCTGGCCATCGCCTTTGCGATACAACTGCGTGTCCGGATCGGTCGTGGACACGTGCGTCGCATTCGACGGCCGGCCGGCTGAACGGGTGGCCTGTCTGCTGATCATCACCGCGCGTGCCGCATCGTCGTCCAGGCCCGATCAGCAGTCGATCCCCTTCACGCCTCGTGTAACATCCTGTTTTCCAGAAGCCTGTTGATGAAGCGGCTTTGAGATCGCGGACCTAGACGTTGCGAAGTCGAATGCGCGTGACGGCGTGCGCGGGGCCTTTTTCGAACACCAGGCGGGCGCGGTCGCGGGTGGGCCGGATGTTCTCCCGAAGATTGACGCCGTTGATCGTCCGCCAGATATCCTGCGCGGTCTCGATCGCCTGATCGGTGGTGAGGCTGGCATAGCGATGGAAGTACGACCGCGGATCCTTGAAGACCGTCTCGCGCAAGGCCAGGAAGCGCGCCACGTACCACGCTTCGATATCCGCTTCGGCGGCGTCGATGTAGATCGAAAAATCAAAGAAGTCCGAGACGAACGCGCGCGCCGGCCGGCCGGGCAAGCCATCGCCGGTCTGCAGGACATTTAACCCTTCCACAATCACGATGTCGGGACGATCGACGACCTGAAACTCTCCGGGCACGATGTCGTACGCCTGGTGCGAGTAGACCGGCGCGTGGACCGCGCCGACCGCCGACTTGACGTCGGCCATGAACTGCAGAAGTTTACGGACGTCGTAACTTTCGGGAAATCCCTTGCGGTGCAAGAGTCCGCGCGCCTCGAGGTCGCGGTTGGACCGGAGGAAGCCGTCGGTGGTCACCAGATCGACGCGCGGATGGTTGGTCCATCGCGCGAGCAGCGCGCGGAGGATGCGGGCAAACGTGCTCTTGCCCACCGCCACGCTGCCGGCCACGCCAATCACGTACGGCGGGGGCGCGTGCCCGGTGGCGCCCAGAAACGTGTCGGTGGCCGTGTGCAACGTCTGCGTGGCGCTGACGTGCAGGTTCAGCAGCCGCGACAGGGGCAGATGAATGGTCTCGACTTCTTCGAGCGACACACGCTCGTTGAGGCCCTGCAATTCGGTGAGGTCAGACTCGCCGAGCGTCAGCGGCGTGGAGACCCGGAGAGCCGCCCACGACCCGCGATCAAAATCGAGGTACGGCGACGCCACCTATTTGCGGTAGTACGCCGCGTTTTCTTCGATAAAGCTCTTCCACTTCTCCGGGGTTTCGTCGAGCGCGAAGATTGCTTCGACCGGGCACGCTGGCACACAGGCGCCGCAATCGATACACTCATCCGGGTGGATATACAAGATCCTGGTCGTTTCGTAGTCCGGTTCGTCTTTGCGCGGATGGATGCAGTCGACCGGGCACACGTCGACACAGGCCGTGTCTTTGGTGCCGATGCAGGGCTCGGTAATGATGTACGCCATATGCGGCCTATTTTACATGTACCAGCGGGCGCCCTGGCGGTCCTCGTGACACTCATCGCTCTGGCCGGCGGGTCCTGCGGTGGGGGTTCCTCCACGCCGGCCGCGCCCACGCCCCCCACCGCCCCCCCCACGATCACCAACACCATCACGATCACGTCGGCGGGAGCCTCGCCAAGGGACATCCAGATTGCGGTCGGGACCCGCGTGTTGTTCATCAACGACGACTCGCGGACCCACAACATGTCGAGCGACCCGCACCCGGAACACACCGACTGCCCCGAGCTCAATCAGGTGGGCCTGCTCGCGCCCGGCCAGCGCCGCGAAACCGGCAATCTGAACTCCCCGCGGACGTGCCGGTTTCACGATCATGACTTGCCGTCAGACAGCCGGCTCCTGGGCCGCATCATCATTCAGTAGCGACCACTTCGACGGCTCCCGGCCCAGGGACCGCCGAAAACCAGTCGGCGGTATCGCGGTGCCTGTACGCGTTGCGGTACTTCGAGAGCCAGGCCGCGCCGAAGCCGTCGGCGCCCGGGGCCGGCACCACGGCCCACACGCTGCCGCCAAACCCCGCACCAAACGCCGAGGCGGCGAACGCGCCTTCTTCGTAGGCCATCTTCACCAGCGCCATTGTTTCGGGAATCTGGTTGCCCAGCAGGCGCTCGGCCCCCTCCTGTGAGGCCGTTGCCAATCTGTGCAGTTCCGCGAAGTCTGCCCGCGCAAACGCCGCAGCAGCCAGGGGCACTCGTGCAGTTTCGTGCACAAATTGCGTCAAACGCCGGTGGAGGTCTTCAGGGGTAAACCCCGGAGTCTCCGACCGCAGGACCGCGTCCCGCAACTGCCCTTCCGCGTCCTCGTGGCTGTCCAGGGCGGCCGCCAGCGACCGCGCTGCGGCGGCGGGTTTCCCGGCGTTCCAGATTGCGACCAGCGCCCGCACCGCCAGCGAGGCGCGGTTATACCTGTCGCGGACACTCCCCGCCTTGTCCGCGTGGACACCGCTCGAGGCCACGACAAACCGCCAGGACTCGGGCATGGGCGTCACACCATGGGCCACCACCGGCATGAAGCTGTACTGGCTCACCACGCCTGGTCGGCACGCGAGGATGGCCGTGTGGTCCTGACTGCCGCCGTGTGTGCCCACACCACGCGTGCCTTCCAGTGACTTGTAGGACAGGCCGTTCTCCACGCAGCCCAGGTACCAGGCCAGGTCCTCGACTGAGGCGATCACCTCTCGCCAGTCATCGCGGGCATCGAGGCCACCGCGTCGAATCAGCGCCAGGGCAATGCCCACCACGAGCGCACTCGAACTGCTGAGCCCTGCCGCACGAGGCAAATCACTGGCGATCGCAATGTCCATCCCGAGCGGCGCGCCGGGAAAGTTGGCGGCCAGCCGCCGCACGGTCACCGCCACGTAGTTCGCCCAGCCCCGCCACGCGCGCTCGGTATCGTGAATATCGATGATCGCCACGTCACCGTGGCGGGCGTCAATCACGCGCACGAGAGGCTCCGCGCGGGGCCGGCCGACCACGGCGAAGCCGCGCGGCACGGCGGACAGGAGCGATCGCCCACCGGCGTAGTCGGTGTGTTTGCCAAAAATCTCAATGCGCCCTGGTACCGACCAGTGCCACAACGGCGGTGCGCCGGTCATGCGGACAAACTCCGCCGACGCGCGTTCCAGCCACTGCGCCCGGCTCTGGGCCGCGCCCGGTTCGTAGCCGGCGTCGCGGAGACGGGCGCCGAAATCCACACTCATGGACGCGGCTCCACGGTCGCGAGTCGAGCGACGACGGTGGTGACGTCGGCACGGCTGGAGAGATCGAGGACGGGTCCCTTCGCCGGCAGCCCGCGGAACACCACGCCGCGGCGAATGGCGAGACGCACAGCCATCGGCAATTCGAATTCGCCGCGCGGCGACGCCTCCACATCACGGCACGCCTCCATCAGCCGGCGGTCGCCGCGCCAGCAGTTCATGCTGATGAGCGCGCGCGGCCCGGCTGCCTCGATCGCCGCCTGGCCCGGCTTCTCCACAATGTCCTGCAGTATCCCATCCGGCCCCATCGTCAACACGGCGAACGCGGCCACACGCTCGGGCGGAATCGCACTCGACAGCACGAGGTCGTCACTCTCATACACGGGCAGCGCGGGACCACCGGCGTATCGCAGCGCGCGAAGTGTGGCGACGCCATACAGATTGTCTGCGTTCAACACGACGAACGGATGAACGCCCACCCACTCCGCGGCCGCCCACACCGCGTCGGCCGTGCCCAGAGGCTCGGGTTGCACGACAAACGTCACCGACAGCCGTGTCGGACGGCCTTCGCCCTGGTAGTACTCGCGCAGTGGGTCGCCGGCGCCTCCTTCGGGGGCGACAATGAGCGCC
>JBKJQX010000061.1:0-3437 GCA_046594875.1 Vicinamibacterales bacterium
TCAAGCTGCACCAGTGCGGGCTGCCGAAGGCCATGGCACTGGAGCTCTTCAAGCCGTTCGTGATGAAGCGGCTGGTCGACCTCGACCACGCCCAGAACATCAAGAGCGCCAAGCGGATGGTCGAGCGCGCTCGCCCCGTGGTCTGGGACGTCCTCGAAGAGGTCATCAAGGAGCACCCGGTCCTGCTGAACCGGGCGCCCACGCTCCACCGCCTGGGCATCCAGGCGTTCGAGCCCGTGCTGGTTGAAGGCAAGGCGATCCGGATCCATCCGCTCGTCTGCACCGCCTTCAACGCGGACTTCGACGGCGACCAGATGGCCGTGCACGTGCCCCTGTCACCCGAGGCGCAGATCGAAGCTTCGGTGCTGATGATGTCGTCCAACAACATCCTCTCGCCGGCGTCGGGTCAGCCCATCGCGGTGCCCTCACAGGACATCGTGCTTGGCTGCTACTACCTGACCAAGGCCAAGGTGGATGCCAAGGGCGAAGGCCGCGCGTTCGCGTCGGTAGACGATGTGTTGCTGGCGCTGGATGCGGGCGTTGTGGAGACGCTCTCGCCGATTCGGCTTCGTTACACGGGTCGTTTGATCGACCTGACCGTGGCGCGGGATTCACAGGATGTGCTCGACGCCGCAGAGACAACGGTGACGAACAGCATCATCACTACCACCGTGGGACGCGTCATCTTCAACGAGGCGCTGCCGCCGGAGATGCCGTTCATCAACGGCCTGCTCAAGAAGAAGGGTCTGCAGCAGACGGTGCGTTACTGCCATCTGCGGTACGGCCTGGAACCGACGGTGCGGATGCTCGACAGCCTCAAGAACACGGGCTTCCTGCACGCCATGAAGTCCGGCATCTCGATCGGCATTGACGACCTCATCATCCCGGAGAAGAAGGGCCAGCTCGTTGAAGAAGCCCGTGCGGAGGTGATCAAGGTTGAAGGCCAGTATCAGGATGGCGCCATCACGAACGGCGAGCGTTACAACAAGGTCATCGCCATCTGGTCGGAAGTGACGGAAACCATCGCCGACGAAATGTTCGGCGAGATGGAAGCGCTCGACAAGTCTGGGCGTTCCTTCAATCCCGTCTACGTCATGGCCGACTCCGGCGCGCGAGGCAGCAAGCAGCAGATTCGCCAGCTGGCCGGCATGCGCGGCCTGATGGCGAAGCCGTCGGGTGAAATCATCGAGTCGCCCATCACGGCCAACTTCCGTGAAGGCCTCACCGTGATGGAGTACTTCATCTCCACCCACGGCGCCCGCAAGGGCTTGGCCGACACCGCGCTCAAGACGGCGGACTCCGGCTACCTCACGCGGCGTCTGGTGGACGTGGCGCAGGACGTCATCATCAGCGAAGTCGATTGCGGCACGCTGGACGGCCTGGAAGCCCGGGCGATCATCGACTCGGGCGGCGAGATCGTCGAACGGCTCGGCGACCGCATCATCGGCCGCGTGGCCCTCGAAGCCATCGCGGATCCGTCATCGGGCGAGATCATCGTCGATGCGGCCGTGGAAATTGACGAGGCGCTGGCCGACAAGGTCGAAGACGCGGGTATTGAGCGCGTCAAGATCCGGTCGGTGCTGACGTGCGCGGCTCGCCGCGGCGTTTGCGCGAAGTGCTACGGGCGCGACCTGTCCACCGGCAAGATGGCCGAGATGGGTCTGGCCTCGGGCGTCATCGCGGCGCAGTCCATCGGCGAACCCGGCACGCAGCTCACGATGCGGACGTTCCACATCGGCGGCACGGCGTCCAGGGTTTCCGACCAGTCCACGGTCGAGACCCGGCACAAGGGCACGGTCCGCTTCGACGGCCTGCAGACGGTTGTTGGCCGCGATACGGCTTCGGCCGCGGCCGGCCAGAGCCTGGTGGTCATGAACCGCAACGGTTCCATCAACATCGTGGACGACAAGGGCGTCGTGCGCGAACGTTACTCGGTGGTCTACGGTGCGCGCCTGAAGGTGCGCGACGGTCAGCACGTTGAAAAGGGTCAAGTCTTAGTGGAGTGGGATCCCTACACGTTCTCGATTCTCACCGAGTCATCCGGCCAGGTCCGCTTCAAGGACATCATCGACAAGGTGACCGTCCACGAGGAAGTGGACGAGATCACGGGCATGTCGCGCCTGATCATTGTCGATTCGCCGGATGAGAAGAAGCAGCCGGCGATTGAAATCGTGGCCGCCGAGCCGGGCGATTCGAATGCGCACGCCAAGGTCATGAACCGGTACCACATGCCGTCGAACGCCCACCTCATGGTTGGCAACAACGACCAGGTCATGCCGGGTGACGTCATCGCGAAGATTCCTCGCGAGACGACGAAGACCAAGGACATCACGGGCGGTCTGCCGCGCGTGGTCGAGCTGGTGGAAGCGCGCAAGCCGCGTGAAACGGCCGTCATCTCGGAAATTGACGGCGTGGTCCGCCAGGGCGGCATCGTCAAGGGCATGCGCAAGATTCTTGTGGTGCCCGACGATGGTGGTGAGGCCAGGGAATACTCACTGCCGCGTGGCGTGCACGTCAACGTGCAGGAAGGCGATCGCGTGCAGGCGGGCGAACCGCTCATGGACGGACCGCGCAACCCGCACGATATTCTCGCCGTGCTCGGTGAGAAGGAACTGCAGTCGTACCTGGTCAACGAGATCCAGGAAGTCTATCGTCTGCAGGGCGTCGGCATCAACGACAAGCACATTGAAGTCATCGTTCGGCAGATGATGCGATGGGTGAAGGTCGAGGACGTTGGCGAGACCGAGTTCCTCATCGACGAGCAGGTCGAGAAGGTCCGCTTCCAGGAAGAGAACGAGCGCGTACTTCAGCTCGGCCTCACGCCGGCGAAGGGTCGTCCGCTGCTGCTCGGGATCACGAAGGCGTCGCTCTCGACGGATTCGTTCATCTCGGCGGCTTCATTCCAGGAGACCACGCGCGTCCTTACGGAAGCGTCAATCTCCGGGAAGGTGGACTACCTGCGCGGCCTGAAGGAGAACGTGACGATGGGCCGGTTGATTCCGGCCGGCACGGGCTTCGAGGTTTATCGCCACGTGCGCATCGCCCCGGATGAGCCGCCGCCACCGCCGCCGCCGTCACCGGAAGAACTGGAGCTGCAGCGTGAGATGGACGACCTCACGGATGCGGACTACATGTTCCGGGACGAAGGGGAATAGAGGACGTACGTAGGGCGTCCCTTTAGGGGCGCCGGGCGGACGTCGAATCGATGATCTGGAATCTTGAATCGGCAATCGTTATCGGTTGCCGGTGATCGGGGAATCTGGGATTCGACAAGCTATCGGGTAATCTCGAATCGAATCGGGTAATTGAACGGGCGCGGAGGGGATACCTTCCGCGCCCGTTTCGTTTGTGGGCCTGCCCATCTAGCCTTTTGTCGACGAGTCGCCCCAACCGCCCGTCCTCTGTATCATCGGGAGCATGGCTGCCACGCCGATTGG
>JBKJQX010000236.1:0-12215 GCA_046594875.1 Vicinamibacterales bacterium
GTCTTCTACAACTCGTATCCCACCACCGAGCTGGTGCAGGCAGCCACCGCGCCGCCGGAGTTCGCGGATGTAAAAAGCCAGGCGCAGGCTTTCGAACAGTTCGCGGCCGTTCGCCCGCAGATCTCCGCGTTGACGGATGACTGCCCGTCCGGCGAGTGCGAGCCGGAGCGCGTCAATGCATACGTAGTCTCACCCGAACTCTTTGACGTCCTGGGTGTGCGGCCGCAGCAGGGCCGGCCCTTCGCGCTTTCCGACGGCATCACTGGCGCCAACCGCGTCGTCATGCTGACTGACGCCATCTGGCGCAGGCGTTACAACTCGGATCCGGTGATTGTCGGACGGACCATCAGTCTTGGCGGAATCGCCCGGACGGTCATCGGCGTGATGCCGCCGGAAATCCGGTTTCCCGACGAGTCGGTCGGTTACCTCAAGGATCGCGCGGACCTGTGGATTCCCGTCAGCTGGGAGAACACGAAAGACGAACGCGGCAATCAGTTTCTCGTCACGTTGGCGCTGAGGCGGCCGGGGGTCACGATGAGCCAGGCTCGGGCAGACCTCCAGCGGATTGGTGAGGGATTCAAGACGCAGTTTCCGGATCGATACGGCGCGCCAAACGTATGGCTGCTGGGCTCGCAGTCACTGATCGAACAGATGATCGGCGACGTACGCCTCGGTCTCATCGTTTTGTTTGGCGCCGTCGCGTGTGTGCTGTTGATTGCCTGCGCCAATGTCGCGAACCTCATGCTTGCGCGCGGCGCATCACGGCAACGGGAACTCGCGGTGCGAAGCGCCCTGGGTGCCAATCGACGCCGTTTGATCCAGCAGCTTCTGGTAGAGACGCTGGTGTTGACGACGGCAGGTGCTGTGCTGGGTGTTGCCGTGGCGCAGGGTGGTCTGCAGCTGTTGCTGACGCTCAATCCCGGCAACATTCCGCGCCTCGACAGCGCGCGCATCGACGCCAGCGTCCTGATGTTCGCCGCTGTGATGGCAGTGCTGACCGGTGTTGTGGTCGGCCTGATTCCGGCTCTTCGTCAGGCGAACGCGGATCCGCAGACGTCACTGGGCGACGCCACGAGAGGCACGGACACCACCTCTCCGCGGCGCCGGTTGCGCGGCTTGCTGGTGATGGCCGAAGTGGCGATGGCCGTGATTGTGTTGACGGGCGCGGCACTGCTGGTTCGCAGCTTCATCGCCATGGCCAGCGTCCCGACGGGTGTGAAGGCAGACGGCGTGGCCGTCGCGCGGCTTTCGATCCCGCGCGCCACGTACAACGAGCGGAGTAAAGTCTTCGCGTTCCACAAGTCGATGCGCGATCGCCTGGCCGCGACCCCTGGCGTCACGCACGCCTCAGCGGTGTATCCCCTGCCGATGTCGAACAACGGATGGAGCGGTTCGGTCAGCATTGTCGGGCGGCCGCCCGTGAGCGAGGGTGTGCCGGAGCCCCACGCGGAGTACGCGGTGGCGTTACCCGGTTACTTCGAGACCGTCGGCATTCCGTTGCTCGAAGGACGTGACTTCACAGAGGCTGACAGCCTGGGTGCGCCGCTGGCCGCGGTCGTTGACGCGGAGTTTGCGCGAACGTACTGGCCCGGCCAGTCCGCGGTGGGTCAGCGTATTGCCACCAGCGGTGATCTGGAGAAGGGGCCTTTCCAGACAGTGGTCGGCGTAGTTGGACATGTCAGGAACGATGGCGCGCGCAAGGCCGGCGAAGGCCAGCTGTATCTGGCCGCGCTGCAGAAGCAGGAGTTCTCGTTGTTCTTCCTCGCAAAGACTGGCGGTAACCCGTCGGCGCTGTTGCCCTCCATCAGGTTGGCCGTACGCGAACAGGACGCAAGGCTCCCGATTGCGACGCTCTCGACAATGGATGAGGTAGTGGCGAAGTTCACGGCGCGTGAACGATTCAACATGCTGCTGTTCGTGATCTTTGGCGGGGTGGCCTTGTCAATCGCGTCGGTGGGACTCTACGGCGTCCTGGCGTTTCTCGTGACGCAGCGGACTCGTGAGATTGGCATTCGACTCGCGCTTGGCGGCAAGCCCGCCGATCTTGTGCGCTCAGTCGTCTTCGAGGGCATGGCCCTGACGGTGGTGGGCCTTGTCGCCGGCCTCGGAGGCGCGGCCGTGCTCAGCCGGTGGATGAAGGACCTGCTCTTCGAAATCAAGCCGACCGATCCATTGACCTATGCGGTCATCGCGATCGTGATGTTAACCGTGGCGATACTTGCCTCGCTCGGCCCTGCCCGGCGCGCCACGCGCGTCGATCCCGTCGAAGTGCTGCGCTGAATCGATTAAAAGATCGCCGAGAAGTTACGCGATTGAAATCGGGGACGTCCGGCACGATCAGTTCAGCGCGAAATCATCGGTCCTTGCCACTGGAACGCGACGTGCATCAGATTTCTTGTCCACGCATGCCTCAGTCGCCTGCAGCCATATCGAATCAGCGTCCAGCGCAACAGCCCTTATCGGCATCAGAGGCGTTGTGGCTGGTCATCGCAGTCGGAATCCTGTTTGGATCAGTGAGGGCCATCGGACTTGCGGTGGCGAACCTCTGGTTGGGCCGATATGTCCAGCAGGGCATCAACATTGTCTGGACAGGGCCACTCGGTGTCTCGATGTTGGTGCTGACGGGAGCGGCTCTGGTGTGGGCGTCTGGCACGATCGTGCCAGTCCTTCGGCGCACGCATGTGTTCGTGGGCGCCACCGTCTGGCTTGCTGGGACCAGCCTGGCTCTCAACATCACTGGTATTTATCTGATCGCTGCGGTGACGCTCGGTGCCGGCATTGCCGCAGTGGCCATGCGCCTGACCGCGGTCAATCCCACACTCGCCATGAGGATAGGACGCAGGGTTGCGATGGCGGGAATGGCGGTCGTCGGGCTTGGATTTACCACGCTGGTTGTGGCTGCGCCTGCGTTGGAATCATGGCGGAACTCCCGCGTGGCGCCGCCACCGGGCAATGCGCCCAACGTGTTGCTGATCGTGCTCGATACGGTGCGGGCGAAGAGCCTGGGGGCATACGGCAACACTCGTGACACGTCGCCGTTTCTGGATAGGCTTGGAAAGTCGGGGGTCCGCTTCGAAGAGGCCTATTCGCCTGCGCCGTGGACGACCCCAACGCATGCGAGCATCATGACCGGCCTTTGGCCCACTGAGCTCGGTCTGGATTGGAACCACACGCTCGATCGACAGAAGCCTACGGTGGCGGAGGCGATTCGCGGCGCGGGATATCTTACGGCCGGCTTCGTCGCAAACGTGGGCAACGCCGGCATGAACTCCGGCATCGGCCGGGGGTTCACGCACTATGAGGACTATCCGGTCTCTTTCTGGAACATACTGCGGGGCTCCAGGATTGGCGATCGCCTGGCGTCCAGCGACGGGGTCAGGAGAGTGATGGGAGAGGAGAGCCTGCCTGATCGAAAAGGCAGTGCGCAGGTAAGCGCAGACTTTCTCGAGTGGCTCGACCGTCAGGATCCACGTCCGTTCTTCGTGTTTCTCAACTACCTCGATGCCCATCACCCGTACGAGGCGCCATCTGCAGTCGAAGCTCGCTTCGGCATCACCGGCCACGACGTTACCGACCCATCAACTCAACAGCTCATGGACCCGGCCGACTCGGCCGTTGAGCTCTCCCTTCGCCGGTATGAAGCGGCCATCGCCTATCAGGACGATCAGCTGCGACGGCTCTTTGGCGAGTTGGAACGGCGCGGCAAGCTGTCCAACACGCTGGTGGTCGTCACGGCCGACCACGGTGAGGAGTTCGGTGAACACGGCGCCTTGCGGCATGGCAATTCTCTCTACAGCGCCGCCGTGCACGTCCCGCTAATCATGTCTTTTCCGAATCGTCTCGAGAGTGGCCGTGTCGTGACAACACCGGTCAGCGTCCGGTCGGTGACGTCAACCTTGACTCACGTCGTGCCTGGGGTGCGCCCGGACACATTTCGCGGGCCCAGTCTGTTCGACGTGTTGGCTGATGCCACGAAGGCCGAGCCCGTATTCTCCAGCGTCGATGGCGTGCCCGACCAGCCCGCGTTTTTCCCCGTCCACCACGGTCCGCTCTACGCCCTGCTCGACCACGGCTACCGATACATCGTCAACGCGGAAGGGGCCGAGGAGTTGTATCGGCTCAGCGACACGGAAGAGCACACCAATCTCGCGTCCGATCCTGAGTCGCAGGGCCTCCTGAATGAGTTCAGGACCAGGCTCAGGGCGATTTTAGGCCGCCGCTGAAGAGGTGCGTTCTCAAGGCTGGGCCCGCGACCGGCGCCACAACAGCCAGGCAAGGATGGGGCCGAGAATGGCCATCTCCTGCGCAAGCGTGATCACGTTGTGGATCAGCTGCGGCAGCGCGAACACCGCGAGGCGCTTCGTGCTCCTGAAAATATCCAGGCCCGACTTGAACAGCTGATCGGTGAACGGCCACAGCGCCTTCACGCCTGGGGTAGGCGTGGGGTCCTCGCCGAGCCAGTCCATGACGACGTGGGAGAAGTAGGCGAGACCGCACACCGCGGCGATTCGCCAACTGGTTCGACCGGTGGTCCATCGAGTCACAGCTGCTGCGATGAGCGTCGCGATTACGGCGGCGCCGATGCTATGGGTGGGACCACGGTGACTGGGCGGATAGACGTAGTCGAGGTCCGGCAGCGCCGCCAGGACCATGCAGACGAGCAACAACGTCCAGGGGACGGGCGCCAACGCCGCGCGTGGCTGTGGCCGCTCCGATGCGAGCGCAACAATCAGTCCGGCCACTGCATGGCCAACAGGGCTTGGCATGTCAGCGGTTCACAACCACCTTCCGAACAAGCACGGGTGTCTTCGGCGTTTCGCCGTCCACCGGTGTTGTTGCGATTTTCGTCACCACGTCCATGCCGCGCAAGACGCGGCCGAAGACGGCGTACAGATTATCCAGGCCCCGGCACTCGCCGGTGCAGATGAAAAACGATGTCGTGGCGCTGCCGGGGTCGTCGCTGCGAGCCATCGAGAGAATGCCGGGCACGTTCGGCGTGTTCGTGAACTCGGGCGCCAGGTTGTGGATCATCGCGGATTGTCTGGCGGTGAGCGGCGTTTGCCTGAAGGCCGGCGCCCCGGTCTGGATCACGAAGTTCGGAACCACGCGATGAAACAGCGTGTCGTCGAACACCCCCGCCGTCGCCAGCTGCAGGAAGTTGCGGACCGTCTCGGGCGCCTTGTCTGGAAAAAACTCGATTTCAATCTCACCCGCCGTGGTGTCAAGCACGGCCCGGGCCTTTGCCATCTCGGGCAGGGTCGCATCCACGAACGGCGGCTTCATCGGGGGCGGTGTATCGCGAATCGTCACGGTCGTAATGACCACGCGCTCCTTTGCCATGCCCTTCTCATCGGCGTCGATCGTCGAAATCGCCTGCACCACTTCAAGGCCTTCCACCAGACGTCCGAAGATCGTGTACTGGCCGTCGAGCGCCAGCTGGGGGGTGGCGCACACGAAAAACTGCCAGCCGCCGCTGTCCGGCTGTCCCGGCGCAAGCACGGCGCTGACCGTGCCCAGTGTGTGTGATTCCTGGCTGAGTTCGCGCTTGAGCAGGTTCATCCCACCGGTGCCGTATTGCGTCGACTTTGCGGAATCCTTCGTGAGGGGATCGCCGCCCTGAATAATGCCGTAACGGATCACGCGATGAAATGTGGTGCCAGCAAACGCGCCATCGCGCGCCTGTTTCATGAAGAAGCCCACATGGTTTGGCGCAGCGTTCGGCAACAGCTCGAACACAAATGTGCCCTTCGAAGTCTCGACCACCGCCTGTTTTCCCGTCATTTCCGCAAGCGAGTACGGCGTGGTGAAGAAGGCCGCCCTGGGGGGCGCCTGGGCACCTCGGCCCTGGGGCAGGAACGAGATGGCCAGCAGGACGAGCGAGAACAGGGACATGATCACAGAGTAACCGAGGGGGGCCAGCTTCGGTGGCTGCTGACGGCTATCTGTACGTAGGGCGTGGCTTTAGAGCGATACGTAGGGCGTCCCTTCAGGGGCGCCGTGAATTGGCGCGGCTAAAGCCACGCCCTACGTACCACAGGCAAGTGAAAGTGGCTTTAGCCGCGCCGCACTACCCACGTGGTCATCGCCCGCTGGCCTTGAACGATCGTGGTCTTGAGTGGGTCGAGCAATTGGCCGCCGAGCGTCGCCATGAGCGACAGCAGTTGCTGCTCATCCACGAGGTAGCGCTCGGAGCCGTCAGGGAGCGCGAATCTTCGACCGGAGATTCGCCTGACTTGCGACTCCATTCCAATCGACGAGGCCAATCGCGCGAAAAAGAGGCCGCCCGGCCGCAGCACTCGCCACAACTCGCGCAGCATCGCTTCGAAGTGCTGGTCATCGCGCGCGAAATGCAGCACTGCGCTGCAGATGACCACGTCGAACATGTCCGCTTCGAATGTGAGCGCCTCGAGCGGCTCCACTCGGAAGTGCTCAGAGTCAGACGGCCGGCCAAGTTCAATCGCCAGTTCACGCAGACCTGCAACGGCCTGCGGATTCGAGTCGACGCCGTACACATCCACGTCCTGAGTCAGGAGGTAATACGAGTTCCTCCCCGAGCCGCACCCCGCATCCAGCACGCGATCAGTGGCGCTGATGCGTCCTTTCTGGAGCTGGTCGAACAGATAGATATCGATACCGCCGAACTCTGAGGCTAAGTGGCGCACAGGGATAGTTTAGGCGCGGCACCTGTCCTTTTCCGCTCGCTTATCTGAACGCCCGATGAACGCCGCGTTCAGAGGGCATTCAGCGAGCGATTGTTAGGGTGATGGTTCAAGGAGCGTCCCATGAAATTGTTTCGATCGTTATCTATCGTCTTCGCCCTCGGCTTCATCGTCGCCATCCCGGCGGCTGCAGGGGCACAGAGTCAGACAAAGCCGGCGTCGCTTGCCGGCACGTGGAATATGTCGCTGATCGGGGACCACGTGATTCCCGTCGCGCTGGTCCTGGAGCAGGATGGCAACGCGCTCAAGGGCGTGTTCATCATGATGGGCAAGGACTTTCCGGTCACGGGGGAAGTGGCCGGGAGCAAGTTCACGCTGAAAGGCAAAGGCCCTGCATTCGGTCGTGCGCCCGCTCCCACTCGTGGCGCCGCCGCGCCGGCGACACCGGCCGGGCCGCAGCATGCCAGCCCCACGGCAGAGTCGGCTGACATGACGATCAACGGCACGGCTGACGCCGACGGGGCGCTGGCAGGAGAGATGCTGTCGAAGTTCGAGGAACGCACCGGCTCGATCAAGTGGACGGCCGAGCGTCTGAAAGAACGGAAAGTCCCCTCGCAAGCCGCGGCCCCGACGGCTTCGGTGGACATGACCGGCAAGTGGACGCTGAGCGTTGTGGAAGCCCAGCTTCAGATCGCGGTGGACCTGAAGCATGCGGGCAACAAGGTGACGGGGACGGCCACGTCCGATCACCTGGGCGCGATGGCGCTTGAGGGCACGTTGGCGGATGGCGTCTTGAAGTTCGCGACGACCGGTTCGTCCGGCGGTCAGGACGTCCGCATCGAGTACACCGGCAAGTACAAGTCCGACGGCACGTTTGCCGGTGATCTGAGCAGCCCGATGGGCGCGATGACGTGGACGCTGGCGCAGGTGAAGAAGTAGGCGTATGAAGTTTTGCGTCGCGGTCAGCATCGCCGGCGCGGCTCTCATGGGGGCGGGCGTGTGGGCGCAGCAATCTGGTGTCCCGCAGCCCGCTTCTTCAATCACGGACGCGCAGCAGAACGCCGTGGTCGAAGAGTTCTGCACGTCGTGTCACAACGCGGCGACCAGGAGTGGCGAGTTGGTGCTGGAGCGCTTCAATGTGGCTTCGCCGTTGCTCAGTGCCGAGTTGCTCGAGAAGATGATCCGGAAATTGCGGGCCGGCCAGATGCCCCCTGCCGACATGGAGCGGCCGGAGTCCGCAGTGATGTCGGCGCTGGTGGAGGCGCTCGAGACCCGCGCTGACGAGAAGACCGGCAGACTCAACGACCCGGGCTGGCGGCCGTTTCAACGACTCAACCGCGCGGAGTACGCGGTCGTCATCAAGGACCTGCTGGCCGTGGACATCGACCCGTCGGCGATCCTTCCACCGGATACGGCCAGTGGCGGCTTCGACAACATCGCAGACGTGCAGACGGTGTCGCCCGCCCTCATCTCCGCCTACCTGCGCGGCGCCGCGAGCGTCAGTGCCAAGGCCGTGGGAACCTCCGGAGCCCCGACGCCAAGCCGCCGAAAAATCTTCACGTGCACGCCACGCAGCAAAGCCGACGAACCGCGCTGTGCCGAAGCCATCATTCGCCAGCTCGCCTCCAGAGCCCTTCGAGGCGCGGCCTCCGATCTCGACGTCGCCGACGCGGTGACGTTCTACGCGCAAGGTCGTGCGCGCGGATCGTTTGACGATGGGATCAGGTTGGCATTGCAGTCGATGCTGGTGAACCCGAAGTTCCTGTTTCGACTGGAGTCCTCCGGGACCTCGGAAGTGCTGAGCGACCTGGCGCTTGCGTCGAGGCTGTCGTTTTTCCTCTGGAGCAGCGGGCCGGACGACCAGTTGATCGCGGCCGCGAAGAACGGCGTGCTTCACACGCCCGAACAGTTGGCCGCGCAGGCGCGTCGGATGACTGCCGACCCACGGGCGACGACACTCGCCACTCGATTTGCCGCGCAGTGGCTTCGCCTCCAGGACCTGGAGAAGGTAGACGTCGATCGCAAACTGTTTCCGGCGTTCGACGCCCCGCTGCTGATAGCGATGCGTCGTGAGACCGAGTTGACCGTGGCGGACGTGATTGGGCGGGATGCGAGCGTGATGGACCTCATCACGTCGAACCGCTCGTTCATCAATGAGAGGCTGGCGACGCACTATGGCCTCCCGAACATCCGCGGAACGCAGTTCCGCGCGGTCACGGTGCCTGAGCACAGGCGCGGACTGCTGGGCCAGGGCAGCATCCTGACGCTGACGTCGCTGGGCACGCGAACGTCCCCGGTGTTGCGGGGCAAGTGGGTGCTGGACGTTTTGCTCGGCACGCCACCGCCTCCCCCGCCGCCGAATGTGCCGTCGCTTGAAGATTCAACGAAGGCGGAAAAGGCCGGCGTGCCGCTGACCACACGACAGCGCGTGGAGGAGCACCGGCGCAATCCATCATGCGCGGGTTGTCACCGCGTCATCGACCCCCCCGGCATGGCGCTTGAGAACTTCGACGCCACGGGCGCCTGGCGCGTGAAAGACAACGGCGTATCGATCGACGCCGCGGCGGACTTGTATGACGGCCGGCGGATGGATGGCACGGCCGGCCTTCGCGACGCGCTGCTCGCGCATCAGGACATGGTGCTCCGCAACTTCGCGCAGCAACTGATGACGTACGCGCTTGGCCGAAGACTTACCTACCGCGATATGCCGGCGGTTCGCGCCATCGTGCGAGCCGCCGCCACGAACGATAACCGCTTCTCAGCCTTCATCACCGGCGTCGTCAGCAGCGACGCATTCCGTAAGGCGCGGCCTCAATGACATTCATTACCCGAAAGCATCTTTCCCGACGAGCCGTTCTGAAGGGCCTGGGCGCCGCTATCGCCCTGCCCGCGCTCGACGCAATGACGCCGGCGCTGGCATTGGGCCGAGACGTCGCGAAGGCGCCGACGCGTCTTATCTGTATCGAGATGGTGCACGGAGCCGCCGGTAGTTCGGCTCTGGGCGCAGAGCGGAACCTCTGGGCGCCGGCAGCGGTGGGAAGCGACTTCGACCTGTCGCCGACGAGCCTCAACGGACTGGCCGCATTTCGCGATCACCTCACCATCATCAGCAACACCGACGTGGCCTGCGCCGAGGCATACACCGCGCGCGAGATCGGCGGCGATCACTTCAGGTCCAGCGCCGTGTTTCTCACGCAGGCGCACCCGAAACTGACCGACGGCGCGGACGTCGAGGCCGGCATCTCGCTCGATCAGATTTACGCAGGCAGGGCCGGTCAGCAGACACCGCTCCCTTCCATGCAGTTGTGCATCGAGGATGTGAACCAGGGCGGCGCATGCGGGTTCCCGTACGCGTGCTCGTATACCGACTCCATCAGCTGGGCGTCACCAACCCAGCCGCTGCCGATGATTCGCAGCCCCCGCGTGGTCTTCGACGAGATGTTCGGCGTCGCGGGAACCGATGACCGCAGCATTCTCGACTGGGTCCGCACGGCCATTGGCCGTCTCAATCGGGACCTGGGCGCGGCCGACCGGCGGCGCATGTCCGCCTACCTCGACAATATCCGCGAGATTGAACGACGGCTCCAAGCGGTCGAGAAGTTCAACGCCAGCGGCGAGACGCGTGTGATTCCCGACGCGCCAGTGGGCGTGCCGGACAGTTTCACGGAACATCTTCGACTCATGTTCGATCTTCAGCTGGTGGCGCTGCGGTCGGACATCACGCGCGTGTTCGCGCTCAAGCTGGGTCGCGACAACTCCAACCGGGTCTATCCCGAGAGCGGGTTCACTGGCGCGTTCCACCCGACGTCGCACCACAGCGGCAAGCTCGAAAAGGTTCTCGACTTCGCAAAGCTGAACCACTTCCACGTCGGCCAGCTCGCCTATCTGCTCGAACGCATGCGCGATACGCCCGACGGCGACGCGTCTCTCCTCGACAACAGCGTGGTCGTCTACGGCTCTCCGATGGGCGACTCGAACCTGCACAATCACAAGCGCGTGCCGTTCTTTATCGCCGGCCATGCAGGCGGACGAATCAAGGGCGGCACGCACATCAAGGCGCCCGCGGGCACGCCGCTCGCCAATGCGATGCTGGCCACGCTCCATGCGCTCGGCGTCGATGACATCACGACGTTCGGAGATAGTGAAGGGCCGCTATCCCTGAACGCATAGCGCCGCGAAGCGCAACGATCCCCCATAGACTGTGTCCATGTCTTCCTCCGGCGCTATCGCGCATCTCAAGGAACGCCTGGGCCCGGTGATTCGTGACAACGCCACCATTCGGGAGAATCACAGTCACGGCGAGTCGTACCACGTGCCCGCCGCGCCCGATGCGGTCTGCTTCCCCACAAGCACGGAAGATGTGGTTGAGATCATGAAAGCGAGCGCGGCCTTCGGTGTGCCTGTCGTGCCATTCGGGGCGGGGTCGTCACTGGAAGGTCACGTCCATGCGTTGCGTGGTGGTCTTTCGATCGACCTCACGCAGATGAACAGGATCCTGCGCGTCAGTCAGGCGGACATGGACGCGACGCTGGAGGCTGGTGTGACGCGATTGCAGCTCGGCAAGGCGCTGCGCAACACGGGCTTGTGGTTCCCGGTGGACCCTGGCGCCGACGCGACGATTGGCGGCATGGTGGCCACGCGCGCGTCGGGCACCACCGCCGTGCGCTACGGCACGATGCGCGAGAACGTGCTGGCCCTCAAAGTGGTGCTGGCCGACGGCACGGTCATCACCACTGGCACGCGCGCGCGAAAGTCTTCGGCGGGTTACGACCTCACGCGTTTGCTGGTGGGGTCGGAGGGCACGCTGGGCGTGATTACAGAGGTCACGCTGCGTCTGCATCCCGTGCCTGAAGCCGTGTCAGCCGCGGTGTGTGCGTTCGACTCGCTGGCTGGCGCGGTGGATACGGTCATCGAAACGATTCAACTGGGGTTACGAGTGGCGCGGATCGAACTGCTCGACGCCGCGCAGCTGGATGCAATCAACAAGTACTCGAAGACGAACTATCCATTGGCGCCGACGTTGTTCTTCGAGTTCCACGGCGACCACGAACGTCACGTAGCCGAGCAGGCGGAGACGGTGCAGGGCCTCGCATCGCAGCACGGCGGCCACGGATTCGAGTGGGCAACAAAGTTGGAGGACCGCGATCGTCTCTGGCAGGCGCGTCACAATGCGCTCTATGCCGCGCTGGCCCTGCGGCCCGGATCGCGCTCATGGACCACCGATGTATGCGTTCCCATCTCGCGTCTGGCTGAGTGCATCCTCGCCACCAACGAGGACAACAAGGACGCGCCGTTCCCGATCTGCCTGGTCGGCCACGCCGGCGACGGCAACTTCCATCTGCTCTACATCCTCGATCCGGACAGCGCTTCGGAACTCGAAGCCGCAAAGCGCCTCAACGATCGGCTGGTCGAACGCGCGCTGGCGATGGACGGCACTTGCACCGGCGAACACGGTATCGGCTACGGCAAGATGGCGTCGCTCGAAAAGGAACACGGCGCGGGCGTGGACGTCATGCGCGCCATCAAGCGCGCCCTCGACCCCGACAACCGCATGAA
>JBKJQX010000257.1:0-10463 GCA_046594875.1 Vicinamibacterales bacterium
CCAGGCGCGATTGCCGCGTTCGTTCACACCGCGTTCTGGCGGGCAGGCGAAGACGCCGACGGGGGGACGGAAGGCTACATCGGCCCCGTCCTTGACGCGATCGCCCACGCCGCACCAGGCGCGTTGCGCCTGGTCGGCGTGGGCCCCCAGCGCAACTTCACGACGCGGCGCTGGTGGGACCCCATCACCACGGCGCCCACGTCCGACACGATCACCCCGGTCGAAGATCTGGCGCCGTGGTCCGCCCTGCGCGGCTCGTTCGCGCTCTGGCGCGACCGAGCCGTGCTCGCCGACGCCGTGGTCGGCGGCGAGGGC
The DNA here is from genome assembly GCA_046594875.1 of Vicinamibacterales bacterium. GTDB lineage: Bacteria > Acidobacteriota > Vicinamibacteria > Vicinamibacterales > SCN-69-37 > SYFT01. The sequence continues at coordinate 316 of JBKJQX010000257.1, forward strand.
ATCCGAGCCGCCGCCCTCGTCCACGGCTGCGACCTCTGGCCCGTGCTCGCGCACGAATTGCGCGGCGCTGCCCTCGTGCAATGGCCGTGGTCCGCCCGCGCGATGGACGAAGCCGGCGCGGCCATCGACGCCCTCAAGTGCCACACCGTCGTCACCTACGCCGAAGCCGGCGGATGGGGCCGCGCGCTTGTCCTCGAAGCACGACGCCGTGGCGTGGCCTCGGTCGGCCTGCAACACGGCTTCATCTATCGCCACTGGCTCAACTACCTTCACGAGCCAGACGAAATGTTGCCGGCCCGACCCGACCGCGGCTTCCCGATGCCCGACAAGACCCTGCTCTTCAACAGCTACGCCGAAGCCCATCTGCGCTCGGCCGGCGCCTTCCCTGCAGATCGCCTCGAGGTCACGGGCAGCCCTGGGCTCGACGCGCTGGTCACCCGCATGGCCGCGTTCAGTGACGCGGATCGCGCTGCCATGCGCGAGGCGTGCGGCGGCGCGGGTCCGGATCAGAAGCTGGCCGTCCTCATTGCAAAATTCACCGAAGTTCGCAATGCCCTGCCGGCACTGGCAGAGGCCATGCGTCAGAAGCCGGACATGCGGCTGGCCATCAAGGCCCACCCGGCCGAAACCGGCGCGGTCTACGCGCCGTTCTTCGCAGGCATCAACAACGTGACGATTTTGCCGCCCCACACCGATCTCGCCCGGGTGCTGTCGGTGGCCCACGCCGTGCTCACCCGTAATTCCACGGTAGCCATCGATGCACTCGTGCTCGGCCTGCCGGCGCTGGTCCTGGGTCTCCCCAGCAACCTGAGCCCGTTTGTAGACGAGGGCGTCATGACCGGCGTCGATGCGGCCGGGATTGGGGAGGCGCTTGAGCGCCTCCTGTATGATCGGGAGGTTCGGGCTACTGTGACCGCTGCCGCCGACGCCTTCGTCGCTCGGCACGGCCTTCGGCCAAGGCAGGCATCCGCCGCGCGGGCGGCGGACGTCATTCTGGAGATGGCAAGACGATGAGAGCGTTGTTGACGGGCGGAGCGGGATTTGTCGGGTCGCACCTGGCCGAGGCGCTCCTCGACGCGGGCCACAGCGTGGAGGTCATCGACGACCTCTCCACTGGGTCGCTCGACAACATTGCCCACCTGACAGGACGTCCGAACTTCCGCTGCACGATCGACACGGTGATGAACGAGCCACTTGTGGGCGAGATGGTCGATCGCTCCGACGTCGTCTTTCACCTGGCCGCGGCCGTCGGCGTCAAGCTCATCGTCGAACAGCCGGTCCGGACGATCGAAACGAACGTGCACGGCACCGAGGTGGTACTCAAGCAGGCCAAACGCGGCAAGCAGCGCGTGGTGGTCTTCTCGACGTCCGAGGTCTACGGCAAGAGCACAGCCGTGCCGTTTACCGAGACGGCCGATCTCGTCATGGGCCCGACGAGCAAACACCGATGGGCGTATGCGTGCAGCAAGGCGCTCGACGAGTTCCTGTCGCTGGCGTACTTCAAGGAATACGAATTGCCCGTGGTGGTGGTGCGCCTCTTCAACACCGTGGGGCCGCGACAGACGGGCCGGTACGGCATGGTGATTCCGACGTTTGTTGGCCAGGCGCTCACCGGCCAGCCGATCACGGTCTTTGGCGACGGCACCCAGTCGCGCGCGTTCACGTATGTGGGCGACGTGGTGCGCGGACTGATGCGGTTGGCCGAGTCTCCCGACACAATCGGCGAGGTCTTCAACATCGGCAACCATGAAGAGATCTCGATGATGGCGCTCGCAGAGCGGGTCAAGGCGATGACGGGGTCGGCCTCAAAGATTGTCCTGATTCCCTACGATCAGGCGTACGAAGCCGGGTTCGAGGACATGCCGCGACGCGTACCCAATTTGCAGAAGATCAACGCGGCCGTGGGATATACGCCCAAAGTGGGCCTGAACGAGATCCTGCAGCGGGTGATCGACCACGAGAGGGCCGCTGCGGCCTCAAGGCGAGAATAGAAACGTGCCAGGACTCTCCACCCGCGCGCGCAAGCTCGTCGAACGCGCCCTGCTCAGGAACGCCAAGACCGTCCGGGCGGCCATGCTCAAGGCCGGGCGTGAGCGCACGCCCCGCTGGCCCGACATCGTCCAGATTGAAAGCACGAACCTGTGCAACGCCAAGTGTGTCTTCTGCCCGCGCGACGAGATGCACCGGCGCCAGGGCGTGATGGACATGGACCTGTACAAGAAAGTTATTGACGAGTGCGTGACCCTCGGCATCACCCACGTCCGCGTCCATAACTACGGCGAACCGTTCCTCGACAAACAGCTCGTCGAGAAAGTGCGCTACGCCAAGGAGCGTGGCATCGCCGAAGTCGGCATGATCAGCAACGGGTCGCTCATCAGCGAGGACATCGCGCAGGGCATGATCGACGCCGGGCTTGATGCCATCAACATCAGCGTGGACGCCTCGGGCAAAGAGGTGTTTGAAAGCACCCGCCTCAACCTCGACTACGACGTCGTCATCAACAACATCGAAACGCTGGTGCGGCTGCGCAAGGCGAGCGGCCGGGTGCGGCCGAAGCTCATTCTCTCGTTCGTGCGGCAGAACAACTCGGTGGACGAGCAGCAGTTCATCGAACACTGGCGCAAGATTGCCGACAAGGTGCACATCACCGACCTGCACAACTGGGCGGGCACCCTCAACGCGACGTCGGACGTGAATTACCCCTGCTACCGCATGTGGCAGACGTTCACGGTGTTGTGGGATGGCCGCGTGTCGCTCTGCTGCGCCGACTTCGACGGCCGCCACATCCTGGGCGATCTCCGGACCTCGACCATCGCGGACGTCTGGAACGGCCCGGCCTACCTCGGGGTGCGGCGCCAGCATCTGGAAAACGGCGGCCCAGAGATCTGTCGTTCCTGCGACCTCCCCAAAAAAGACTCGCCGCTTTGGATTTCTCGGCTCATCTGAAAATGGCGAAATGCCACAAATGTCCGAAATGGCGAAGTGCGGACAAACCATTGCAGGGAAGAATGCGGGAATGTCTTTGCCCTCCAATGGTTGAATCTGCTGCTCCAAGGTCATTCATTCATTGCGCGCCTTGAACATTCGAGCATTTAGCCACTCCCGCACTGCAGACACTTCGCCATTTCGGACATTTGTGACATTTCGCCATTACACCGAGCGCCGAGGGCAGTCGGCCGTCTGCGTCCGCCGGGCGTCCAAAGGCGTATGATGGATGTGAGGCTCCCATGATGATCAAGCGCGTGTTCGTCCTCGCGTCGTTGCTCGCCTTCGCCACGCCCGTCCCGGCGCAGCAGGCCCGAAAGTTGGAGATCTCCTTCAACGAGGGTCTGGTAACCCTCGTGGCCGAGAACGTGACCCTGCGCGAGATTCTGGCCGAATGGGCACGCAAGGGCGGGAGCCGGATCACGAACGGCGACAAGCTCACCGGCGAGCCTGTGTGGCCGATGGAGTTCCGCAATGAGCCCGAGGCCGCGGTGTTGCGCGCGTTGTTGCGCGACCTGCCGGGATACGGTGCGTCGATGCGTATTGCGCCCGCCCCGGATGCCTCGGTCGTCGAGGCCGTGTTCATTCAGGCCACCAGGTCGATCACGTCAAGTGGCTCGTCAGGTGCGTCCGCGGCACCGCCTCCAGCCAACCGTTTGCAGTTCCAGGAGCCGCCGCAGCCGCAGGCCGCGCCCCGCATGATCCAGGGGTCGCCAGACGATGAGATTCCGCCGGTGCGTCCGCTTGTCGGCGACAGGCCGCCCACGACGCCGACCATGCCGCCTGCGGGTCAGTCCACTCCCAACCCCAACCTGCGCGTGGGCCCGGGCGGCGTGGTGACGTCGACGATCCCCGGCGTGATCATCCCGGTGCAGCCCGGCACGACCGCGCCAGGCGCCAAGCCGCCCACGACGACCGGGCGCGGCGGCGGTGGCGGCGGCCGATAGAAAAAGACGTCGGGTGTCTTTTTGGCGGCGGCAGGCAAAAAGACACCCGACGTCTTTTTCTGTCCGACGTAGCTCGGCCTGGGCTTCAAGGCCGAGGCAGGCTTATTTCAGCTCCCCGTAGAACTTCCAGCCCAGGTTCATGTCGCGCGTGAGCGGCATCTTCGAGAGCGCGAGCCGTGTGAGCGGAAAGGGCATCGAGCCCTGGAGCACCACGGCGTCGTGGAATTCCTTCAGTGTCATCTGACCTGAGTCCACCAGTTCCGCCTTAAGCCCGCGCAACTGGAGGCCGCCCAGCAGATACGCCGCCTGGTAAAGCGGGCCGTAGTTGCCCTGGAACGAGCGCCGCACCTCGGCAATCGCGTTCTCCCGTTCGTGCCCCACTTCGTTCACGAGAAAGTCCACCGCTTCCTGCGGCGACCAACGCCCCATCTGGAAGTTCAGCGAGAAGACGATGCGCGCGGCGCGGTGCATGCGCCAGAAGAGCGCGCCGACCTTCTTCTCCGGGGTGTCGTGGAAGCCGATGTCGTAGAGCAGGGTTTCCCAGTAGAGCGGCCAGCCTTCGCCGTAAAACGGTGTGCCGATGCCAAGGTTGGCGCGGTGGCCGGCAAGACGCTGCCCCATGTATCCCGTGTAGTTGTGGCCCGGAATCATCTCGTGACCCGCCGTCGCGTTCGAGAAGCCCGGGTTGTTGCCGCGCATGCTCTGAATCCGCTGGTCGTACTCCATCGTATCGGTGGGATAGGACACGCTGATGATCGCGCCACCGGTGAAGAACGGATTGACCAACTGCCGCTCGGGCGACATCATTCCCATCCGCAGCGACTCACGGTTGACCGGGGTGACCGTGATCAGGTCGTTCTTGATCAGGTAGTCGGCGGCGTGATGCACCAGGCCCTGGATCATCTCGGCCTGCTTGCCGGGTGGGACGGCCGTGTTCTTGGTGTGCTCAAGCGCCAGCATCCAGTTGGACCCGAACCCGAGCTGCGCCGATGCTTTTTCCATTTCAGCGACCGTCCACGCGTATTCGCGATTGCCCAGCTCGATCAGCTGTTCGGGCGTGTACGGAATCATTTCGTCCGCCAGATCGAGAATCAGACCGTCGCGGCCGCGCGCGGCACCCGTGATGCCGCTGTTATCGGTCTTGCGCGGGATGTCGGTTGGCGGGACGAAGTTCGCCCGCGCAATCTGCTGCTCGCACAGGCGCTTGATCGCCAGGTAGTTCACTTGTCCGTTGCGCGAGAGCCGGTCGAAGTCGAGCGTCTTGAGCGACTCGAGCCACGCCCGATGGAACGCGACATCGCGCACGGGTGCCGGTGTCTCGCCGGGTGCAGCGCCCCGGCCGCCGCCACGGCCACCGCCACCGCCCGCCGGGCCGCGGAACGCCGCCACAATGTCGATGGTCTCGTCCTGTGGCAGGGCCATCAGCTTCTGCAGGTCAGGCACCGAAGGCCGCAGGGGTGGCGCCGACGGCGCGATGGCGGCATCGACTGGCGCGTGTCCAGTGTTCGGCTGGGTGGTCGCGGCCACGGTATCGCGCAGCAGCGCGGCGTATGCCTCAAGCCCCTTATTGACGTGCGCGTAGGGCAGGTTCATCCACCAGGTGAAGAGCGGGTCATAGGAGTTGTAGAAACTGAACCACTCCGCCATCGATGCCCGAAGGCCATCAGCCGCAGCGGCGGCCTGACGCGCCAGGTCCGGAGCGATGCGGATCGTCCCGGCCTCTACCTTGGCGCGCACGGCGGCCATGTCCTTCTGCACCTTCGTCATTCGGCCGGCCGTCGCCTGCGCGTCCATGACGTCCACCCGCACGCGGGCTTCGTAGATTTCGGTGAGGGCGGACGCGAACGGCAGGATCGGGGCGATCGCCGAAATGACTTTCGCGTCGGCATCAAGCGTCGCGAGATTATTCGTGATGGTGGTCTTCAACTGCGCGAGGTCCGCCTGCGCCGCCGGTGAGAGGCGCGCCGCGTCAATGCGGGTGAGCGCCAACTGCCAATCCATGTCGAGCCGTTTGAGGCGAGCGATGCGATTGCGTGAGAGGGATGGCAGGAGGATGGCCGGGGCTGCGGGCTGAGCGGCCAGCGCGGCCGCGCCGGCGCCACGTCCGCCTCTGCCGCCACCACCACCGCGACCGCCCGCGCCGCCAACACCCGGCAGGTAATTCTGGGCCAGCGTCTGGCGGTCGGCGGTGTACCACTGCACGGGAATCTGCATCTCGCTCTGGCGACCGAGAAGCAACGGCTTCAAATCCTTCGGCACGGTGGATGCGGCCGACGGGGCGGCAGCCACCTGCTGCGCGCGTGGAGTCGTGGTCAGCGGCCACGCCATCGCGGCCAGAAGCAGAGTGCTGACGCCGAGGCGACGAAGAGTCAGGTTGAGCATGGTGGGCAAAGTGTATCAGCGACGCCGGGTGAAACTCATCGGCAAGGCCTGCCAGAGGCGACTGGCCTCCGTTTGTTCGTGCTTGAGACACGTGCGGCCGCTTGCCGTGAGTGCGTAGAGTCGCCGGGAGCGACCACCCTGCACGGCGATCGGTGCGGAAATGGTGGCCCGAAGCAGCACGCGCCGTTCGAGCCGGTCGAGCGCGGCGTACACGGCCGCCGTAGACACCGGATACCCGACAACGCCCTCGATGTCGTCATGAATCGCGACACCGTAGGCGTCGCCTTCGAGCCGAATCACCGCGATCAGCGCGGCGATCTCGATGTGGGTCATTCCGCGCATGGGGCGCAAGGGGCGCATGGCGTCGCTCATCATCATATCTTCTGGTCACCGGAAGATACACAAATAGGCGCCCCCCTTGGGGTGTGTTCGACTTGCGGTTCACTCACCCGCAGCGCGCTACGGAAGGCCACCTACACGGACACGCGCGCCTTCTCGAACGCTAACTGGACGTGCCGTCGCGGCAAGCGCCGCGAACCACTCGGCCGTGCGCGCGGCCTCGTCCGGCAGCTCGGGCAGCACCGCCACGAGGTAATCACCATCCGGTAACCCGCGCACCACAGCCACACCATCAGCACCCGCTCGGGCCATGGCGATCCGTCGTGAGCCGGGGACGCGGAGCGAAACATCGCGCGGCATGACAACCACAACCTGCCCGGCCGCCTCAACTTCCAGCTCACTGGGCTGGGTCGTCAGACGCACCGACACGTCAACGTCACGATCGAGCCCGACCGCAAACGCGCTATCAAGCACATCGGTGCCGCCCGCGTCCATGCCGACGATGAACGCTGAGTCCTGGAGGACGGCTGGGAGCGTCACCTGGAGACGATAGCGACCAGGCGCAACGCCTGGAATCTCGAATGAGCCATCGGCCGCAGGAGCCACCACGGGTACACCGACCGTCGTGGTCGACGACGTATCGGCCGCCAGCATCACGATCAGCGCAGCCGGGCTGACCGGCATCCCCCCAGCGGAGACGACGATGCGTCCACGCACGGTGCGAGCGGGTTGCAGGGCAAGCGTGACGCCTTCCATGCGTCCGCCCGGAGTCACCACCACCGTGGATTCTGCCCACCACGGTAGCCTCGGTTGGTTGCCAAGAAACGTCCCGCCCTGGGGAGGTGGCGTACCCAGTGGGGCGCCACGAGCCACCAGGGTGTACGTGCCTGGCGTCAGTGCGGTCATGACAAACGAGCCATCTGCGGCGGTGGTCACGGGTTGAGGAGTGGGCACGGCGGGCAAACCTGACACGACCGACACCTGGGCGCCGCGCATGGGCACGCCGTCAGGACCGATCACGTGTCCTTCAAGCCGGCCTGTCGGCACGAAGTCCATCGGGAGATCGAGCACCTGTTCCTGACCGGCCTCGACTCGCACCGCACGTGCTTGTGTCGGGTCCGTGGTACCGGGCGAGTAGACCGGTGCCATGCTGACGACCGCACCGCCACCGGCGGCGTCGAATTGCCTGCGGTCGAGTCGGCCGAAGCCGTACGCCACCACCACGTAGTCGCCGGGTGGAAGTCCACCGATGCGGTACCGTCCATCGCCGGCCAACGTAAAAGCGCCGCCGCGTGCGGAGACCAGTGTTCTGGCGCCGCGCGTCGTCTCCCATTTCAACAACTGGAGGCGGATGCTCGAGACCGGCGCGCCTGGTGGCATCAGAATCCGTCCGGCAACTGCGGCACTCCGCACGAGCGACAACGAGACGTCAGTGGTGCCATCGCCGACGGGAATAGGAACGCCATAGACCTCACGCACGAATCCGCCCTTGCGTGCGTCGAGAGTGAATCGTCCGGCAGGCAGGTCACGGAACACGAAGCGGCCATCTTTGTCAGTCACTGCGAGCAGGCTGGTGCGCAAGGGTGCCCCCGACAGGCTCAGCACCGCGCGGGCCACCGGCACCGGCGCATCACCGCGAGTCATGACGACGCCGGTCAACGTACCGGTGCCCTTGGGGACACCCAGCGTCTGATCGCGCGCCTGCTGCGTGGGGCCGGGCGCAAACAGCAACGTTGCGGTAAGTAGCGCAAGCACCGCGACGCTCATCGCGTGCCTCCGAGGGTGAGGTCGATCGTCCGGGATTCGCGCGGACCGAGCGTGACTCGCTGCGCCGTCCCGGCCCACTGAGCGAACCTGTCGGGGTGTTGCCAGTTTCCCGACGCTGACACCGGAACCGCACACACGAAGTACTCGCCCGGCGGCAGGCCCTCGACCGAGTATGAACCGTTGCGGACATCGACCAGTCGTTGCCGGCGAGGTAGCGCACCCTGGCCGATCCAGCGCGTGCGGTCCGTGGGGAACACGACACGAGCGCTGGGTTGGACGGCCACGGTCAGGGTGACGCTCAGGTCCGTGAGTGCTTCACGTCCGACGCTCACCGGCACGACCGCTGACAATGTCTCCCCTTCGGGTGCGGTTCCTGGCGGGGACCCACGGAGCACTTGTGGGATGCGATACGTGCGCAGCACGTAGTTCCCGGCTGCGACACCGAGGAAGGTGAACCGGCCGGCCCCATCGGTGGACGTGGAAGCGTAGGGAAGGCCTTCCGTCCAACCCAGCGCGTCGAACCCTTCCGACTCCAGGATGAGGCCCTGCCAGGCCAGGGGGCCCTGTGGTCCAGTGGCCAGACCCGACACAGCAACTGCAGGCGCAAGGTCCACGATCAGTGCCTCGCCAGCACGCTCGTCCCCGCTGGCCAAGGTGATGACCGGCGCGAACAGCGGGTTGCGCGCGTTGCCGTTGCACACGTCCGGCGCACTCCAGATCTGGCCGTCACTCGCAGCCAGCGGCCCGACCGACACATTCCCTGGCCGAAGCCAGAAGTCCCCCACGGCGAATCCGCGATTGGCGCCGAGGTTCATATTCGACTACCGAAACAACAGCGATATCGCCATCTGCTCCTGCGGGTTGCTGGTGGCGGCCCTGTCCACATACGCCTGCGCGGCCATCGGTATCGTCAGGCGCTCGCCCGTAGCGCAGACGATGTAGCGGCCGGGAGCGAGGCTGCTGAAACGAAACTGGCCCGCGTCGTCGGACCCGGTGAGCGACCCGACCGCGAACCTGCGCACGCCGGCGACATAGACTTCGCGGAACGCAGCCATCGCGGCCGATTCGACTGGCGCATTGTCCGAATCGAGCACAACCCCGGCAATCGAGGCCGGTCGCACCAGGAGCAATTGAAGGTCGGTCTGCGGCGTGTCAGCGTCGAGTGTGACGTTCACCTCCGCAGGCGGCATTTGGTCGCTGTGTTCACCGCTTCCGGTCAGGTATCCCAGTGCCGTTGCGGCGAGCACGTACGTGCCCGGCCGCAAGCGGTCGAACCGAAATCGTCCTTCGGCGTCGGCGACCATCGTGGGTGGGTCAGGTAGCGGGGCGGTGCCCCGAATAGTCACGGCCGCTCCTGCGACCGGCTGTTGCGTTGCGGCGTCACGTACACGCCCGCCGAGACTCAGTCCAAGTGCCTGAGGTGCCGGCACCTGGGCCCCGAGCACCGTGCCAACGGCCAGCAGACTTGCGACCCACCACGACCGAGCCATTCGCAGAACCCCCGCGTGATTCTACGCGGTACAATCGGCAACGGCATGACCGGCACCCCCACGGGAGAGTACGCAGTCCGCGGCGATTACCACAGGGAACCTTCGCCCGACTGGGAGTTCTACCCCACCTACCTCGCCAAGCTCACCTACGTGCGCAACTACCTCTCGGCGCTGCCGAAGGAAACCAGAGTCCTCGACGCGGGCTGTGGCGAGGGTGTGCTGGTCGAGGAGTTTCGCA
>JBKJQX010000062.1:0-20120 GCA_046594875.1 Vicinamibacterales bacterium
CGTGCTGCCACGGCCGGCAGGGTGGCGGCCACAACCTCGATGGGCAGCGCCAGGCGCAGGGGCACATCTGCCGGCATTCCGATGACGGACTTGAGACCAGCCATGCCCTGTTCAACCGTCGACTGCCAAGCGAGCACCTCGGCTTGCGCGCGCCGCCACTCGACATCTGCGAGATCGCGATCGAGCGGCCTGGCCGCGCCAGCCTCCGCTCGGGCCGCCAGCAGCTCGAACCGCGTCTTCGCGAAACCCGCGCGGCCGTCGGCGATCTCCCATTGGCGCACTGAGGCCAGAACGGCGGCTGCACGTTCGCGTACGAGAGCCGCGCGCTCGCGCACCTCGTCCTCGACCTGCGACTCGGCTTGATGAACGAGGTGCTCCGCGGCGGTCACGCGTGGCTCGCGCCGGAACAAATCGAGTGGCCACGACATTCCCACGAGCGTCTGGGTTTCGAGGCCGCCGAACTGCTCGCGGCGTTCGACAGACGCGCTCGGGTTCGGCCGCAACCCTGCCTGCTGCCGATCGCCCGCAGCGGCATCGATGCGCGCACGCGCGGCCGCAAGCGCCGGCGCGCGCTCAATGGCCATCGCCACGAGGGCGTCGATGGTCAGCCCGTCCTTCGCGTCCAGGTACTGCGCCGCGCGGGTGGGCACAGGCGGTGGCTGCGCGTGGACGGCGCCGGGCATGCCGGCCAGGAGCGCGGCACACATCACGAAGGACCTGCGGCGGAAGTTCACCTGCGTCATCGGACTTCTCCATCAAAAACGGCGGACCGTCGTCCACCTGGGCCCTGCCATTCAACGGACCATCGCCAGGTGCCCGCCATGCTGAACTCTGCTGAGCCGCGGAAGCGCCCGGGCCCCGCAGCCTCAACCGAGACGGGCGCGGCCATAACCATGCCCGGCATCGCCATCGACGCGGACAGACGGACATCACTGACGGTCGCCGGCTCGTCGGTGGCCACGATTCGGAAGTCGAGCCAGAACGGGCTGCGGCCCTGCGTCAGGCCGGTCTGACCGTCTTCGGCCAGCAGCCGAACCTCGATATCACCGACGGTCTCGGTATGGAGGACGATCAGATTCGCAGGCGCCACAGGTCCGCGACCGAAGGCCCACCACCCGGCGGCAGCCAGCACCGCCACGAGCACCGCCCCGCCGACAAAAAGACGTCGGGTGTCTTTTTCGCGGAAAAAGACACCCGACGTCTTTTCCTGGCTCGCCCATTTTTGGCCTACTTTTAGGCCAATTTCCCCACTGTCCTCTAAAAAGACACCCGACGTCTTTTTCGGGCGCTCGGGTGGCAACTGGCGCGAGCGCAGCCAGTAAAAGATCACGGGCGTCACGATCAGCACGTGCAGCAGCGACGACACCATGCCGCCCAGCACCGGGGCCGCCAGCGGCTTCATCACTTCCGCGCCGGAGCGCGTGCTCCACATGATCGGAATCAGGCCGGCGACCACGGTCGACACGGTCATGAGCTTCGGCCGCAGCCGGAGGAGTGCGCCCTCCATGACCGCTGCCCGCAGCGACGCACGGGTCAACACGCCATGACCGGCCGACGTCGCACGCGCCACCGCATCTTCCAGGTAAATCACCATCACCATGCCGGTCTGCACGGCCGTGCCGAACAGCGCGATGAAGCCAACCCAGACAGCCACGGAGAAGTTGTAGCCAAGCGCCCAGACCAGAAAGACGCCTCCCGTCAGCGCAAATGGCACGGCCAGCAGGACGTGCGCCGCTTCGGCCACCGAGTGGTAGGTGAAGTACAGCAGCACGAAGATCACAATCAGCACAATCGGCAGCACGATCAGCAAACGGGCGCGGGCGCGTTCCTGGTTCTCGTACCGGCCGCTCCAGCCGACGAAGTATCCGGCCGGCATCGCCACCCGTTCGGCCACCAGGCGCCTCGCCTCGGCGACGAAGCTCCCCACATCCCGACCCTGCACGTTGAGGAGTACCGTGGCGAGCACCAACCCGTTCTCGGCCGCAATCATCGACGGGCCCCGCGCCGATTCGATGGTCGCCACCGCCGCCAGCGGCACCTGCTGTCCGGTGGGGGTCATCACCGGTGTCTGGCCCACACCGGTGGAGTCTGCCCTGAATTTTTCCGCGAGCCTCACCCGAATCGGGTAGCGCTCCCGGCCCTCAATCGTCATGCCCACGAGTGTTTCGCCAATCGCGTACTCGATCACTTCCTGCACATCGGCCACCGAGAGGCCGTAGCGGGCGGCCGCCGCGCGGTCCACTCGGATGTTCAGGTACTGGCCGCTGGCCACCGGCTCCGGGTACACATTGGCGGCGCCTGGAACTGTGTTCAGCACCGCGGCGATCTCACGCGCGAGGCCGTCGAGCACATCCAGATCGGCGCCAAACACCTTGACGCCGATCTCCGACCGGATACCGGTGGACAACATATCGATGCGATTGATGATCGGCATGGTCCAGATGCTGGTCACCCCAGGCAATTGAACGGCGCGACTCATCTCGGCACGCAGCGATGCGGTGGTGACGCCTGGGCGCCACTGATCGCGCGGTTTCAGCTGCACGATCGTCTCGGTCATGTTCACCGGCGACGGATCGGTAGAGGTATCGGCGCGCCCCACTTTGGCCACCACCCCGTGCACCTCGGGAAGGGCCGCGATGGCGACATTCTGCGCCGCGGCGATCCGCGACGCCTCAGCCAGCGAAATGCTCGGGTCGCTGATTGGCATGAACATCAGATCGCCCTCATCCAGGGCCGGCATGAACTCGGTGCCGATGCGCGTCGAGACAGCCAGGGCCGAGACGAACAGCACGGCAGCCGTGAGCAGTGTTGCGACCCGATGCGTCAGGGCGGTTCGCAGGGCCGGCTCGTACACCCGTCGCAGGACCCGCATGACGGGATTGTGGTCTTCAGCATGCACCTTGCCACTCAGCAACAGCGTGCACAACACCGGCACCAGAGTGACGGCCATGAGCGTGGCCGCAATCATCGCAAACGTCTTCGTGAACGCAAGCGGATGGAACAACTTCCCTTCCTGCCCGGTCAACGCAAACACCGGGACAAACGCGAGCACGATGATGGCCATCGAGAAAAAGACGGGACGGCCGACCAGCCGCGTGGACTCCTGCACGGCCGCAAACACTGCGACCCGGTGTTTCGGATTGATACCCTTCTGCTCGAGCGCGCGAAAGGCGTTTTCAGTGACCACAATGCCCGCGTCCACCAGCACGCCAATGGCAATGGCAATTCCCGCCAGGCTCATCAGGTTGGACGACATGCCCGTCACCCGCATCGCCAGAAACGACATCAGTACGGCCAGCGGCAGCGGCAACGTAACAATCAGAATTGACCGCACGTGCATCAGAAACAGCACATGGGCCAGAGTCACGAGCGCAACCTCTTCCAGAAGGGCGATGCGCAGCGTGCCAATCGCGCGATCGATCAGTCCCGACCGATCGTAAAACGGCACCACACGCACACCTTGCGGCAGACCAGGCCCAATCTGTGAGAGCCGCGCCTTCACGCCGGCGATCACATCTCGCGCGTTCGCCCCAGCGCGCATCACGATCACGCCGCCGACCGCTTCCTGATCACCTTTGATGAGTGCCGCGTTCCGGAACGCCTCGCCGACAGTCACGTCGGCGACCTCCCCCACAAACACCGGCACGCCCTCGTTTGATTTGACGACGATGTCCTCGACGTCCTTGAGGGACGCAATGAGCCCCACGCCGCGCACGATCGACCACGCGCCGTTGGCTTCGAGCACGTTGCCGCCGACGTTCGAGTTGCTGGCGGTCACGGCCCGCACCACGTCGCCAACCGACAGTCCGTACCCCCGCAGGCGTTCGGGGTCAAGGTTGACCTGATACTGCCGCACGGTGCCACCCACCGAAGCGACTTCCGCCACGCCGGGCACGGCATTGAGCTGATACCGGATGAACCAGTCCTGCAGGCTCCGGAGTTCGGTCAGTGAATGGCGATCGCTCTCCACCGTGTACCAGAACACGTGGCCGACACCGGTCGCGTCAGGGCCCAGCGTGGGCACCACGCCATCGGGCAGGAGTTTGGTGACCAGGCTCAGCCGCTCGAGCACGCGTGTGCGCGCGAAGTACAGCTCGACGTCGTCGTCGAAGATGGCGTAGACCATCGAGAAGCCGAACGCCGATTGGGACCGGACCACGCGCACACCGGGCAGGCCCTGCAGATTTGTCACGACCGGGTACGTCACCTGGTCTTCCACTTCCTGCGCGCTATGGCCCGCCCAGTCCGTGAAGACGATCACCTGGTGGTCAGACAGGTCTGGGATGGCGTCTACTGCGCCAGTGCGCATGGCCCAATAGCCCCACGCGCCCAGCAGGACGTACACGGTGAGGACCACACCGCGATACCGCAACGACAATTCGATCAGCCTGTTCACCATGACGTGCCTTCCACTCGCGAACGCGTTCCCCGAGCGGAGAACGCACGACATCACCGCGCAGGCAGAAGTGCCCGCACGGGTCGTTCACGGACGGTGGGGTTGCGTCAGATGAGGAGGACGGACGTGCGCAGGAGCGGAGGGATCTGGCCCAGCGGGATGCTGGAGATCGCCAGAAGTGGTGCCGCCGGGCGGACCGGCGGGGTGTAGAACTGATCTGACCCCGAGGGGCTCATTGATGCCGCACCGGAAATGGGAGTTGTGCCCTTGACCGGCGGAGGTTGACGTCTGTTGCCAACGGCGCAACACGGCATCGGCGCGCCGTCCTGGTGCCCTTCGGCGGCGGTCTCCCGAAAAGACTCGGGGCAACAGGCGTGATCGTCGGCCGGGGCCCCCGCCATCACACGCGCGACCGCCGGCGACACGCCTGTCGCCAGGAGCGCAAACAGCGTCGCTGCGGCGACTAACAGGCGGAATCGAGTACGGACCATCATCCTGACTCCTTGCAGAGTACATGCCAACCGGGCCCGTCGGCTAGTGTCAACTTTCCGGCCGCCGTGCGGTCCCGGGCCGCCGGTTCTTTCCGACACTGGGGTTCTTTTCCCTTGCACACATCAGGCGTAGACTACTGGGCCATGAAAGCACCCACCGGGCCCGCGTCGGCATCGCCGGTGGTCCCGTGCCGCCGATCGAACTCGCCAAGGTCGAGACGAACGCGATGGAGACGGGATCGTCGACGGCGGTTAGTGCACGTGGGCGCCCCTCGCCAGCATCAGGTGGTGCTCGGTGTGGTGGTCGCCCTGCACGAGCAGGCCGGCGAATCCGAGGCCTCGGATACGAGCGACCACGCCCGCATCGCCGGCGGTCTTCGCCATCACCGTGAGTCGAACGCCACCAGCGATGGGCGCTGTAGTGGCAGTCCAGATGGGCATCCCGTCGAGCATGGTCGCATGCGCAACCACCATCCGCTTGATGGCGGCCGCCACAGCGGTATCGCCAGTCACGTCCATGGCCAATCCGTTCGCCACCTCACGAGTCTTCACTTGGGCGCGCAGGGTCACCGTGTCCATGTCGGCCAGGTGTTGTCGCAACGCTTCGAGATTGACCTTTGCCCAATCCGTCTTCGGATCGGCTTCCAATAATTTTACGATTTCACTAATTGCGGCAAACGCTGCTTGTCCACCCTGCGTAGGCATCGGGCCGGCGTCGTGCTGCATGTCCGGCGTATGTTGCATGCCTGGCTTGTGTTGCATGGGCGCGGCCTGGGGCGTCTGCGCCATGGGATGTTCTGCACCGAGGCCGAAGGGGAGACACAGGATTGACGACAAGGCCAACAGGGGCAATCGAGGCTTCACGGACGGCAGCCAGTTTTTTGTCATGATGAACTCCAGAGGATCATGCTACACGGGATGTTCGAGGCACTCGTTTTTGTGGTCGCGGTCTTTTCTGCCGCGGTGGCATCAGTCATTGGGTTCGGCATTGGCAGCCTCCTCACACCCACATTGGGCCTGGCCGTCGGAACGAAGGTCGCCGTCGCCGTCGTGTCCATCCCGCACCTGGTCGGGACGGCGATTCGATTCTGGTTGCTGCGAGATGCCGTGAATCGCCAGGTGCTGTGGCGGTTCGGAATTGCCAGCGCCGCAGGCGGCCTGACCGGGGCCCTGCTACACGGATGGGCGAACAGCCCGGGTCTGAGTCTCCTGTTCGGCGGTCTGCTGCTGTTTGTCGCGGCCAGCGAACTGTCAGGACTGGCCAGGCGCATGCGATTCGACGGCTCGCTCGCGTGGATTGCAGGCTCCGTCTCCGGGATGCTGGGGGGTCTTGTCGGCAACCAGGGCGGTATCCGCTCTGCGGCATTGCTGCACTTCGATCTGCCCAAACGCAGCTTTGTCGCCACCGCGACAGCCACCGGCCTCATCGTGGATGCCGCGCGAATGCCGGTCTATCTGGCTACCGTGGGTTCCGAGGTTGCGGCCGTGTGGCCACTTGCCGCCATTGCAACCGTGGGCGTGGCCATTGGCACGCTGTTCGGCAGCCGACTGCTGGCGCGCGTTCCCGACGAGTGGTTCCGATCAGCGGTCGCTATCGTGCTCGCGTCCCTGGGTCTGACGATGCTGGTTCAAGGAATTCGCGGGTGGGGGTAGCGCCAGGCACTTGCACAGCGTGTGCTTATATGGCCATAATAGCCATGTTATGAATGCCAACATAGCTACACTTAAAAATAGCCTCTCCCGTTATCTGAAGTCGGTGCAGTCGGGTGAGGAAGTGGTCGTCCTCGATCGCGACCGTCCGGTGGCGCGCATTGTGCCCTTCAGGCAGGCGGCGGAGACGGACGACACCGATCCACTCGACGCGATGGTCCAGCGAGGTTCGATCACCCATCGCGGCAACCCGGCTGACACGGCGGCGTGGCTCAGGGCCAGGTCGTCAGTCCGGGTCGCTGCCGGGAGCCCGTCGCTCTCGGATGTCCTCCTGCAAATGCGCAGCGAAGAGCCCTGGTGAGGTTTTGGGACACGTCGGCGTTGCTCCCGCTGTTCGTGGATGAGCCGGCCACCGAATCCTGCGCGGCGTTGCTGTCGTCAGACCCGAGCGTGGTGGTCTGGGAAGGCACGAGCGTCGAACTCCTTTCGGCGCTGTCCCGCTACCGGCGTCACTCGTCGGGCTTCGACGACCTGTGGCCCGGCGTACGTCACGAGATGCTGCAACGATGGCTGTCGTGGTCTCGCGTGGCGGACCTGGCCAAGGCCACGCTGCGTGCCCAGCGGCTGGTGAATGTGCATCCACTCAAGACCGGGGACGCATTCCAGTTGGCGGCTGCGCTCGTGGCCTGCGAGGATCAGCCGCAGTGGATGGACCTCGTCACCCGCGACGCCGCCCTGGCCTCGGCTGCGCGCATCGAAGGATTTCGCGTCGAGGTACCCGGATGATTCCTTCGTGGGGGCTGCGCGCCACCGGCGCCCGGCGCACACGACTCATCGCACTCCTCGCGGTGCGGGACGGCATGCGCCACCTGCCTGGCTTCTTTCGCAATGTGGCACCGCAGGTGGATGGCATTGTCGCGCTCGACGATGGATCGTCCGACGGTTCGGCGGATCTGCTGACCCAACACAAGGCGGTGATCGAAGTGCTCCGCAGACCGGTCGACCGGCCGACGTGGGACGAGGTCGGGAATCATCGTGCGCTGATCGCCGCCGCACTGCGGCATGACGCCGAATGGATTATGTGCGTGGACGCCGACGAACGCCTCGAGCGTGAGTTTCGCACAAGAGCCGAACGCGTGATCGCCCGCGGAGGGTGGCTGGGCTATTCGGCGTTCGCGGTTCGCCTCCGGGAATTGTGGGACACCCCTGATCAATACAGAGTGGACGGAGTCTGGGGCCGCAAGAGAGTGGTCCGGCTGTTTCGGGCGCGCGAGGACCACGAGTTCGACCCCGCACCCATCCACGGCGTCAAAGCGCCGCTCCAGGCACGGCGACTGGGACGGTTTCCGAACGGAGACCTCACCATCTATCACCTCGGCATGCTGCGTCCTGATGACCGCGAGCATCGCCGCCGGCGCTACGAACATGCCGATCCCGATCGGCGATGGCAGCGCATCGGCTATGAGTATCTGACCGATATGAGGGGGCTCAGACTGCAATGCGTGGACACGCGTCGCGGCTTCGTGGACTGAGGCGTCGCTAGTCCAGCGGCGACATCGCCGACGTCGTCAATGCGCCCACCGTATAGGCCACTCCACCGGCGATGACGAGCGGCCACGATCGGATCAGCGCCGCGCGCTCAGATGCGGGGCTGCGCACTGAGACATCACACGCGTTCAGCATGCTGAGCGGTCCTTGCAGCGCCACCCTGATATTGCGCGGAGACCGTCCTTCGATTGCGCCCTGCATTCGAGCCTGGAGCCGTCCCCGGCGAAACGCGTCGCGGCACATCGCGCGCCACTCGGTGGGATATCGGTGCGCTGTAATCGCGTCGAGTGCGAGCACCGTTCGCTCGCGCTGCTGGAAGCGGGCGTTGAACTCCGTGTCTTCACCGGCGCGAAGGTCCTCGTTGAAGCGGCCACAGCGGTCGAACAGCGCCCGGTCGTACGACAGGCTATACAGGAGTTGCTGACTCTGTCGCGTCACCGCAAGCCGCCGATTGTGCAGGAGCAACAGGGATGCCCAGGCCGTGGATGACTGGGGGACGGCGTTGGTCAGGACACTGGCGACGCCGGCCGCGCCGGCTCGGTGTTCCCGCATCCGGGCAGCGGCCCACCCGGGAGTGGCCACACAATCGGCAGCCAGGAACGCGACGTACGGCGCGCGAGTCTGATCGACCCCGAGGTTGCGCACGGCTCCCGGATAGAGGCGATGCGGAACCGAGTACACCGGCACGTCGAGCCCAGCCGACGCAAGGCGCCGGGCCGGATCACCGCCCCCGGAATTGACGACCACCACTTCAACCGGAATCTCCTGGTTGAGTACTGACCGCACCGCCTCCACGAGGAATGGTTCGTCCTGGTAGCTCAGCACAGCGCACGCCAACTCGGCGGTCATCGGTTCGCGTTCACATCCACCGGGCGGGCGCGCGGGCTGTGCCAGAGTGAGGGCCTCCGCCCCAGGTGCAGCACGACCGCCGCGACCGAACCCAGCAGGTCCACGCCAAAGACGGCAGCCGTCGCAAAAAGAAACGCCGGCATCTTTCGGTGAACGCCCGCTTTGTGCAGCGCGCCAACTATCTCCAAGCCAGGAATCGAGAGATACAGCACGGGCACCCAGATGGGCACCGCGCCGGCAATCGCGCCGGCGACGGCAGCGGCGAACACGAGACGATCTCCGTAACCAATCGTTGAGACGGCCGATTCCACCCGCTGCGCCCAAGACACCGTCGCACTCGGCCGCCAACTCCCGAAAACCCCACGCGACCACCGCACGTGCTGCCGCAGGTAATCGTCCACGTCCGACACCACGATATTGTCGGCGACGGCCGTCGCCACAAATCGGGTCCGGCCTCCCCTGCTGATGAGGGCGGCACTGGTCGCCACATCCTCGCCAATGGGCACCACCGGAAATCCCCCGATCCTCCTCAGGGCGGTCATGCGGTAGGCGGCGGCACCAAGAGTGGGCGGGTTGAGCCCCAGCCGATCTGTTCCAGCCGAAGTCACGAGTTGATGCACCCAACTGGTCACGGCGGCGTAGCGGGTGACGATGTTCCGATCCGCGTTCGCCGGCCGCAAGTACGCGGCCGAAGCCACCACCCCGCCGTCAGCGAACGGCCTGACCACTTCCAGCAGGAAGTCTGGCCGGGGCGCCAGGTCGGCGTCCAGGACCACGACCACGTCCGCGTGCGTCTCGGCAAGCCCAGCATTGAGCGCCGAGGGCTTGCCCTCGCGCTGCGGCAACTCCACCACCCGGGTATCGGACCGGCTGTTGGCCCACGTATGAAACAGCGCTGGCGTGTTGTCGGAGCACCCGTCGCACACCAGGACGAACGAAAGTGCCCCGCCGGGGTAGTCGAGCCTTGCCAGCCCCGCAAGGAGTCGCTCGGCGGCTCCGGCCTCGTTCCACGCAGGGACCAGTACGGTTATCGAAGGAAGCTCGCCCTGCGCCGGCATCGGCCGCGACCGCAGCAAAGCCGCGACGAGGAATGCACCACGCCGAAGAGACAACAGCACGACGGCCACGATCACGGCCGCTTCGAATACCAGGCTCATCCTCGGTGTCCCCAGATGCGACGGAGCAGGGATCGGCGGCGGATGAGAATCATCCCGCCATCAGTCTCTGGCACGACCTGGCTGAACGTATGCAACTCCCAGTCCACACGCACAGCCACGGGGCCCCCAAGGGCGCTGGCGGCCGAGAGCCTGACCCGTGCAAGATCGTCGAGTAATTTTGGAGAATTGAACCCCCGCAACGGCGTGTGCGTGATCACCTAGCGATACCCCTGCGCCTGCATGCCGAACAGCTCGGCATACAGTCCGTCGGCGATCACCAGTGCGCCGTGGGTCCCCACCTCAAGCACCTCCCCTTGACGCAGCACGACGATACGATCGGCCATACGAACGGTTGAGAATCGATGGGAGATGATCACGGCGGTGCGCCCGGCCATCAGCTCGGAAAACCGGAGGAAGACCTCGTACTCGGCGCGGGCATCGAGGGCCGCGGTCGGCTCGTCCAGGATCAGGGCCTGGGCGTCGCGAGCGTAGGCGCGGGCCAGCGCAATTTTCTGCCACTCACCCCCCGATAATTCCAGGCCTCCGTCGAAATGCCGGCCCAGCATCTGTCCCCAGCCCCCGGGAAGCCGCGGCAGCAACGAAGAGGCCAGGGCATTGTCCGCAGCATCGCGAATCACCGCCGGCACATCGTCGTGTCCGTCCGGAGGTCGCGGCGCATCGAGATACGCCTTCGTGTCATCGATGGCCCCCACGCCGATGTTCTCGTCGAACCGGAAATCGTAGCGGACAAAATCCTGGAAGATCACGCCGATGGCGCGCCGCAGGGAGCCCAGGTCGTAGTCGCGCAGGTCAACGCCATCAAGCAGAATCCGCCCCTCGGTGGGTTCGTAGAGCCGGGCCAGCAGCTTTGTCAGCGTGGTTTTCCCGGCGCCGTTCTCCCCAACCAGTGCGATGCGCTCGCCGGGCGCGATGGAGATACTCACATGGCGCACCGCCCAGCGATCGCTGCCCGCGTACTGGAACCCGACGTCGTCGAACACGAAGCCCGCGCGGATCGGATTGGGCACCGGCCGCGCACAGGATTTGGAGACAATTGTCGGCCGCATTTCAAAGAACGCGAACAGGTCGTGCAGGTAGAGACTCTCTTCGAAGATGGAACTGGCCGTGGAAAGAAGGCTCTGCACGAGGTCACGTCCTCGGGCGAACGAGGCGGCGAGGAATGTCAGCGACCCGACGGTGATGGCGCCGGCCACCGTCTGCGAGATGATGATGAGGTAGGCCGCGTAGTAGCCGGCGGTGCTGACCAGTGACAGGGCTGCGCTGACTCCGGCGCGCCGAATTCCCAGTTGCCGGTTTTCGCGAAACCACATCCACGAGAGCCGCTGGAATCGGGCCACCAGCCAGGGCGCCAGGCCGAACAGTTGAACTTCTTTGGCGGTGGCGTCGCTCGCACCGACGAGCCGCAGGTAGTCGAGTTGGCGCCTTGATTGCGTCCAGCGGAACATGAGCGAATACTGGAGCGCGGCGAACCGGGTCTCTGCCAGGAAGCCGGGCAGGATCGCCACAACCAGCAGCACCACCAGCCATGGGTTAAACGCCAGCAACGCAGCGCCCATCGTCAGCAACGTGACAACCCCCTGCCCTACACCGAGCAGGTTGGAGAGCAGGCTGATGCGGCCGATGGTCTGACGACGGGCGCGCTCGAGGTGGTCGTAGAGCGTGGGATCCTCGAACTTCGCGAGGTCGAGTGTGGCGGCGTGCTCCATGAGGCGCACGCTGATGCGGATGGTGAAGAGATCGGACAACAGGCCGTCCACCACCAGAGAAACGCGTGCGAGCAGGTCGCCGACAACGACAATCGCCACTTCCAGGAGCACGAGATTCAGGATGGGTTGCCACCCAGCGCCTGCCTGCTGCGCGGCGATGACGCCGTCGATGATCAATTTTCCCACCCAGAGCGCTGCAATGGGCACGATGCCACGCGCGATGCGCAGCAGCCCCATCGCCAGCGCATAGCCGCGGTGGGTCTCCCAGACCAGCCGCACCAACCGGCGGATGTATCCCAGTGCGCGCACACGTTCGCGCCATGTGCGTGGTGTGGTGTCTGAGCCGATCGCAGTGCGGTGGCCCCTGGAGGCGGTTGGGGCTCTCATCGATGAATGTGCAGGTCGATCCTATCAGGTAGACTGTGCGCACCATGCACAAGTAAATTGTCCGACGTATTGGCGTCAGCACCCTGCTCCTGGCCGCGATCGTGTGGCCGCTCACCTCGTCGCCGCTGGCCAGCAGGCGCCTGCGGCTCCCACGACGCGGTCGTGCTGCAGAGCTCGATGCCTTTCCCCCTGAGCCGGCTGGCCATCTCGAAGATGCCGCTGACAGAGGCATCGCGTGACTGCGTGTCGGATGCGATAATCCATGCCTGATCAACATGGGTACGGCTCGCGCGGTGACACTGAATGGACTACTGGTCCTCGCTTCGCTGACCCTGACGCTTGGCGTGCTGGAAGCGGCGCTTCATCTGTTTGCGGGGGCGCCCCAGGTCCGGGGGCTGCACAACGTGGCCCCGGACGACCTGTCCTTTGAGCCCAACAGCACCGGCCGGTACGTGAGCACAGAGTTCGCCTACTCGCTGATCGCGAACGCGTTCGGCCGGCGAGACCGGAACTGGACCCGCGAAGACCTGGAGCGCGCGGACAACATCCTGTTTATTGGCGACTCATTTGTCATGGGGCACGGTGTCTCGGAAGAGAGCACGATCCCGAGCCTGATGGAGACGATCGCACAGACACCCGGGCCACCGAAAGAAGTGTTCAACTTCGGCATGGGAGGCGAAATCGCACTGCCTGAATACAAGGCACTCATGCTGCAGGCCTTCGGCCTTGGCATACAGGCAAAGACTGTGGTGGTCGGGATTTTTGTTGGAAACGATTTTTCGAGCGACCGCATCGCGATCGACGCTGCGAACAGGACGCCGACCGTGGAGCCAGCTCCGGTGAATGAAGAGCCGGCCCCCACGCGAGAGCTGGCGGACTTTGTGACGTCTTTGAAGCTCTACACCTTCGTGAAGGACAGGACCCTGTCGTCACCTACTTTGACTGGACAGCTCTTGACGTTGGGCGATTGGACCGGCGTCAACCTCTACCACTCAGGATCAAGCTACCTGTTCCTGAAGACGCCACCCGACAGAGAGCGACAATTCTTCCAGAGCCAGTTGGACATCATGCTGGACATGAACGAGATCGCAGTGGCACATGGCCGCGACATCTTGTTTGTCGTCTTTCCCAACAAGGTGCAGGTTGAGAACTACGAGTCGCTGAAGACAACGTTTTTCCAACCCGACAAGCCGAACGAAGCCATCAGGACGTTCTGCGAGCAGCACACGCTCCGATGCCTCGACCTGCTGCCCCCGCTCCGGGCCAGGTATCTCACAGAAGGCCCATTGTATTTTCCGCTGGACAGACACCTGAATCCCAGGGGCAACGACATCAGTGCCAGGCTTATCTTGGAATTTGTGAAGCAGTAACTGCGTCAGGCTTTTCGCAGCCTTAGTGCATTCGCGATCACTGACACCGAGCTGAGGCTCATCGCGCCTGCGGCAATCATCGGACTCAGCAACACCCCGAAGAACGGATACAACACGCCCGCGGCCACCGGTACGCCCACCGTGTTGTAGACAAACGCGAAGAACAGATTCTGCTTGATATTCGCCATCGTCTGGCGCGACAGGTGTATCGCGCGAGCGACGCCGCGGAGGTCGCCCTGCACGAGCGTGACCCCGGCGCTTTCCATCGCCACGTCCGTGCCGGTGCCCATCGCGATGCCGACCTGCGCCTGGGCCAACGCCGGCGCGTCGTTGATCCCGTCGCCGGCCATGGCGACCACGCAGCCTTCGGCCTGCAGTTTCTTGATGGCCGCAGCCTTGCCCTCGGGCTTCACGTCGGCAATCACCTCGTCGAGCCCCAGTTGCTTCGCCACCGCCTGCGCGGTGGTCGCGTTGTCGCCGGTCATCATCACCAGACGCAGACCTTCTCTTCTGAGCGAGGCAATGGCTTCAGGCGTGCTGGCCTTGATGGGATCGGCCACTCCCAGCAACCCGGCAAACACCCGATCGACCGATACAAACATCACGGTCTGCCCCAACGCACGCAAGCCTTCTGCCCGCGTGGCCAGTGGCGTCACGTCCACACCCACCGACTGCATGAGCTCGCGATTGCCAATCGCCACGTCGCGGCCACCGACCCGGCCCCGCACACCCTGCCCGGTAATCGAGTCGAACGTCTCGGTCACAGCCGGGTGCAGCCCCTTCGCTTCGATTTCCTTGACGAGGCCCTTCACGATGGCGTCGGCGAGTGGATGCTCACTGCCCTTCTCGAGGCCCGCGGCGAGTGGCAGCCACGAGAGATCGTCGGCCGTGACCGACTCGACACTGACGAGCGCCGGCTTGCCTTCGGTCAGTGTGCCGGTCTTGTCGAACACCAGGGTGTCCACATCACGCAGCACTTCAATCGCCTCGGCGTTCCGGAATAACACCCCCATCGTGGCGCCACGGCCCGTCGCCACCATGATGGACATCGGGGTAGCCAGACCCAGCGCGCAGGGACACGCGATGATCAATACCGCCACCGCGTTAATCAATGCATGCGCCAGGCGCGGCTCGGGCCCCACCAGGCTCCAGACAGTGAACGTCACGATGGCAATCAGAATCACCGTCGGCACAAAGATGCCGGATACGCGATCGGCCAGTTTCTGTATCGGCGCTCGACTGCGCTGCGCTTCGGCCACCATCGCAACGATGCGGGCGAGCAACGTATCCGCGCCGACGCGTTCGGCGCGCATGATGAACGAGCCCGTGCCGTTGATCGTGGCGCCCACCACCTTGTCGTTCGGCCCCTTCTGCACGGGAACGGGCTCGCCGCTGATCATCGACTCGTCCACGCGGCTCGAGCCTTCGAGCACCACACCATCCACGGGCACTTTCTCGCCGGGGCGGACGCGAAGACGGTCGCCTGGGTGCACGTAAGCGAGCGGCACCTCGTGTTCGCTGCCGTCTTCCTTCACCTGGCGCGCAGTGGTCGGCGACAGGCCCAGTAGTCTGCGAATGGCCGACCCGGTCTGGCTGCGGGCTCGCAGCTCAAGCACCTGACCGAGCAGGATCAAGGTCACGATGACGGCCGCGGCTTCGAAGTACACGGCCACGGCGCCGTTGTGGCTGAACTGATGCGGGAAGATTCCCGGAGCGAGCGTGGCCACCACGCTGTAACCGAATGCCACGCCGACACCCAGTCCGATCAGCGTGAACATGTTCAGGTTGCCAGTCCGTACCGAGTTCACGGCTCGCACGTAGAACGGCCACGCGGCCCACAGGCACACCGGCGTGGCCAGCGCGAACTGTATCCACGCGGCCGACCGCATCGAGAGCGGCGCCAGCCCGAACATCTCCACCATGGCGACGGCCATGACAGGGATACTCAGCGCCGCCGAGATCCAGAACCGGCGCGTCATGTCCTTGAGTTCGTGATTCTCCGGCTCCTCGGCCGAAAGCGTCGTTATTTCCAACTCGAGCGCCATGCCGCACTTCGGGCAATCCCCGGGTTTGGACTCGCGGATTTCCGGGTCCATCGGGCAGATCCAGATTTGGGATCGAGGCTCGCCCGCCGAAGCCTTGGCGGAGGCGGGTCCTGGGGCCTGCCCTGAGCGAGGCCCATCGGGCCGAGTCGAAGGGGCGCCCATCCCCTTCGGCCCGCGCTTGAGCCAGCCTGCCGGGTCGGCTTCAAACTTCAGCCGGCAGCCCTGGCCGCAGAAGTAGTACGTCGTCCCCTCGAACTCGAACGAACCGCCCTTGTTTTTTGCTGGGTCCACGGTCATGCCGCAGACAGGGTCGGTGTGGTGTGCGTGTGAATCAGTCACTGTGTCAACTCCTGCCCACAACTATGCGAGTAACGTGCAGGTCAGGACGCGGGGACCGTTACCGGCCCGACGCGGTTACGACCTTCGTCTTGGCCGCCGATCCCGGCGCGGTGGGCACTACGTCGGTCCACGCAAACACGAGTTCCGCCCCGGACCGCGCGAGCCTCGGGTAGCCGCTCGACCGGCTGCTCGACATCGGGGCGACGGTCACGGCCTGCCCACGAGACCCGTTCGCCTGAACCCGACGGGCACGCAGTTCCGTGCGCCCGCCTCCGAGCTCCATCCACGTGGCCATGGCCGAACCGTCAGGCATCAACTCCACGTCAACCCGTCCGTGTGAACTCTCGTCGTCCACACGAATGGGCGGACCAAATGTGCGGCCGGCGTCTTTCGAAAACGCGACGAACACTCGTCCCGGCGGTATGACGCCGGTGAACCAGGCGATGACGACGTCGCGGCCTCGCGCGCTCAGCACAGGCCCGTTCACGGGACATCCTGAAATCTGCCAGTTGTCATTGTGCACCGCCGTGGCGTCGGTCCACTTGCCGTTCTCCAGACGTGACACGTAGATGTCGCGAATCTCATCCTGCGTACGGTTACGGAACGCGGCGATGACGCCGTCAGACGTCACGGCAGCCGTCGTCGGGCAACACTCGCAGACGCGAAGGTCCACCGGGGCATCTGCGACCTGCTTCCACTTGCCGTCGAACGCCCCGTACCTCAATGTCATCGCACCGCCACCTTCGGCATGGGCGTCGTGTTCACCGCCGGCCTTCATCGCGCGGCCGTCAAGCCAGATCAACCCCAGCCCTGCACCCGGCGCCTGAAAGAGCGATGCGAAGCCGTGTTCGGTTTTGGTGTTGTCATGATGCGGCAGAAACGAGGCCGACCACGTCTTTCCGTCGTCTCGCGAGTAGGCAATCCGGACATCGTACGCGTACGTCGATGGCCCGCTCTTCTGTAGCCAGTGCGCCGCCAACGTGCCATCGGCCAGCCGCATCACCGAAGGTACGTCGGCCCAGTTCACGAACCAGTCCGTGCCCGACGCAGCGGTGCGAACGGTTGACCACCCCGCCGATGTCCGTTCTGCGAACTTCAGGCTCGAGGTGGGTCCGCTCCGCTCAGTCCAACTGAGGAGCACACCTCTGCTCGATACGGTCAGTTGCGGCCCCGAGCTGTCCGGTCCGGCGGGCGAGGCCAGGGATTGCACCCGGATGTCCGCCTGCGCGCCGACGGCCACTGACGATGCGGTTGGAAGCGCGAATCCAGCCGCGATGAGTACGGCCGTGCCGGCCAGTGCAGTGACGCCTCGCTTCATGAGTGAATCTCCTCTCGCTGATCTTCCCGACGCTACCACGGCGCCTTCCCGCTCAGAACCACGTCCTCAGGCCGAACACCGCCTGGGCACCGCCGACATTCTTGCCATTCGATCGAGCAAAATCGGCCGTGCCGAAGAACTTTCGTTCCCATGTCAGGCCGACGTAGGGCGCCAGTTCACGGCGCAATTCATAGCGCAACCGGAGGCCTGTCTCGAGCGAGGTCAGGCCCGCGCCGATCCCGCGCGCCTCGTCGGACTTGCCGTACACCTCGGCTTCGACCAACGGCTGGAGAATAAGCCGGTTCGTGAGCAGGAGTTCGTACTCCACTTCCAACCGCATGTGCGTTCGGCCGCCGGTGCCAACATACCCGGTGGCCTCGACCTCGAACCAATACGGGGCAAGGCCCTGGATGCCGATGGCCGCCCATGTCTGGGCTGGTCCAGGCTCGAAGTCCTGTCGCACGCCGGCGACCACGTCCCACCACCGAGCGAAGCTCCGGCCATAGAGCGCGGTGCCGAAGCCGCGCTCGACACGCCCTTCGTCGCCCTCACCCTCGGTGCGAAGCCAGAGACGGTTGACATCCCCGCCGATCCACGTGCGGTTCTCCCAACTGATGCCGCCGTCGCGCGCGCCGCGCCATTCTAGCTGATCAAACAGCACCATGAAGTTCACGGCGCCGTCGTGCATGGCGTGGCCCTCGAGGCCAGCCGGAAACGCCGCAGCCCGATCCGCGTCTGTTAACGGGGGGATGGGTTCTTTTGGCGTAGCCTGCGTCGTGCCGGCTGGTGGTGGCGGTGGCGGCGGCGGTGCCGACTGCGCCGACGATGTTCCCGCAACGGCGAGCAAGAGAACGGCGACACAGAGCAAAGAACGTGCGTAGGCCATCATTCCTCCACCCGCACTTCGCGGAACATCCCAGCTTCCATGTGCAGCAGAAGGTGGCAGTGAAACGCCCAGCGCCCCAGTGCGTCGGCGCGCACGCGGTACGCCCGCTTCGTCCCCGGCGGCATATCGATGGTGTGTTTACGCAGCTGAAACTCGCCGGCGTCATTTTCCAGGTCACTCCACATGCCGTGCAGGTGAATGGGATGCGTCATCATCGTGTCATTGACCAGCACGATGCGCAGGCGTTCGCCGTACTTCAGCCGCAGCGGCTCGGCATCCGCGAACCTGAGGCCGTCAAACGACCATGCGAATTTCTCCATGTGTCCGGTCAGGTGCAATTCGATCGTCCGCCCAGGGTCCCGGCCGTCGGGATCGTCAAACAGCGTTCGGAGATCCGCGTAGGTGAGAACGCGGCGACCGTTGTCGCGCAGGCCCACACCGGGGTCGTCGAGTCGCGACATCGGTGCCATCGCCTGGCCGTCGACAAGGGGGCTGCCCTTTTCGCTGTCGGGATGCACCTGCATGCCGGCTCCGGCCGCAGCAGGCATCGCCGCGCCACCCATCGCCGACATGTCGTGCCCGGCGTGCGGATCGTCCGCGGCGCCGTGCGCCATCCCCATATCCATCATCGTCAGTAACTGAGGGGCATCGGGCTCGGGCACGGCTGCCTGCAGACCCTGCCGCACGGCGAGCGTGCCCGCCGCGTAACCTGTGCGATCCATTGACTGGGCGAAAATCGTAAATGCTTCCTGGCCCGTGGGTTCAACCAGCACATCGAACGTTTCGGCGACGGCGATGCGGAACTCCTCGACGCTGACGGGATGGACATACTGTCCATCAGCGGCCACCACCGTCATTTTGAGGCCCGGGATGCGCACGTCAAAGTAGGACATGGCGGAACCGTTGATGAAACGCAGCAGGACCTTTTCACCAGGCTTGAACACGGCCGTCCAGTTGCCGGCGGGCGCCGTGCCATTCATCAGGTAGGTGTACGTACTGCCGGTCACGTCCGACAGGTCTGTTGGGGCCATGCGCATTTTGCCCCACATCCCCCGGTCCGAAAGCGCGGCGCCCAGCCCGATGCGGCGGGCGTCGCGCACAAAGTGACCCACCGTACGCTGATTGAAATTGTAGTAGTCCGATTGCTTCTTGAGTTTCTTGAAGATTCGCTGGGGGTCTTCGTCGGTCCAGTCAGACAGCACGACCACGTGCTCCCGGTCGTACGCAAACGGAGCGGGCTTGAGCGGGTCAATGACGATGGCGCCGTAGACGCCGAGCTGTTCCTGAAACGCCGAGTGGCTGTGGTACCAATAAGTGCCGCTCTGCCTGACCTTGAAGCGATACGCGAACGTCTCCCCCGGCCGAATTCCGTGAAAACTCAGCCCAGGGACGCCGTCCATGTTGGCGGGCAGCAGGATGCCGTGCCAGTGAATGGAGGTGTCTTCGCCCAGCAAGCTGTTCGACACACGCAGGGTGATCTCGTCGCCTTCGCGCCAGCGCAGCGTCGGCGCTGGGATCGAACCGTTCACCGTGATGGCGGTGCGGGGCTGGCCCGTAAAGTTCGCCGCAGTCTCGCCAATACGCAGACCGAACGAGGTGCCTGACAGCTCCGGTGTGGGTTGGCGCGTCTCGGCCTGCGCCCAGGCGGCCCCCGGCCAGACACCGAGACTCGCCGCGGCGCCTCCAACGGCGAGCCCCTTGACGAACGTGCGCCTCGTCGGGCGCGGTGCCATGTTCATCGTGACTGCCCTGCCAGAGCGGCCAGACGAATCACCGTCGCGTGGGTCATGGATTCGTCGTGATTGACGGTCACGGCAATCCGCTCGCCCTTCGCGATCTTGGCGTCGGCGTACTTGACGACCTTGTCGCCGCGGAGCACCTTGGTCTCGGCGGTGACGACAAACTCCATGGGAGACTCTTTCTTGGTCTTCTCATCGATGACGTTGACGCTCAGCTT